>JAJDNI010000154.1 GCA_022340755.1 Gemmatimonadota bacterium
GAGGATCCACCAATAGAGGAGCAGCTCGCCGGCCCCGAACAGGATCGCCACCAGCCCGAAGAAGAGGTTCGCGTAGACGTTGAGGATCGGCCAGAGAACCGCCTCGAAGCCCATCTCCAGCACCGAGAGCCACAGCGGGAAGTCCGGGAACGGCCGCAGGAAGATTTCCTTGCGCTTCTTGAGGGACTGGAGGATGCCCCGGGTCCATCGGTAGCGCTGCTGCACCAGATCCAGCCACCGCTCCGGAGCTTCCGTCCAAGCGATGGCATTGTCCTCGTAGACGACTTTCCAGCCCCCGGCCACCAACTTCAGGGTCAGGTCCGCGTCCTCCGCGAACGTGTCGGTATCGTATCCCCCCACCTCGTCGAGCGCCTGGCGCCGGAAGAGTCCCACCGGACCCGGCACGATGTTCACCGCCGCGATGAAGCCCTGGGCTCGCCGTGGCATGTTCAGTCCCTCGATGTACTCGAGAGCCTGGAGCTTCCCGATTATCTTGCGACGGTTCTCCACCTTCACGTTGCCCGCGACGGCTCCCACGGACTCGTCGTCCATCGGGCGCATGGCGTGCCTCAGCGTCTGTCGCTCGAGGCGCGAGTCCGCATCCATGCAAAAGAGGAAGGGGTAGCGCGACACCGCGATGCCCGTGTTCAGGGCGGAGGCCTTGCCGCCGTTCGGCTTGGTGAAGACCCGGAACTCCGCGCTGCCGTGGGTGCCCTCCCATTCGGCGGCCCGCTTCAGCGTGTCGTCCGTGGAGCCGTCGTCGATGACGACGACCTCGTAGATCGGGTAGTCCATGGCCGCGAGGCTCGCCAGGGCCTCTTCGATCACGGATGCCTCGTTGTACGCGGGCACGATCACTGAAATCGGCGGAAGATCTCTCTGGTCTTTGGGGCCCAGCACGTTGCGCTCGGCGTGTTCCAGGTACGCGAACCAGAGCAGTGCGAAGTACCGGACGAACAGGATCGCGAGGAAGATCAGTAAGCTGACGAACACGATTCTCAGCAGTGTCGCCTGTACGCTCACCGGGGAGTGGACCGCCCACACGACGAAGAGCACCGTGCCGAGCACCGCCAGCTCCACCAGGACCAGCGATGCGAAGATGCTTGGGCGCCGCCTGCTCATCGTCCACCTCGACGGAAGAGATCGGTGGCGCTGACCGACAGCCGGGCGCCATAGGCCCGATAGCCGTTGAAACGTCCCTGATAGTAAAAGAGGTCGAGCTTGGTGCTCACCCCACCGGTGTGATAGGCCAGCCCTCCGTCGGCGGAGATGTGGGGCACGCGATCGAAGCCGGATCGGGTGCGCTCATCGATGAGCGCAAAGCTGGGAGCCACCCTGCCGCTCAGATCCCAGCGGTCGCCCAGCGACCGAGACCACTGTGCGTAGACGCCGAGCGAGAAGACCGCCTTCGGGTCCCAGAAAAGCCGGACCGCATTCGAGACGGGGGCGGCATTCGTGTACGTGAGCGCGTCACCGGACACGCCGAGGGTCAACCCGGGAGAGAACGACCTCCCCAGGCTGACGCTGCCCTCCAGGCGCGTGCTCGACTTCGCATTCGGCCAGGACGCCGCGTCGGGCGCGCTCAACCGGGCCACGTCGCCAAGCAACGCGAGGCTCCATGGGCCGAACAGCTGCCGCGAGGCGGTGAGCGTGAGTCGATCCATGCGGACGCCGGCCATGAGCGACGACCTGGTGACCGTCACCGGATAGGCCGGCCCGTGATGGTAGACGACTTCCGTGCGGAACGAGCCCGGCCGGTCGAAAAGCAGCGACGCGTCCACCATGGCGTCCGTGCCCGCCACCGGGAATCGCTCCATGCCCAGACGCAGGGCCGTGCGTAGCGTTCCCCAGCGCCACCAGCGCCCAAGCTGCACGTCCGCAAACAGGCCGCGCTCGCTTCCCGTCAGACCGTCCACGCCGTCGCCACGGACGATCCGGGAACCCGAGCGCGCGCCCACCACCCAGGTTCCGTCGAGGGCCACGCCCTCCAGAGCCAGGTCGAGGCTTGTAAAGTCGTCCGAATCGGAGTAGGAAGAGACGGCCGTGCCCAGGCGCGGATTCTCCTCGTTCTCGACCTGCTTGTCCACGTCCGAATGCAGGGTCTCGAGACCCGTCTGTGCGGACGCGTTGGTGGAATCATCGACAAGCGCCCGCTCGTACGTCGCCGCGGACATCACGCGGAGCCCGTCCCATCGGTACAGATCGCCGAGAAGGGCCCGCTCCGCCGCCCGGCGTGGGAGGTCCGGTTGCGCGCCGGACGTGTCGGCGGCCTGTGCCAAGATCAGCTGCTCCAGACGTTGCATGGCCTCCTGGTGCTGTCCCGTCCACGCCTGGAGCTGCGCGATGCGGAACGACAGGTTCGCGTCACCGGCACGGGCCGGCTCGAGCCGCAGCAGGGACTCGCGCGCCCCCTCCATGTCCTCGAGTCGGTACTGGAGCACATCGGCGTACTGGCGAAGCAGGGCCGTATCGGCCGGCGTCGCCTTGAGAGCCTCCTCGTACAGGTCCGCGGCCGCCCGGTACTCCCCGGTCGAGAGAGCCTGCTCGGCGCGCTGGGTCAGGGACGGCTCCGGGGGCTCGGGCGCGGGAGGCGGCGTCAATGCTGCCACGATGTCGGTCTGGAGCTGATCGGCGCCAAGCGTCGCGAGCTGGTCCGGTGACAGGGCATCGAGTGCCGCCCGGGCGTCTTCGAGCCGTCCCGCGGAGTAGTAGGCGCGCGCCAGCTCGACACGGGCCTCGCCCTGGTCGGGGTGCGACTCCAGGATGCCGGAGAGGATCTCCGCGGCGTCCTCGTAGTGCCCTCCCCAGGCCAGGGCCTGAGCCGACTCGAAAGCCACCGCCACGTCGCCCGGGCGCTCCCGACGGAGGATCCGATACTGCTCTTCCGCCTCGTCGATATGGCCCGCGTCCCTCAGGCTTCGCGCGTAGAGCAGGCGCACCTCCGGGTCATCATGCTCCCGCAGCAGGGCCGAATACGTTGCGGCGGCCATGTCAGACCGTCCGGCCCGGTCGAGGGTGATGGCCCACTCGCGTCGCACATTGCGGTCGGTGGGGTGGTCGCGGAGGTATGACTGGAACAACGGAAACGTCCGTTCGTAGCGCCCTGCCTTCAGCAGCGGCATCACCTCGTCCCAGAACCGCTCTGCGGGGCCGGGTTGGGGTGGCGTCGCCGGTAGCGGCCTGACGACGGCCGGTCGAGGCTGCTCCGGAGGCGGCGTGAACGGAGCGGCTTTCGCCGGGAAGCTCACGCCCGATTCGCGCAGACCGGCATGGAGCACATACCGACGAGGGAGGATGACCAGCACCAGCACGAGCGTCATCCCTCCAAGGATGCCGGCCGTGGAGGCGAAGCCGAAGGCGTACCTGACCGGCCTGCGGCCGGGTTCAGCCCTCCGACCCAAGAATGCCTCCACTGTCCGAGGGCGGAGCCGACGTGCCTGCCGCCATGAGCGACGCCGTCAGGTCGAGGATCCCCTGCCGGTTCCCCTGATGCGAGAGTACGTCCCAGCGCACCGAAGCGGCGCCCTTTCCCTCCGACTCCAGCCTCTGGCGCACACGGGCGACGAACGCCCCCGCCGCGTCACGCCGCGCCCCTTGCAGCAGGACCACCGTGCCCATGGTCGTTACGGTGACGAGGTCACCCTGCTCCGCTCTGATTTCGGCGAGAAGAAAGCCCTTCAAGCGTGACGATTCGTTGGCGTCCTCCGTGACCTTCAGAATCGTGAGGACGGACTTCCAGGGATCATCGAGGCGAGCACGGACCTCCGCGTCGAAGGCCACTGGATCCACCAGGCCTCCCTTGAGTGGCATGTGCTTCTCCCGCTCTCCCTTCGGAGCGGGCTTCCCCCCGCTTTCCACGGCCTGCCGGATGCGTGCGCCGAGCTCGGGGATGTCCACGCCACCGCTCAGACAGTCGTCGGCGCCGGCTTCGAGCAGGTCCACCCTGTCGGAC
>JAJDNI010000169.1 GCA_022340755.1 Gemmatimonadota bacterium
CAGCGATACGCATTCGGGGAGTCGACGCTCGAGGTCCGCCACGCTCCCGGCCACGCACCGGGGCACGTGATCTTTGTTTCCGAGGAAGCGAGCTTCGCCCTGGTGGGGGACGTGGTCTTCCAGGGAGCGATCGGGCGCACGGATCTCCCTGGAGGAGACTTCCACACCCTCATGCGCTCCATTCGGAGCCAGGTGCTCACCCTTCCGGACGAGATGGTCCTGCACCCGGGGCATGGCCCCGCGACCACCGTGGGCGACGAGCGCGCAGACAACCCCTTCCTGATCCCCCACTTCGGGGGTGAGTTGGTATGAATCGCCGCGGGTCCCCCCCGCGTTCATCATCGCCCTCGGCGGCGGGCGCCGCCATGGTCCCATGGGTCTACCGTGGCTGATCGACTACGGGCGGCTGTCTTCGCCAGCGGCGGCGGCACGGATCTGCAGGCCCTCCTTGATCACCAAGCGACCGACCCGTGCTGGCGCGTGGCGCTGGTAGTGAGCGACCGGGAGAGCGCGGGGGCGCTGGAGCGCGCCCGCCGTGCGGGTGTGGAGACGCGCGTCATTCTCACGAAGGGCCGGACCCCGGAAGAGGTCGCGGTGGAGACCATCGGCGCCCTGCGGGAGCACGGCGTGGATGTGGTGTTCCTGGCCGGATACCTGAAGCTCCTCCCGCCCCGGCTGGTGTCCGCCTACCGGCGTCGGATCCTCAACATCCATCCGGCCCTCCTGCCGGCGTTCGGCGGCAAGGGGATGTACGGGATGAACGTTCACCGGGCGGTCATCGAGTCCGGCACGCGCCTGAGCGGGCCCACGGTCCACATCGTGGACGAGGAGTACGATCGCGGCTCAATCGTCGCTCAGTGGCCGGTGCCCGTTCTGCCCGCGGACACTCCCGAGCTGCTGGCCGCCCGTGTCCTCGAGGTTGAGCACCTGCTCTATCCGCTGGTCGCCGACCACGTCTGCCGAGCCGTCCTGGAGGGCAGGGAGCCCGTGCCGATGGCCTTGCCGGGAGAGGCCTTCACCTTGGCGGCGACCGCCGAAGAGACCACGTTGGCGGCTCCCGGATCGCCGAACGTCGATTCATCCGAACGCTGACCGCAAACCCGAGGGATGCTGATATGAAGCGGGCGCTCCTGAGCGTGTCCGACAAGACCGGAATCGTCGACTTCGCACGGTCACTCGCGGGGCGCGGGTGGGAGCTGTTGTCGACGGGGGGCACCGCTGCGGCGCTCCGGGAAGCCGACCTCGAGGTGCGCGACGTGGCCGACGTCACCGGACATCCCGAGATGATGGGCGGCCGCGTGAAGACCCTCCATCCCGCCGTCCATGCCGGCATTCTCGCGCGCCGGGGCAGGGAGGACGACCTGGCCGCGCTGGAGGAACAAGGATACGGCACCATCGATCTGGTCGCGGTGAACCTGTACCCCTTTCGCCAGACCATCGCTCGGGGGGATGTGGACCTGACGGAGGCCATGGGGAAGGTGGACATCGGTGGGCCCACGATGATCCGGGCCGCGGCGAAGAACCACGAGGGCGTGTGGGTGGTCGTGGACCCGACGGACTACGGCGCCGTCGTGAGGGCGCTGGACGGCGACGGGAACGAGGCGGCGCTCCGACGGAGCCTGGCCACCAAGGTGTTTCGGCACGTCAGCGCGTACGACGCGGCCATCGCTGCGTATCTGGAGCGGCAGGGCGCGGAGGTACCGATCTTCCCCGAGGATCTGATGGTGAACCTCAGCCGGGTCCAGACCCTGCGCTACGGCGAGAACCCGGATCAGGGGGCGGCGTTCTACGGCCTCGGATCGTCGGTGGGGTTGGCCGCGCTGAAGCAGCATCATGGGAAGGAGCTGTCGTACAACAACATCCTCGACCTGGACGGGGCGTTGCTGTCCCTGGCTCCCTTCGCATTCTCACCCCGGCCGGCTGTGTGCATCGTGAAGCACACGACGCCGTGCGGCCTCGCCGTCGGCGACACGCTGGCGGAAGCGTACGAGAAGGCGCTCCGCTGCGATCCCATGAGCGCCTTCGGATCGGTCATCGCCGTGAACCGGCCCGTGGACGCGGAGGCGGCCGAGCTCATGTCGAAGCTCTTCATCGAGTGCATCATGGCTCCCTCGTACAGCGACGAGGCCATGTCGCTGCTCACGCAGAAAAAGAACATCCGCGTCATGACCTTCCCCGGAGCGGACACGCATCTGCCGTTCGAGCCGAAGTCCGGGTGGTGGGCGGAAGCGCCCGAGGACATCCAGGGTGCGTGCCGCTTCGTCGCTGGGCACAACATGGTGCCCACGCCTCGCGTGATGCGTAGCGTGTATGGAGGGATGCTCGCCGAGACACCGCCCTTGCCCCCGTTCTACGGCGTAAGCGACGGCGCGTGGAAGGCCGTGACGAAGCGCGCTCCCACCGACACCGAGCTGGACGACCTCCGGTTCGCGTGGGCCGCGGTGTACGGCGTGAAATCCAACGCCATCCTCATGGCGGGTGGGGGAGCCACTCTGGGGATCGGTGCCGGGCAGATGAGCCGTGTCGATGCCTCGAAGATCGCGGTGATGAAGGCGGCGACGGCGGGCATCGACCTGAGCGGGTCGGTGTTGGCCTCCGATGCGTTCTTCCCCTTCCGGGACGGCGTGGACGCCGCGGCGGAGGCAGGCGTGAAGGCCATCGTCGAGCCCGGTGGTTCGGTGCGGGACCAGGAGGTGATCGACGCCGCCGAAGAGCACGGCATCGCCATGGTGTTCACTGGCCGGAGGCTCTTCCGCCACTAGGGAACGCCGGCGGCGGGGTCGTCCAGGAGGCGGGACACCGCGGCTTCGAGCGCCGGCGGGGCGAAGTACCCGACCACCTTGTGTCGGATCACTCCGGAACGGTCGACAATGAACGTCGTGGGAATTCCGGGAATGCCCCCAAAGGCTGCACGCTGTCGGGCCGTCGCGCGTCCCACTGGATAGGTAACGCCCCGCTCGGCCAGGAACCGGCGCACCCCCGATTCGTTGCCCACGTCGGTGTCGAACCCCAGAACCACCAGGTCCTCACCGTGGTGACGCTCGTGAAGCTTCTCCAGCGATGGCATCTCCAGGCGGCACGGAATGCACCACGTAGCCCAAAAATTCACCACGACGACCTTCCCGCTCAGGTCGGCGGAGTGAATCGTATCCCCGTCGAGAGTGACGAGGGCGTACGAAGGTGCGCGCGGACCTTCGGGCGCCAGCCCCGTGAGGGCACCGAGCTGTGGTCCCAGTCGCACCGCGACGAAGACCAACAACCCCGCCGTCACGAGCCGCTCCGCCCACACGAAGGCACGCTTCCAGCGCGAGGGAGATGTGGTCTCCCCAGATGATCGATCGCTCATGTCGCGGAGTTGAACCCCCTGCTACCGACAGGGGTCCGGCTCGCGGCGACACGCGCTGTCTTGTTTTCTGAGCTAGTTCGCCGTGGCGGCTAGGTCGAAGAACCGGCTCTGCGCCTGGTAGTACCCGTCCACGTCCTGCGCGACAGCCATGTAGGTGCCAGGCAGCAGCGTCACGTTCTGCAGCGACGTTCCCACCACCCAGGACGCGCTGTCCGTCATCTGAGCGGTGTCTGCAACCAGATACGTACCCTGGCCGTCGTAGGCGAACACCTGCAAATAGTCGTCGGCCGGCACGTTGGTGCAGTCCGAGCAGGACCAGGACCAGGTCACCGTGTCTCCCATCTGATAGACCTCGCCCCCCGCTGGCTCGCTGAACGCGACGGTGCCTGTCGGCATCACCACGCCCGTCGAAGTCTGGGTGCTGCACGCCGATAGCAAGCCAGCAGCGGCCACGGCGATCATCCCCTGAGTTATTCTGTGCATTGTCAACATCATCCCCCCTTCACGTTGCCCTCTCCCGGGGATGTGGAGCGGTGAAGGGGAGAAAACGTTAACGGCGCCAGGGGAAGGCCACCGCGTCCGAGACGCGTCCGGTTGATGGTGGCCGGAACCAACCGCATCTTAACGGTCGCCTGGAGGGGTGGCAGAGCGGTTCAATGCACCGGTCTTGAAAACCGGCGGGCGAAAGCCCTCGTGGGTTCGAATCCCACCCCCTCCGTTACCGCTGTCCTGCCGTTTCCGGAGACCATCGCGGTGCCTGCGTGCTCCCGTCGAACCCACGGCGCGCT
>JAJDNI010000178.1 GCA_022340755.1 Gemmatimonadota bacterium
TCGGCCCGGCCGCTGTCCTGCCACACATCCGTGTCCGTCCCGAACAGGGGGACTCATAATGCGTCGCCGTCGCCCTATCGACGTCAGCATAGGCATTGCCACGATTTTTTCCGTTGTTGTCTGCGCGGCCCCCCGCACAGCCCGCGCCCAAGCGACGCCTCTCGGCGGGCTCGACGACTACGTCGAGTCCGCAATGGAGGATTGGAACGTCCCTGGGCTCGCTATCTCCGTGGTCCGTAATGACTCCGTGATCTTCGAGAGGGGGTATGGCGTCCGGGAGCTGGGGAGCGAGGGCGCGGTGGACGGGAACACGCTGTTCGCCATCGCGTCGACCACGAAGGCGTTCACCGTGGCGGCGCTGGGAATGCTCGTGGACGAGGGGAAGCTCTCCTGGGACGATCCCGTCACTCGTGATCTCCCAGGCTTCGAGGTGGAGGATCCGTGGGTGACGCGCGAGATCCGGGTCCGCGACCTTCTGACCCACCGGGCGGGGGTGGCTCGAGATGACAATCTCTGGATCGCAGCTCCCTTCGATCGGGCGGAGATCATCCACCACCTTCGATACCTGCCGCAGGTGACGAGCTTCAGGTCCCGGTACGGATACAACAACCTGATGTTCATCACGGCGGGCGAGATCGTGGGACGCGTGTCGGGAATGGGCTGGGACGACTTCGTCGCGCAACGCATCTTCGTGCCCCTGGACATGACGAGAAGCACTACGCGCGCTGCCGTGGTCGAGGAGCGCGCGAACGTGTCGTCGTCGCACGCGCCCGTGGACGGCACTATCCAGGTCGTGCCTCGGCGGGACTACGATGACATCGGCGGTGCCGGGGCCATCTGGTCGAGCGTGCACGACATGGCGCAATGGGTCCGGATGCACCTGAACGGAGGCACGTACGGGGGCAAGCGGCTACTGAGCGATTCGGCCCTGGCCGAGATGTACACACCGCAGACGCTCATCCCCATCGACAGCGTGACCCGGCGCATGTTTCCGGACATGCACCTGCGGGCCTACGGGCTCGGATGGGATGTGCAGGACTACCACGGTCGGACGCTCATCGACCACTCGGGCTCCATCAACTACACGCGCACGCAGGTGGGGATGATCCCTTCGGAGAGGATCGGCGTGGTGGTCATCGCCAATCTCAGCAGCAGCGACCTGCAGATCGCGCTCATGTACCGCATCCTGGATGCCCTCATGGGCGAGAAGCCCGTCGACTGGAACGCCGAGTACCTGACGTTGGCGCGGCGCTCGGAAGCGCGCGCGGCGCACAGGGAACAGGAGTTGGAGGCGTCACGACTACAAGGCACGACACTGTCGCTTCCCCTGGACGCCTACGCAGGGACCTACTCCAGCGATCTCTGGGGTGACCTCACCGTCACCCACGAAGGGAGCGGGCTGGTCCTGCACTACTCCCCCGACTTTGTGGCCGACCTCGAGCACTGGCACCACGACATCTTCCGGGCGAAGTGGCGACGGGCGGGAGACGGACGCTCCTTCGCCACGTTCGCGCTGGACGAGCGCGGCCGCATCGTCTCGGTGGACCTGGAGGACTTCGGGACGTTCCGGCGCAAGAGGTGAGGATGGAGCCTCGCTAGGCCTTCTCCAGCTCGAAGATGCGCGTCATGAGGGCCCACTTCTCGCCGGGAGCCGCCCAGGGAAGCGCCTGCTGGAACGTGGACATCAGCGCTTCCCACTCTCGCACCTTGGGGTTGGTGAGGTCGGCCGCGGCCTTGGCCTCGAAGGAGAAGCCGTCGGCGACCTCCATGACCATGAAGAGGCGATTGCCCGTGCGGTAGATCTCCATGTCCGTGATGCCGGAGGAGCGGATGCTCTCCGTGATCTCGGGCCAGATCCTCTCGTGATGGCGCTCGTACTCCGCGATGAGCGCAGGATCGTCCTTCAGGTCCAGGGCAAGGCAATAGCGTCGGGTCGCGGCCATGGGGTGCTCCTGGGTCAGGCCGTCGCAGCAATGGGGTTTGGACCCCGCACTGTCGGTCGATGTCCGCGGACGGCGAAGTAGAAGACGTAGGCGTAGCAGACGATGGGAACCAGGAACGCGGTCTGGATCGTGTGCCGATCCGATACCAGGCCCATGATGGCCGGGAGGACCGCGCCGCCCACGATGGACATCACAAGCAAGGATGCGCCGAGCTTCCTATGAGGGCCGAGGCCTTCTAGGCTCAACGCGAAGATCGTTGGGAACATCATCGAGTTGAAGAAGCCGAGCAGCACGACCATCCAGACGGCGAGCATCCCGGTGCCTCCCACCGCCACCCCGGCGGCGGCCATGCCCCCTACAGCGAAGAAGGCCAACAATCTGGGGGCGCTCATGTACTTCATCGCGCCCGCGGAGAAGAACCGCCCCAGCATGAACCCGATGAGATGGTACATGAGGAATCGGGCAGCGGCCTTGTCCGGCGTTCCGGGCACGGTGTGCTCGACGAACCGGATCACGAAGCTGGCGGCCCCCACCTGGGCGCCGACGTAGAGGAACTGCGCCAGCACTCCTCTCACCAGGTGACCGTGAGAGAGGATGCCCCCGCCGCGCCGTGCCGCCCGACGATCGGTGATTTCCACCGTCTCCTCGGCGACCTCCGGGAGGTGTGTCCTCCAGAAGAGGAAGGCCACGAAGAGGAAGATCCCGGCAATGACCAGGTACGGCCCCCTCACCATCCCCGCTTCCATGGCACGGAAGGCCTCCAGGCGCTCCGGTGTCATGGCGGTGGTGTCGGTGTTGCCCGCACCGGCTCCGGAGAGGATGAAGGTCGCGCCGATGATGGGGGTGATCACCGCGCCAACAGAGTTGGCCGACTGCGCGGTGTTCAACCGCCATGGGGCCGTTTCCTCAGGTCCCAACGTCGTGACGTAGGGGTTCGCGCCGACTTCGAGGAAGCACTGGCCGCAGGCCATCACGAAGAGGGCGAACAGGAAGATGGGATAGAGACGGATGTACGAGGCGGGAATGAAGAGGAAGGCCCCGGTGGCGCATACGAGCAGTCCCGTGAGGATCCCCTTCCGATAGCCCACCCGACGCATCCACCATCCCGCGGGGAGGGCGGCCAGGAAGTACCCCCCGAAGAACGCCGTCTGGATGAGTGACGACTGGAAGTCGGTGAGGCCGAAGGCCCTCTTGAGGTGCGGGATGAGGATGTCGTTGAGGTTGACCCCCAACGCCCACAGCAAGAAGAGGCTGGTGACCAATACGAGGGGAACGACGTAGCGTCGCTCGGTGAAGGGAGCCTTCTGGGTCATGCAGCCTCTCGATGAAAGTTGGTGGAGTCGCCCCGGGGTGGTTCCTACGTGAGCGCCCGGTCCAGGTGCACATAGCCTCCATCCACGTAGAGATGCTGCCCCGTCATGTGTCCCGAGCGCGGGGAGAGGAGGAACAACACCGTCGCCGCGATCTCTTCGGGTTCGGTCATACGACGCGCCAGCGGGATGTTGCGAACGATCTCGTCCAGCTTCCCGGCCGGATCGGGAAAGGTGTCGAGCCACTGCCGGTACAGGGGTGTCATGACGTCCCCGGGTACCACGGCGTTCACGCGGATTCCCGAGGCGAGCAACTCCACCGCCCACTCGCGAGTGAGGGCGAGGATGCCCCCTTTGGAGGCGGCGTACCCCGACGTCCCTCCCTGGCCCGTGACGGCCACCTTGGACGCGATGTTCACGATGGCGCCCCGGGCTTCGGTGAGCGCGGGGAGCGCGTGATGCGCGGCCTCAAAGTAGTGGACCAGGCTCCTGCGAAGGGACGTAACGAACTCATCGGCGGTCCCGTGCTTCAACGAGACCCGGTCGTTGACCCCTGCGTTGTTCACCAGGGCGTCGATGCGGCCTGTCGCGGCGAGGGTCTCTTCCACGGCACGGGCGCACGCTCCGGGCTCCATGAGATCAGCCACTACCAGCACGCAGCGGGTGCCGCTGCGGCCGAGCTCGTCTCGGAGCGCCACTCCGGCGTCCTCGTCGCGATCCACCACCGCCGGCACCGCACCTTCCGCCGCCACGGCCCGGGTGATGGCTTCGCCGATTCCTTTGGCTCCACCGGTGACCAGCACCACCCTGTCCCTCAAGTCGAGATCCATATGCTCCTTCCGGGATAGGGGGGCCGGCGAGCGCCGCGCTCCGGAACAGCCCTCACGTCCCCGCCTTTTCGTCGAGGCTGTAGAATCGCGATGCGTTGCCTCCGAACAGCGCGTTCCGCTCGTCGCCGGCGAGGCCCTGAGAATACTGCTCCACAACGGTCGATACCTGGCCGTAGGGTCCTGCCAGGAGACACACAGGCCAGTCGGAGCCGAACATGAGACGGCCTGATCCGAAGGCCTCGAACGCCACGTCCAGATAGGGGCGCAGGTCGGTATCGCGCCAGCTCTTCCAGTCGGCCTCGGTGACCATACCGGACACCTTGCACCAGACGTTGCCGTGTCGCCCGAGCTCCCTCAGGTGGGTGGCCCATGGCTCCAGGAGACCTTCGCGGATGCGCGGCTTGCCGAGGTGGTCGAGCACCAGCGGTTGGTCGGGAAGGCGCTCGGCCAGGTCGATCGCTGCCGGCAGCTGGCGCTCGTAGACTAGCACGTCGAAAGCCAGCCCGAAATCGCGTAGGCGTGCGATGCCATCGATCACGTCGTTCCGACCCAGGAAGTCGTCCGCCTCGGCCTGGGCGATGTGGCGCACGCCCTTGAGGAGCGGGTCCTGCGACAAGCGAGCCAGGGACGAGTCGAGATCCGACGATAGGAGGTTCACCCAGCCTACGATTCCGCGCACGAAGTCGTGGCGATGGGCGAGATCCAGGAGAAAGCGCGTCTCGTCCTCCGACTGGTCCGCCTGCACCGCCACGCACCCGTCCATACCGCTGGCTCGCAGCTCGGGCTCCAGGTCGGGAGGGAGGAAGTCCCGCCGAATGCGGACCATGTCCGAGGTGATCCACGCGTCGCGTACTGGGTCGAAGCGCCAGAAATGCTGATGCGCGTCTATGCGGGTCATGCGGGGGTCGGTGTCGCTGCGACGACGTTCTGCCGGGCCGTGCCCAACCCGTCGGCCCCCAACTCGACCACGTCTCCGGGCTTCAGGTATCGGGGGGGCTTCATCCCCAGCCCCACCCCCGCCGGTGTGCCCGTGGAGATGACGTCACCGGGAAGGAGGGTCATGCACTGGCTCACGTACGAGA
>JAJDNI010000197.1 GCA_022340755.1 Gemmatimonadota bacterium
CTCACCGGGTGGGCGGAGCGTGAGGCGAAAGAGGTGAACCGATGACGGCCCCCGCCGACCGCCTCACCTCGGCCCTGGCCGACCGCTACCGCATCGAGCGCGAGCTCGGCGCGGGCGGCATGGCCACGGTCTACCTGGCCGAGGACCTGAAGCATCAGCGCCAGGTGGCCATCAAGGTGCTGAAGCCGGAATTGGCAGCGGTCCTGGGTGCCGAGCGCTTCATCCAGGAGATCACCACAACGGCGCAACTGCAGCACCCACATATTCTTCCACTCTTCGACTCGGGGACCGCCGACGGCTTCCTGTTCTATGTGATGCCGTACATCGAGGGAGAGACGCTGCGGGACAAGCTGAACCGGGAGACGCAGCTCGGCGTGGACGAAGCGGTGCGCATCACCCGGGAGGTGGCGGACGCGCTGGACTACGCGCACCGGCACGGGGTGATCCACCGGGACATCAAGCCGGAGAACGTCCTGCTGCACGACGGCCGACCCATGGTGGCGGACTTCGGGATCGCGCTGGCGGTGAGCGCGGCGGCGGGCGGGCGCATGACCGAGACGGGGATGAGCCTGGGCACGCCGCACTACATGAGCCCGGAGCAGGCGACGGCGGACAAGGAGATCACCGGGCGCGCGGACGTCTACTCGCTGGCGAGCGTGCTGTACGAGATGCTGACGGGGGACCCGCCGCACACGGGAAGCTCCGCCCAGCAGATCATCGTGAAGATCATCGCCGACGAGGCGCGGCCGGTGGGGGAGGTGAGGAAGTCTGTGCCGGCGAACGTGGCGGCGGCGGTGGGGATGGCGCTGGAGAAGCTGCCGGCGGATCGGTTCGACAGTGCCAAGGCGTTTGCCGATGCGCTGACGGATCCGGCGTTCCGGCACGGAGCCGGGGCGGGGAAAGGGACGTCGGCCGATGCCGCGGGTGCGGTGCGTCCCCGCCGGCGTGACCCGGTCTTCCTCGCCGTTGGCGGCGTGGCCGGCATCGCGGTCATTGCGGTTGCGGGGCTCCTCTGGTCGTCGGGGCATGCCCCGGTGGGCCGGGCGGGCCCCGCCGTGTACGATGTCGGCCTGCCGGACAGTGCGCCCCTGGCCGTCACCTACGAGCAGCCCTTCACCGTCGCGCCCGATGGGAGCTTCCTCGTGTACCAGGCCGGGGTGAAGGGCGGGTCGGCCCTCTGGTATCGCTCGCTCCGCGACGCGACGACTCGGCGCATCGACGGCACCGACCAGGGCCGAGTCCCGGCGATCTCCCCCGACGGATCCCGGGTCGCATTCCTCAGGTTCCGGAGCCCACCGAAGTGGACCCTGGAGGTCGTCTCCGTCTCCGGAGGCGCGACCACCACGCTGGCGGACGGAAGCTCCGAGGCCAACCTGCAGTGGCTGGAGGACGGGCGCATCCAGGTGGTGGAGGGGGACGGCACCCATGCGCGCTGGGTCGATCCCGGCGGAGGCCCGACCACGGAGCACCAGGTCACGTACTGCATGCTTCCGGCTCCCCTCTCGGACTCCAACCGCACGCTCTGCGGCGGTGGAGGCGACATCTGGGCCTATACCACGGCCTTCCACGACACCACGACCAACGACGAGATCCTCCGCACCGACTCCCCAGACTCGACCCGGGTGTTCGGCTCGGACTTCCACGTGGTGGACGGACGCTACCTCGTCTATCTCTCCGTAGGGGGCGACCTCCTCGCCGCTCCGGTCGACCTCTCCAACGGGCAGGTGGGCCGGTCTGTGCGGCTGGTTACCGGGCTCGATCGCAGCGCGTACGTCGGGGCCGGGAGCTTCTCGCTGTCGCGCTCCGGGACCCTGGTCTACGCACAGGGCGTCAACCGCGCGGTGGGCAACATGGTGGCTACCGACGGCCGGTCCTTCGACACCTTGAACGTGGGGCGCGACGCGTTTCACCTGTGGTCGGTGAGCCCCGACGGACGTCGCCTCGCCGTCGTGGTGGACGGGCTTCAGGGCAACGAGCTCAGGATCTACGACCTCAGGTCGGGAGACCACCAGGTGTGGGCGCGACACTTCACGATCAGGCAGCCGGTCTGGAGTCCCGGAGGGGACCGCCTGCTCTTCACCGTGGAGGATTCGATCTTCGTCGGCGACCCTGATAGAGCCGAGGGGCCATCGCTCATGACGGTGGAGCCGGGCCAGTTCGAGGCGTTCACGTGGCGGTCGGAGAACCAGGTGGCCGGCGGGCTCTGGGAGACGCACACGGCGGTGTCGCTGGACCCGACGAGCACACCCGTGGCGTGGGACACCCTCGCCACCAACGCATCCTTCCCGGTGGTCTCCCCGGATGGCCGTTGGCTCGCGTACAACGACGTGAGCCTCTCCACGCTCTGGCTCGGGCCCATGCCACCCACGGGAGAGCGGTACCAGGTGGCCACCGGATCCGTGGCCGAGCCGGAGTGGCGCTCCGACCACGAGCTGGTGTTCGCGGCATTCGACAGTGCGACCTCCCTCGACCGCGCGACGCTCGACTTCTCGGGTGGGGTACCTGTCGCGACCCGAAGCAGGTGGGTGAGCGAGCCCGGGTACGTCGAGACCGCGGGGCAGTCCTATCAGGTCATGCCCGACGGACGAGACCTCTACGTCCGCTCGGAGGAGGACGAGCCGAAGCGCTACCTTCGGGTCGTGCCCAACTGGGTGGCGCAGATGAAACGAGCTGTGGACGAGGCCAACCGATGACGACGCCCACCGAGCGCCTAACCGCCCACGGGATAGGGCCTAGACGCTCCCGCGCGGTACCACCCACTCCACCGGCTGCCCGGTCACTTCGGCGATGCGGTCGAAGTCGGCGTCGTAGTGCAGCACGATCCGCTCCGCCGACTCTGCCGCGGCGGCCACGATGAGATCCGGGATGGGAAGGCGATGATGGCCCGTCCGCGCGAGGGCACCCTGAACCTCGACGGCCCGGTCGAAGACCCGCTGGGTGAGCGGGACGCGCTCGTACGCGAGGAGCCGCCGTGCGCGGATCCGCTCGTGCTCCTCGTGATTACGCGCGCTGTAGAGGACCTCGAGATCGACGATCGAGCACGTGGCGATGGCTCCCGCCTGGATGAGTGGGCCCAGGCGCGCGCGCACGGGCGCAGACGTCATGCGCGCGAGCGCGCTCTTGTCCACCAGGTATCGGCTCACGCCCTCCAGGCCCCGGCCATGACGTCGTCGTCGTCCAGGTCCATGCCGCGCATGGTGCTCAGGGCCTCGACCTCCTCGCGCCGTGCCCGCTCACGCAGCACCTCGCGGAACGCTTCGTCCACCGTCTCCTTCAGCGTGGTCGTTCCGAGGGTGCCCCGGACTCGCTCGAGCAGTTCTTCGTCGATCTCGATGGTCGTCTTCCTCGTCGACATATATCCAAATGACCTGGCAATAGATATAAAGAACAACGCACAAAAAGAATATCAAGATGGGATTTCTGGATGTCAATTCGAGCGGATGAGTCGTAGCCGCTCCGTGTGCCGACGCGGGGGTCCGCCCCCGAGGCGATCCCGTGGCTGACCTTCCGAGGCGCCTCAGCGCTGCTCTCTCCGACCGCTACCGCATCGAGCGCGAGCTCGGCGCGGGGGGCATGGCCACGGTCTACCTGGCCCACGACCTCCGCCACGACCGGAAGGTGGCCCTCAAGGTCCTCCGCCCGGAGCTGGCCGCGGTCATCGGTGCCGAGCGCTTCCTGGCGGAGATCCGCACCACGGCCAACCTCCAGCACCCGCACATCCTCCCGCTCTTCGACTCAGGCGAGGCCGACTCCTTCCTGTTCTATGTGATGCCGTACATCGACGGGGAGTCGCTCCGAGACCGGATCGACCGCGAGAAGCACCTTCCCGTCGCCGAGGCGCTGAAGATCGGCGTGGCGGTGGCCTCGGCGCTGGACTACGCCCATCGCCGGGACGTCATCCACAGGGACATCAAGCCCGAGAACATCCTCCTCCACGACGGGCAGCCCCTGGTGGCGGACTTCGGCATCGCGCTGGCGGTGAGCACCGCGGGCTCGTCGCGCATGACGGAGACGGGGATGAGCCTGGGAACGCCCACGTACATGAGCCCCGAGCAGGCCATGGGGGAGCGGGAGATCGACGCCCGCGCCGACGTCTACTCCCTGGGGTGTGTGCTCTACGAGATGCTCACGGGCGACCCGCCCTTCACCGGCTCCACGGCCCAGGCGATCGCCGCACGCATGCTCACCGAGGTGCCGCGCTCTCTGACGACGCAGCGGCACACGATCCCTCCTCACGTGGACGCGGCGGTCCTCACGGCGCTGGAGAAGCTGCCCGCGGACCGCTTCCCCACGGCGCAGGCCTTCGCCGAAGCGCTGGAAAACCCGTCCTGCGCGCCGGCCCTCGCGGCGCGAGGGGCCTACGGTGCCGCCCCAGCCGCCGGGTGGAAGGCCACCGTCCGCAACCCGGTGGTCTGGGTGCTCGCCCTCCTGGCGCTGTCGTCGTCGGTGATGGCGTATCGGGCGCGTACCCCCGGCGGCGGCGGTGAATCCGACCAGGTGGTGACCTTCAACCTGGACATGCCCCGGGGCTATCGCGCGGTTCCGTCGGATGCCTCCAGCGGGGACGTCGCCATCGCCGACGACGGATCCGCGGTGAGCTTCCCGGCCATCGACCCGCAGGGTGCGCGGAAGATCTACGTGCGCCGCCTGGACGAGCCCGATGCTCACGCCCTTCCCGGGACGGATGTCGGATACATCCCGGCCTTCTCCCCGGACGGCACGTCCCTCGCCTTCTGGACGGCAGGCAGGATCCAGAAGGCCTCCCTCGGGGGAGGTGCGCCACAGGTGGTGGGGGACTACGGGAACCTGGTGAGCCTGGACTGGACGACGGCGGGAGAATTCATCTTCACGGTCACGACCTCCGCCCAGATCTGGCGTGTCTCGGTGGAGGGCGGAGACCCTCGCCCCGCGGCCCCGTTGGACAGCGCACGGGGAGAGACCCAGCAGCTATTCCCGGTCACCCTACCCGACGGCGTTCACGTGCTCTACGAGAGTTGGGGGCACGGCGCCATCGAGGATGCCCGTGTCGGGATCCTGGACCTCGCCACCGGCCGTGCCCGGCGCCTCGACCTCCCGGGGACCACCCCCTTGGGCGTGCTGGACGGCAGGCTCATCTACGGCGACGCGTCGGGGACGATCTTCGCCGTGCCCTTCGACGTGGCGGCGGGACGCGTGGACGGGACCCGCGTCAACGTGGGGACCGGTGTGGGCACCGCCACACGGGGGATCGCGGTAGCGGCGCTCTCGAGCACGGGGACCCTGTTCTACCAGGGCGGCATGCCGGACGCGACCCTGGTTTTGGCCGACGGCTCGTCGGCGACTCCGCTGATGCCGGTGGCCGACGTCCGGGCCTACGCGGATCCACGCTATTCCCCCGACGGGAAGAAGGTCGCCGTGTCCATATCGAACGGTGCCTCCTCGGATGTCTGGCTGGAGGACGTGGCATCGGGAACGCTGACCCGCCTCACCAGCGGAGGCACCGTGAACGAGCGCCCCGAGTGGTCGCCGGACGGGGAGCGAGTGCTCTACCGCACGGACCGGGCCGGGCCGGGCAGCTCGGCCATCTGGTGGCAGCCGGCGGACCAGAGCGGGTCGGCGACGCCGCTCCTGGCCGATGACAGCACCTCGTACTTCGAGGCCGTCGTGACTCCCGATGGCCGTCATGTCGTCTACCAGCAGGACCTGGGGCAGGCGGACGTCTTCATGCGGAGCGTCGAAAGGGGTGGGGCGCCGGTTCCCATAGCGGTCACGCCAGCCCTGGAGGACCAGGCGCGCGTCTCACCGGACGGCCGCTGGGTGGCCTATGTCAGCACCGCCAGCGGCACGCCCCAGGTCATCGTCCAGCCTCTCCCCGACCTTGGCGCCAAGTTCCCGGTCTCGGTGCGGGGCGGAACCGAACCGGTCTGGTCGCCGGACAGCCGCAGGATCTTCTACCGGACGGAGGGGAAGTTCCGGGTGGCGGAGGTGTCGGGTACGCCCGCCTTCCACGTCGTTTCCAGGACCGACTTCATGGAGGACACCTACGTGCCGTCCATCCTGCCCCACGCGAACTACGACGTGGCCCCCGACGGGAAGAAGCTCCTGGTCCTCAAGGGGGATCGTCAAAAGCTTCTGGTGGTGCACGACTGGGGGGCGGAGGTCCGGGCGAAGCTGGCGCAGGCGCAGGGAGGGGGCAGGTAGTGGAGCGCCTCGCCGCTGCCCTGGCCGACCGCTACCGCATTGAGCGCGAGCTCGGGGCCGGTGGCATGGCCACGGTCTACCTGGCCGAGGACCTCAAGCACCGCCGGAAGGTGGCCCTCAAGGTTCTCAAGCCGGAGCTGGGACATGCCCTGGGAGCCGACCGCTTCCTCCGCGAGATCGAGACGACGGCGAACCTGAGGCATCCGCACATCCTCCC
Source organism: Gemmatimonadota bacterium (assembly GCA_022340755.1). Taxonomy (GTDB): domain Bacteria; phylum Gemmatimonadota; class Gemmatimonadetes; order Longimicrobiales; family Gaopeijiaceae; genus SZUA-318. The sequence goes on from JAJDNI010000197.1 coordinate 6,398, forward strand.
CCTCTTCGACAGCGGCAGGGTCGACGATCTGCTGTTCTATGTGATGCCCTACGTCGAGGGAGAGACGCTCCGTCAGCGGCTGAAGCGCGAGACCCATCTACCCATCGACGACGCCATCGAGATCGCAGGCGAGGTGGCGGATGCGCTGGGCTACGCCCACGCGCGCGGCATCGTCCATCGGGACATCAAGCCGGAGAACATCCTGCTCGAGAGCGGCCACGCGGTGGTGGCGGACTTCGGCATCGCCCGGGCCGTCGACGCGGCGGGGGGCGAGCAGCTCACAGAGACAGGGGTCTCCATCGGCACACCCACGTACATGAGCCCGGAGCAGGCGGGGGCGGATGCCGAGCCCGATGCGCGCTCGGATCAGTACGCGCTGGGGTGCGTGCTGTTCGAGATGCTGGCCGGCCAGCCTCCGTTCACCGGCGCCAGCGCCGGGTCGGTGGTCCGGCAGCACGTGGCGGTGGAGCCGCCACCGGTCTCCGCGCTCCGGCCGGCGGTCCCGGCTGCGGTCGCGGCAACAGTGAAGAAGGCCCTCGCGAAGGACCCCGCGGACCGTTTCGGCGACCTCGAGGGGTTCAGGCAGGCGCTCCACGGCTCGGAGGTGGGGAGTGGAGCAGTTGAGACCGGCGCCCGCGCCAGCAGATTATCCGCGCATCGTGGCCGCAACGTCGCCGTCGTGGCCGCCCTGGTCGTCGTCGCTGCGGTGACTGTCGTCAAACTGGTGCGTCGTGGCGGGAATACGCAGGCAGCGGCCGATGCGTCCGTCGCGGTGCTACCCTTCGTGGACCTGAGCCCGGACCACGCCGACGCATACCTCGGCGACGGCATCGCCGAGACGCTGAGCAATGCCCTGTCGAACGTCCCCGGCCTGAGCGTGGCGGCGCGCACGTCGACCAGCTCGGCGAGTGACCGCCGGGAGAGCCCCCGCGACGTCGGCCGCGAGCTGGGCGTCTCCACCGTGCTCGACGGCAGCGTGCAGCGAGCCGGTGGGAGGCTGCGCGTCATCGCGCGCCTGGTCCGAACGGCGGACGGCGTGAGCTTGTGGTCCGACAGCTTCGATCGGGATGCCGACAGCATCTTCGTGCTTCAGGACGACGTCGCGTCCGCGGTGGCGGAGGCGATCCGTGGGCAGGTTCTCCCCCGCGGCGCAGCGGCGGCCACGGGGACCCGGGACCTGCAGGCGTACGACGCCTACCTTCAGGGACGCTTCTTCTGGAAGAAGCGCGCGGTGCCCGATCTGGTACAGGCCATCGGGTACTTCAACGAGGCCATCGCCCGGGACTCGACGTATGCGCGGGCGTGGGCCGGCCTGGCCGATGCGTGGCTGATGCTCCCGTTCTACAGCGACACGATCCTCACCGCCCAAGTGATTCCGCGGGCGCGCAGGGCGGCGGAGCGTGCGCTCTCTCTCGACCCCGGCCTCGCCGAAGCGCACACTTCGCTCGCGTATGCGCACACCGTGTACGATTGGGATTGGGAGGCCGCGGAGCGTGAGTTCCGGCGCGCCATCGAGCTCGACCCGACGTACCCCACCGCACACAAGTGGCACAGCGACCTGCTCAGTGCCCTCGGACGCCTTGACGACGCGCTCGCCGAGGCCGGGCGCGCCGCCGAGCTGGATCCACGCTCTCCCAACCCGCGAACCGTCCTTGCGAGCCGCGAGTGGTATCTGGGCCGTGAGAAGGAGGCGGGCGCCGACTACGACCGCGCGCTCGCCATGGATCCGACCTTTCCCCTGGCGCTGCGGTCCGCGTCGAACTTCCACTGGGCCATGGGCGACACCGCCCGCTTCTTCACCCTTCGGGAGCGCCTCGACGCGGTGTCCGGCAATGCCACCGTGCCTGTCGCCACGCTCCGCGCCGCCCTGGCCGCCGGCGGGCGCGATTCGGTACTTCGGCTCCAAGCCGACGCGCCCGGCGCCCGGCATGCCCCGACCGAACGGGCCAAATGGCACGCGCAGCTCGGCGACCTCGATGCCGCCTTCGCCGACCTGGACCAGGCCTTCGAGGAGCGGACGGTGTGGCTCCCGGTCGAGATCCGTTACCCAAACTGGTCGCCGCTCCGCGCGGACCCGCGCTGGGCCGCGCTCCTGAAGCGCATGGGCCTCGAACCCATGACCGAGGCCGGCGGAGGTGGATCATGACGGAGCGCCTCGCCGCCGCCCTGGCCGACCGCTACCGCATCGAGCGCGAGCTCGGGCAGGGGGGCATGGCCACGGTCTACCTGGCCGAGGACCTGAAGCACCACCGCAAGGTGGCCCTCAAGGTCCTCAAGCCGGAATTGGCTGCCGTCGTCGGCGCGGAGCGCTTCCTGGCGGAGATCGAGACGACGGCGAACCTCCAGCACCCCAACATCCTGCCGCTCTACGACTCCGGTGAGGCCGACACCTTCCTCTACTACGTGATGCCGCACGTGGAGGGGGAGACGCTCAGGGATCGCCTCGACCGCGAGCGCCAGCTCCCGGTGGACGAGGCCGTGCGCATCGCGACGGCGGTGGCCAACGCCCTCGACTTCGCCCACGGGCACGGGGTGGTACACCGCGATATCAAGCCGGGCAACATCCTCTTCCAGGCCGGTCAGCCGGTGGTGGGTGACTTCGGGATCGCCCTGGCCCTGGGCGCCGGCGGCGGCGCGCGGCTGACGGAGACGGGCCTCAGTGTGGGGACGCCGTACTACATGAGCCCCGAGCAGGCGACGGGCGACCAGCAGGTCGGGGCGCGGAGCGACATCTACTCGCTGGGATGCGTCCTCTACGAGATGCTGGTGGGGGATCCGCCGTACCTCGGGAGCACCGCCCAGGCGGTGCTGGGCCAGATCATCTCCGGGAAGCAGGTGACGGCGACGGAGAAGCGACCCGCGGTGCCGGCGCACGTGGACGCGGTCATCCGACGGGCGCTGGAGAAAGTGCCCGCGGACCGCTTCGCGACCGCGGCGGAGCTCGCCGCGGCGCTCGCAAACCCGGCGTTCCGCCACGGCGCCGAGCAGGAGGCGCCGTCCCCGGCCACCACACGACGGGGGAGGGTCGTCACCACCGCCTCGTTGATCGTCGCGGCGCTTTCTTTGGCCACCGCGGGCTGGGCGCTGACACGACGACCCGCCGGCGTCCGGGACCTGGGCACCCCCCCGGCGAGCCCCGTGCACGTGAACGAGTTCCGATCGTTCTCGGTGTCTCCGGACGGATCCTCCCTGGTGTACACCGCGCAGAAGGGGACCGTTACCGAGCTCTGGTACCGGAGCCTGAAGACCGGAGAAGGACACCCGATTCCGGGCACGGAGATGGCGTTCGGCACGCCATGGTTCTCGCCGGACGGGAAGCGCATCGCGTTCGGCGTGAACCAACCTTCGGGATACCAGATGAAGGTCGCCTCCCTCGACGGAGGAACCGTGGCACCGGTGACCTCCATCAGCCTTCCCTTCGGTGGGAGGTGGACCGGGGCGGGACAGATCTTCTTCAGCGACGACAACGGCCATCGTCTGCGCTGGGTGGATCCCCAGGGTGGCGCCGGCCGGGAGGTGGTGGTGGGCGGGTACTGCCTCCACCCCGTGCTCCTGGGTGGCGGCACGCAGGTCCTCTGTGGGGGCGGCGCCGACAAGTTCGCCTCCAGTCGGGATCTCGCGAGGCCCGACGAGATCCGATACTGGCATCGAGCGGGGGGAGACGACGGCGCGGAGCCCGGGTTGCTGCGCGGCGCCGACTTCCGCCTCGTGGACGGCCGGTACCTGGTGTACATGGGCATCGACGGGAGCATCATGGCGACGCGGATCGAGAGCGTCGACTCCCTCACCGTCGGCCGCTCGGTCTCGCTGGTGCCCGACGTGCGCAGGGAGGACTACACCGGCGCGGGCCAGTTCGACGTCACGGAGGACGGATCGCTCGTCTATCTCCCGGGGGGCAACGGGGAGGTGGGCCGTCTCGTGCGCCTCACTCGGGAAGGGCATGTCGAGCCCCTGCCGGTGGAGAATGCCGCGTATCTACGATTTCGCGAGAGCCCCGACGGCCGCCGCCTCGCCACCGTGGTGGAGGGCCTCGAGCGGCAAGAGCTACGCGTCTACGACCTGTCCACGGGCACCCACCAGACCCTGGCCGAGGGCTTCTTCATCGACCAGCCGGTGTGGAGTCCCGACGGGAGCCACTTGGCATACTCGGTGAGCGAGGAACCCGGCCGTGAGTCCCTCGTGTCACGCCGCCTGGACGGCGCGGAGGAGCCCCGGGTGCTCGCGACCGCGACCCCTCCCACCACGTTCCGGCCCTCCATGTACCTCTCCGCCGACTCCCTCCTGGTCGGCTTCCCCGGAGGCGAATCGGCGATGATCGTGACGGGGACGGGGGAGTCGCCGCGGGTCGACTCGCTCGGCTTGAGCGCCGGTCAGTTCCTCGCGGTGTCCCCGGACCACCGCTGGATCGTGTACCAGGGGAGCGCGCTGGGGGACCTGCGGGTCCAACCCTGGCCGGCTCTCGACCGTCGCTATTTCGTGTCTCCCATCGGGAGCGAGCCGCAGTGGCGCTCGACCACCGAGCTCGTGTACACGGCCCAGGCCGACGACGGCCCGTGGGATTTCTGGGGCGTGACGATCCACCCCGGAGCCGATCCGCCCGTCGGCGCGCCCGTGCTCATCGGCGAAGCACCCGAGTTCGGCCAGACACCCGGATGGTCCTGGGCCGTGGGCCGCGACGGAGACCTCATCTACCTGCAGACGCCCGCAGAGCGGACAGAGCACTACTTCCGCGTCGTGCCGGGGTGGGTGAAGGAGATGGAGCGCGCCGTGAACGAGGCCAACCGATGAGCATGGGACCCGGGTCGAGCGCCGGGTCGGCGGGCGGAGGCGGGGGTGCTGTCGATCGTCTCGCCGCCGCCCTGGCCGATCGCTACCGCATCGAGCGCGAGCTCGGCGAGGGCGGCATGGCCACGGTGTACCTCGCCGAGGACGTCAAGCACCACCGCAACGTGGCGCTCAAGGTGCTCAAGCCCGAGCTCGCCGCCGTCCTGGGTGCCGAGCGCTTCCTGGCGGAGATCGAGACCACGGCGAACCTCCAGCACCCGCACATCCTGCCCCTCTTCGACTCCGGAGAGGCGGACTCGTTCCTGTACTACGTGATGCCGTTCGTGCAGGGCGAGTCCCTCCGCGACCGCCTGGAGCGCGAGCATCAGCTCCCGGTGGACGACGCGCTGGCCATCGCGCAGAAGGTGGCCTCCGCCCTCCAATACGCCCACGAGCAGGGCGTGGTGCATCGGGACATCAAGCCGGCGAATATCCTGCTCGCGCGGGGCGAGCCGCTGGTGGCGGACTTCGGCATCGCGCTGGCGGTGAGCCAGGCGGGAGGAGGTCGCATTACCGAGACGGGGCTCAGCCTGGGGACGCCCCACTACATGAGCCCCGAGCAGGCCTCCGGGGAGCGGAGCCTCGACCCCCGCTCGGACGTGTACGCGCTCGCGTGCGTCCTCTATGAGATGCTCACGGGGCAGCCTCCCTTCGGAGGCAGCAGCGCCCAGGCCGTGCTGGCGCGCATCCTCACCGGGGACCCTGAGCGGCCCACGGCTCACCGCCGCAGCGTCCCACCGCAGGTGGAAGCGGCGGTCCTCCGGGGTCTGGAGCGCCTTCCTGCGGACCGCTTCAGGAGCGCGGCGGACTTCGCGGCCGCGCTCAAAGCGCCGGCGGCGGCCACGACGAGGGCAACCGCCGCGGGGAGCGCGCCCGGGCCCGTCAGCGGCATCGAGGCAGGCGACCAGGTTGTCGCCACGGATCCGTCCTCCGGGCAGCTCCGCCGACTCCTTCCCTGGGCGGTTACGGCGCTGGCTGTCGTCGCGGCCGGCGCTTCGTGGATCGTCCGCGGAGGGGGCCCGGCAGGCCACGGCATGACCGTGGAGCTCGAACCTCCTCAGGGCGCGGCGTTCGCGGAGTTCGCGTTCGCGGCGCTCTCCCCGGACGGGACGCGGCTCGCGTTCGTGGGTTTGAGGCCCACGGGGGGTCGGGTCCTTTGGATCCGCGACCTGGCCACAGGCCGTGCCGACTCCCTTCACGCGACGAGTGGGGCTCAAAGCCCGTTCTGGTCAGCCGACGGCCGGTCCCTCGGGTACGTGGCCCGAGGAGCGCTCTGGCGGATCGAGGCCGACGGAACCGGCTCCCGCGGGCTCTGTGATACTCCGGACGGCGGTGGATCATGGAGCACGAAGGGAGTCATCCTCTTCACGCGCAACGGTCATCCGATGACGGTGAGCGAGGACGGAGGGCCGTGTGAGCCGGTGGGAGGCATCTGGTCGGACACGACCCGCACCATCGAGAGGCCGACCTGGCTTCCCGACGGGAAGCACTTCGCGGGCCAGACTGGCGGCCTCGGCGGGAATGTCGTGGTCAGCGACGTCGCGGGAGAGGCGCCCCGCACGCTGGTCCCCGACGCGGGGGATGTCCACTTCGTCGCGCCGGACATCGTGGTGTTCGCAAAACCCGGCACCGGAGGGTCCGACGTCGCGGCGCAGCGCTTCGACCCGGGGAAGCTGGCGCTGGTCGGGACCCCGACAACGCTGGCGCGTGACGTACGGGCGGCGGGAGCGATCACCTCGTACACGGTGTCGGCCAGCGCCCTGGCCTACCTGCACGCATGGCGGACGGACAGAGGCCCGTTGGTGGTGGACAGCAGGGGGGTGGTGGTGGACAGCATCGGCCAATCGGGCACGTGGACCTTACGCCGCGCGCGGAGCCACGCGACCCTGGTCCTCGGGGGCAACGGCCTGTGGCAGTACGACCTCGCGCGGGGGACCCCCCTCGCCCTCAAGCCGTCCGAGTACGCCGTGTTCCCGGTATGGAGCCCCGGGGATTCGCTCCTCGCGGTGGGGGCGGTCTCTCCCGAGTGTGGAGTGAAGGTGATGCGGCTCGGAACCGGGTCGGACACGATGATCGTTCGGTCCTACTCGACTTCACCGACGGCGTCGCAGTGTCTGACGGTTCCGACGGATTGGACCTCGGATGGGCGCTTCGTGGTGTTGAACTTCCACCCTGCCGCCTCGCCCGGTCGCGGCGAGATCTGGACGTACGAGGTCGCCGCAGGAAAGCCGGAGAAGGTGCTGTCCATCGACGGGACGGCGTCGGCCGGGGTGGTGTCGCCCGACCTCCAGTGGCTGGCCTATGTCTCTGATGAGACCGGCGAGCTGCAGGTCTACCTGCGCCCGTTCCGCCGGGCGGGCGCGCCCGTGAGGGTCTCCGCCGACGGAGGGGGCACACCGCGGTGGAGCGGCGACGGCCGGGCGCTCTTCTACATCACGCCCGACGGCCGGATCATGCGCGTGGCCGTGCCCGCTGGGCCGGATCTCCACCCCGGGACCCCCGAGCTCCTGTTCCGGGCGCCCCGATGGAGCATTCGCCTCTTTGCGGATCAGGCTGGCGGGCAGCAGTCGACGACGCCCTACGACGTGAGTCCGGACGGGGAGCGATTCTACGTCCGCCAGCGCACCGAGGAGACGTCGGCGGCCACTCTGGTGCTGAACTGGCAGGCGCTGCTGTCGGCCGGTCTTGGTGTGCGATGAGGCGCGCCGGTCGACGTCCGATAGGGCGATGCGCTGTACCCGGGAGGCGCCCCGAACGGAAATCCTGGCTCCGCGACCCGCGTAGTCGCATCTTGCTGATTACACTCGCCACCCACTTCCGTCCGAGGGCCGCTCTCCAGGGCCGCTACCGCATCGAACTCAAGTTCGGTGAGGGAGGGATGGCTTCGGTTGGCGGACGGTCCGATGGCACGGGTGGGGCATCCTGCTCGGGGACCACGCGTCACCGCTGTTGACGCGGGGCGCTGGCTTGGCGGTGACCATCCGAGGAATGATGAGGTTCGACGTTTTCTACGAGCTGAAGGAACGAGGGAAGGGAGGGAATGCGTGATCGACCGGCCGCAGTTCTCGGAAATCGACTCGTGGGGCGCAACGCACGTAGGCAAAGTCCGCAAGGAGAACCAGGACCACTTCTTCCTTGGACCTCTGGTTCGGGGAATCAAGGTGGAGCGGTCCAGCTTCGTGCCCGAAGGCGAGGATCACCTCCACGAAGAACGGCTGGCCTCGCTCGCCGTCGTGGCGGACGGCGTCGGTGGCGTGAGCGGTGGGGAGGAGGCGGCCCGCCGGGCGGTGGAGGATCTCGTCGCCTCGCTGGCGAGGTTCTTCTTCGAAGCGGATTACAGGGAGTCCGAGGACCCGGAGGTCTTCACGCGGCTGCTGCACGAGGCGGCGCTCGACGTCCACGAGAGCCTCCTCGAGCGTGCCGAGCAAGAAGGTGGCGGCCGCCGGTTCGCCACCACGCTGACGCTCTTCCTCGGTCTGTGGCCGCACGCCTACATCCTCCAGGTAGGTGATTCGCGGTGCTACGTGTATCGTGACGGTGAGCTGTCCCAGCTCACCGAGGACCAGACCATGGCTCAAGAGCTGGTGGATGCCGGCGTGCTGACCCGGACCGATGCGGAGCGGACGCGGTGGGCGCACATCCTCTCCAGCGCGCTCGGCGGCGAGCAGGCCGCCCCGGTGGTCACCCGGATCGTGCGGGAATGGGGCACTGTCTTCCTGTTTTGCAGCGATGGTCTCACCAAGCATGTCTCCGACGCGCGCATCAAGGAGCGCCTGGCGTCCATGGCCAGCGCGAAGCAGTTGGTGGAGCAACTCATCCAGGATGCGCTGGACGGCGGCGGTACCGACAACATCACGCTCATCGTCGGACGGTCGTTGCCGAAGACGGGCAGCCAGGCGAATATCGGCGACGAGTAGGCAGGGCACCGAGTCGGTACCAGGCCGACGGGAGTGAAGAGGGCGGAGGAGCTTCGGCTCCCCCGCCCTCGCTCGTTGCGGCGGCAACACCCTCTTGGGGTGGCCCCTACTTGCCCACGACGGCCCGGTGGAATGCGTCGTTCATCTGGTCGCTCATCACCGGCTCCTGCAGCCGGTAGTGGCAATACGTGCACAAGCCCGGACGTGGCGCACGGCCCATGCTGGGCACCAGTGGGGGTGTCTCGCCTGCGAGGCGGTACGCCTGGGCTGCCTGCGACAGAGCGCTCTCGAACATGCGTTGGGCCAGGGGGATGTTGTGCTCTCCGCCACCGGTGCTCAACAGCGCGAGCGTGGATCGTGCCTGATCGAGGGCACGGACCGCCGGATCATCCGATGCCCGGCCGCCCGTCGCTCTCTGGGCCGTCGAGACGTATCGATCGACGATCCGGGTGCGCTCAGCGATGCCCTGGGTCCACCACTTCAGGACCGTGGCGTACTCCGGACGGTGGCAATCCACGCATGCCTGCCCGGTGGCGCCGGCTCCTTGTCCCGCGTCCGAGCCGTGGCAGGAGCCGCAGGTGAGCCCGTTCATGAAGTGGTTGGATGGCGTCGCCCCGTCACTGTTCGGCAGGATGCCCAACAGAAGACGCTGGGGCTGCTGGTGAACGGTTGCGTGGCATCCGTCGCACGTTCCCGGATCCGCCCAGGCGTGTCCCACATCGGTGCCGTGGGCACCGGCGTGGCATGTGGCGCACTTGAGATCCACCGCCGAGCTCATGGCCTCGATACGGTGGTTGTCGGCTTCGTGGCACGCGGAGCACGCCTCGCCTTCGTGCGCGGGATGCAGATCGTTGCCGATCCCTTGTCGCGTCACTGCATCCACGTCGTCGTGGCACTCGGCGCAGCGCGTGAGGGAGACCTCATGAACGGGACGCGAGACCTCGTAGTGACAGCGGAGGCACCCCCCCTCGATCCAGGGGAGACCCTGGTGTGGGATCGGTACGCCCTGGCTGGTCATGCCCACGTGGTTGGGGTCCGAGTGGCACAGGCGGCAATCGTCCCCCCGGCCCCCGGACAGCTCCTTGAAGTGGCAGAGCCCACAAGTCTCGGGCCCGGCCACAAGCGGCTGCCCACCCTCCTTGTGGGTGTGACATCCGGCACACCCGGTCGCCACCGTGGTGTCGTGCACGTGTTGCTGGTGATCGAAGCTCACCTCGGCCAGGGTCACCTGTCCCACTTCGTCGTCCTTGTGGCAACCGGATGCCTCACAGGCACCCGACGGCACGGCGGGCTCTCCGTGGTCGGCGAGTCCACCTTCGTGGCATTGGGCGCATGCCAGCGAGGCGTGGGGGTCCTTCCCGGTGGCCACGCGCGGGCCCTCCCGCCCGCATGCGGCCAAAGCCGTCAGCGCTGCCAGGGTCAGTAGAGAATAACGGCCCATAGGATCATCCCCGTGAGGGAGACGCCCACCGCCAGGGCCAGGAAGCCCAGAGCGGCGGCAGTGAGAGAGGCGGCCCGCGTGGGAGGAGGCGCGGGCGTGTCGGGCTGTTGCCTGGTGGAGGGCATCTCCCCGGCGTGACGATCGATCTCGTCCATCACGCCCGGGTGCTCCTCCTCCATGTACGACCGGGTTGCGCGGCCCGTGAACATGACCCCGTCCAGCGGGAACTTCTCCGGCCGGAAGTGCACGTGGAAGAAGTGGATGGTGAAGATGAAGCCGGCGGCCAGCAGAGCCTCGTCGGAGTGCACGATTGTGGCGACGTTGAACAGCCACCCGGGCAGGAACCGCGAGAAGAACTCGGGGAACCAGAGCATCAGCCCCGAGCTCCCGATGATGGCGACGCCCCAGAACACGGCGAAGTAGTCGAACTTCTCCATGTAGCTCCACCGACCGAACCGTGGCCTGGGGCCGCGCCCGAAGTACCACCGGGTCTGGTGCCAGAAGTCGACGATATCCCTGGGCTGGGGCACCAACGAGTCCTGCCCCCAGAACAGCTTCATGGGGTCGGGTTCCTTCCACAGCCGACGCACCACGAACGCCGCGTGCGCCCCGAAGTACGAAAACGTGATCACGGCGCCGATGCGGTGGAGAATCCCCGCCATCTTCACCCCCCCCAGGAGCGCCATCAGCGGGCCCGCCCAGAACGCCTCGCTGAATCTCAGGGGGAGACCGGTGATGACGAGCAGGAAGAACGACACGATGACCGCGCCGTGGGTGATGCGGTGGTACAGTGGAAACCGCCACACGAACGGGCCGGCGCCACGCTGCGCCGCGTCGATGTGGAGTGGCGCCTCTGGTCGGTGATCGCTCATCGCTCAATCTCCCGCATGGTCGGCGTGTCGGGACCCGCCCCGGAGGGCATCGATGCTAAGACGGGCGATCCAGAGGACGGTGTGCACGCCGAATAGCGTGAACGTACCGATGAGCAGCGCGGTCATGAGGTGATAGGACCAGTAGACGTAGGGATAGCGCGCCCGATCGTTGTGGTCCGCATGGGGTTGGAAGAGCGCGAAGCTCGCGGTGGCTTGGGTGTGACACTGTTGGCAGGTCTTCAACCGCTGACCTTGGCTCACCATGGAGCGAGGGTCGGAGGCCGGGTAGATGCCGTGGGATCCGTGGCAATCGTGGCAGGTGGCGACGTTCTCGGATCCCAGCGTGGTGGCTTGCCCGTGGTAGGAGTCGGCGAAGCTCTCGGCGTAGGGCTCGTGGCAGTGGGCGCAGCGCTCCACCATCTGGCTGGGGAAGTCGGGGGCCGCGGGCGTCAACATGCCATGGGCCCCGTGACAGGCGGTGCAAGCCGGCGGGTCTGCGCTGGAGGCCCCCGGCGGTACCCTACCTCCCGGCATGGCGAGGGCGGGCACGGCAGCGCCATGGACGTCTTTCTCCCACGCCGCCGCTTCCGTGGCATGACACCGGCCGCACGTCGTGGCCTGATTCAGCACGTTGACTTGCGAGCGTTCATCTTGGGGCGGCAGAGTCCGGTGTGGCGCGTGGCATCCAGCGCAGGAGACGGAATCGGCGTGGGGGTCGCTCTCAGGCATGGCCGCCTCGAAGTGACACCTCGTGCATGCCTGGCGCATGGCTCGCGCACCGTTGGCCGTTTCCATGGACGCCTTGCTGCGGACGTCGTGGATACCGTGACAATCGGTGCATCGCGCCCCCTGATCCAACGCGTGGGCGCCACCGCTCCACGCAGTGGACTGCGCCTCGTGGCACGAGGCGCAGGTCGCGGTCGTGACGGCCGTCGTGTCGTGGGGGAAGCTCTCGAAACCATCGTGGCATCGCGTACAGGCCATGCCTCCGTGGGCCGAGCGCGCGAGAACCTCCGAAGGAACGAGGAGCGCTCGTGCCGAGTCGAGCGTGGGCGCATGCTGTCGGAGGAGCTCGAGCGCCCCGTGGCACCGCTCACATCTGGGGCTCTGGGCCCGAACTGTGGAGGGCGTCGTGAGGGGAGCCACCAGTAGCGAGGCCAACAGTAGAATCACCGGCGAGAGCCTCGGCGGGCACGTCGGGGGCCGGGTGCCCCTCCTGTTCGGGATAGGCGACATCACGTCTCCACTCCGTACTTCTTTAGTCGGTTGCGGATCTGATGGCGGCTGAGGCCCAACAGGCGCCCCGCCTCCGTACGGTTGCCCTCCGCGCGTCGGAGGGCCTCGAAGAGGAGCTTGCGCTCCAGGTCCTCCAGGTCGATGCCGGAGGGTCCCAATGCGAACGGTCCGGCGTCTTCGCTCTCCTCCCCGGCATCCCGCACCTCGGGAGGAAGAGCCTCGACATTGATCTCGGGTCCTTCCGTGAGGAGAACGGCGCGCTCCACGACGTTGCACAGCTCACGGACGTTCCCGGGCCAAGGATACGTGTCCAGGAGTGCGGCCGCGTCGGGGCTGAAGCCCTTGACTTTCTTCCCGAACTCCCGGTTGAACCGTTCGACAAAGGTCTCCGCCAGGAGGGGAATGTCGGACCGGCGATGGCGCAAGGGGGGCAGCTCCACGGGGAGCACACGCAGACGATAGAAGAGATCCTGGCGAAAGCGACCCTCGGCGACTTCGTCCTCCAGGCGGCGGTTGGTGGCCGCGATCACGCGGACGTCCGCCTTGAGGTCGTCGGTGCCGCCGACCCGCCGGTACGTCTTGTCCTCGATGAAGCCGAGAAGCTTGCTCTGGAGCCCCAGGGACAACTCTCCGATCTCGTCCAGGAAGAGCGTGCCTCCTGACGCCACTTCCACCAGCCCGCGCTTCATGGTGTGGGCATCGGTGAACGCGCCCTTTTCGTGGCCGAAGAGCTCCGACTCCATCAGGGTCTCCGCGAGAGCGGAACACGTCACCGACACGAAGGGGCGGTCCGAGCGGGGGCTGAGGTCGTGGATGAGCCTGGCCATGATGCCCTTGCCGGCCCCGGTCTCTCCCAGCAGGAGCACGGTGGCCGTCTCGGCGGGCGCCACGCGCTCGACGAGGTCCAGCACCTTACGCATGGCCGGGCTCGACCCGACGACGCCCCCCCGGGCGCCCCCCGCGCGACGCAGGGCACGTACCTCCCGCCTGAGCTTCGTTCGCTCGAGCGTGGCGGCCAACGTGGCCTCGAGACGATCCAGGGAGAAGGGCTTCTCCAGATAGTCCTCGGCGCCCTTCTTGAGCGCTTCCACTGCGGATTCGATGGTGGCGTGGGCGGTGATCATCACGCACGGCACGTCGCCTTCCTCGGTCAGCTCCTCCAGAAGCTCGGTCCCGTCGCCGTCAGGGAGACGAATGTCCAGGAGGGCCGCGTCGGGGTGGGTGCCCTTCAGGATGGCCCGGGCTTCGGCGAGCGAGCGTGCGGCGGAGACGTCGTATCCACGCCGCTTGAGGCGCTCGGCCACCACGGTGCGGATGAGGTCGTCGTCGTCTAGTAGGAGGATGCGCTCGGACATGGTCACTCTCCCGCGCCCCCGTTCGGGGTGGTGAGGGGAAGGGTGATGCGCACGGTCGTTCCTCGGTGTGGCCCGCTCTCGATGGCCAGACCCCCCTGATGCGCGGAGATGATGCGCGCCACAAGGGGCAGGCCGAGCCCCGTTCCCAGGGGCTTGGTGGAGTAGAACGGCCTCAGGGCACGGTCCACCTCCTCCGGGTCGAGGCCGTGCCCGGTGTCGGTGATGACGATCTCCACCGACCCTTTGCCGACCTCCTTCACGTTCACCGTGAGGTGTCCGCCTTCGGGCATGGCCTCCACCGCGTTGCCCAGCACGTTCAGGAACGCCTGCCTCAGCCGCCTGCCGTCACCGCGGACATGGATTCCGGAATGGCTGTACGCTCGGTGCACCTCGACGCGATCCACACCCGCGATCCCCGCGAGCTCGACCAGGGCTTCATCCAGGACCTCTGCGACGTCTACCGCCATGTCTTCGAGAACGACGGGCTTTGCCAGGGAGAAGAGGTCCTGCATGGTCTCGCGGAGTCGATCGAGCTGGACGTTCACGGCGTCGAGCACCTCGCGGCCGCCCTCGCCCAGGTCGTATTCCTGTTGGACCACCGACACCGCCGTGTGGATGGACGCCAACGGTCGCTTGAACTCATGGGCCATCTCCGCGGCCAGCTCACCCACCTGCGCGAGGCCCTCCTGCGCAGCCAAGCGTCGGTCCTGGTCGGCGGCGCGCGCCTCGCCGGCTCGTTCCTTCGCCAGCAGCTCCGTCACGGACCGCTCCAGGTGGCGGAGCTCGTCATGGGGGCGTGTGCCATGGGGGTCGCGAGCGCCGGCGCGAAGAAGCACGTCGATGCGGTGCAGGGGGGCGACCACCTCCCGCTCGAACATGGTGACCACCACGGCACCCACCACGAGAAGCGAGATGGCCATGAGGGCCATGCCCAGGCGCGCTCCGCGCTCGATGGCGGCCATGGTGGGGGCTACGGAGAGCTCGACCTCCAGCACCGCCGGCTCGGGGAGCGAGACGGGAATGAACGCACTCACCTGGCCTCGGGATGCCGACGGCTTCACCAGCCCGGACCGGGGAATCTGTGTCGGGTCGGGGATGAAGACGGCGGGAGCGCGGGTGCCCTCCTCGAAATGGTCCGCCGAAAGGAGGATGGTGCCGTCGCGGCCGTAGACCCGCGCGGCTGTGACGTGGCCATCATCCCGAAGGCGGGTCAACGCATGATGGGCGGGCGCGAGGCGCCCGAGGCGGATGGCGGACTCGAGGCTCTCTCGCGTGGAGGCTGCTGCGAGAAGCGCCTCTCGCTGGGCCTGGGCCAGCGCCTCGTTCTCCCAATACCGGTAGGACAGGTATGTAGAAGCGCCCAGGGCGGCCATGGCGGCGCCCAGGACGGTAAGAAGCAGTTTTCCTCGCACCGGGAGGGAGCGAAACCTGCGAACCCAACTCATGTGGAGCCGCCTCCGAGGCGGCGACCACGCGAGGGAGTGGTCATACGAGATCCATCCGTAAAATAACGGATGCACCAATCTTCACATAGTGGGGGATGCGCGGCATCGCGCGGCGAGAGGGATGACCTGCGCGGAACGGGCCGCGCCCCCGCGAGATCCCGTCGGATGGGGGGCGGGAGGGGCACGCGACGGGGGCCCCGGCCGAAGCCGGGGCCCCCGCACCAGAAGGAGGTCGTGCGCGTTCTCACGCGAGCAGGGCGAGGACCGCCAGGGCCGCCATGTCCGCGACCAGCGCGGAGGTGAAGCCGCGCCGCCAGAAGAGCGTTCCGAAGACCGCTCCGGGGATGGCCACGGCCGCCAGCAGGAAGAGGGCGGTGTTGGACGACGTCGGGAAGCCGACCGCCAGCGCGCCGGGGGTGTACAGGATCACCTGGACCACCGTGGCCACGACCACCGCACCCACCAGGGCGACATTCGCCCGGACCCGATCCGACCGAAGGAACAGCCAGGCCACCGCGGTGACCAGGAAGAGCCGAAGCAGGACCTCGTCCACCAGGGCCTGGCTCACGTTCACCACCATCGCTCCCGCAAGGGCGGGCGCCACGGACGGGACGGCGAAGGGGACCGCGATCAGGCCCACCACCACGCCGGCCAGGAGACCGATGATCACATCCTGACCGAGCCTGGCGCGGCCTTGGGCAAGGCCGGCCAGGGCCCGTGGGAAGGGCACCTGCCGGGCGAGGCGCAACGCCAAGGTCACCAGCGGGCCTGCCACCCACACGGCGAGGAATCCGGCGAGCAGGACCGCGCCATTTTCCGTGAGCCGCAGACGAAGTCCCCACACCTCGGGCCGATTCGCCAGGAAGATGAGCAACAGCGCGGCGAAAGACGCGACCGAGAGCACCGTGCCCGGCCGCCGCTCCGGCCACCGGGCGTAGGCGTTCTTCAGGGCCTTGAAGGCCTGGAGGGCGGCTGCAGCAAGGATGATGCCCGCGGCGACCCAGCCCAGGGAGACCGCGACGAGAGCACCGACGCGCCCGGTGTAGGCCGCGACGAGCGTCATCGCCACCCAGATGGCCGCCAGCCAACCCACGGCCAGCCCGAGGGGGGCGAAGATGAGGGCACGCCCGATGTCACCGACGGCCTTTCGGGGCGCTGTGCCGGCGGGCCGGCCGAAGTACCCCAGGACGAGGCCGTGGATCAGGCCGAGAACGGCACCGATGACGTAGAGCGCGGTAGCGTTCATGAAGAGCGCGTGGCCGGAGAGGCGCCCGCTCAGGGTCAGGTAGGCGACCAGCACGCCGCCGATGGCCACGCCGCCGGCCATGCTGGAGAAGACTGCCACTCTTCCGTGGAGTCCGATGGATCTCGGCACCGGATTGCCGAGGGCTTCTGCGGTGTGGGTCGTCGGGGCGTTCATCCTGTCCTCCTCTGGCTTCGAAGACCTCGTGCCTTCGTTTGCCCTTGAGTTGTACAAGGGCCGTGCCTGACAGGTTGCGAACAGTATATCTACATGATGTATATGCGATTAATGTTATTAACATGATGTGGAATCTATGTGGATGCGCCAAAGAAACGCGCGGTACCGCGCACCCCGGACGCGCATTTCCGCGCGCCTTCGGGGGCGAGGGATCCGACGGGAATAGGACATGGGCGTACCGTTGGAGGCCGGCCCTCCGAAGGCGGACTGGGGCAGGGCGGGGTGGGCGAGTGAGGCCGGGGGCCGG
>JAJDNI010000199.1 GCA_022340755.1 Gemmatimonadota bacterium
GCGGCCCCCCGGCCCCTCTGTCTTGCGGTCAGTGGCAGGCTTCGCGGCGGGCCGCTACGAATCCTGCTGCTGGTCTTCGCCCGTGCTGTTGGAGCCGTCGCTGAGCCGGCGAGGCTCGCCCTCGCTGCTCGAGGGCGGCGGGGTGCGGTGCACGGGCCGCTCGTCCGGAACCTTGAGCTCATGCTCGATCTCACGGACCGAGCTCTTGAACTCCCTGATCCCCTTGCCCAGGGCCGACCCGATCTCGGGTAGCCTCTTCGCACCGAATAGGAGGAGCACGACGAGGAAGACGAGAATCATCTCGCCCGCTCCGAAGCCGCCAAACATGTTGCGATATCCTCCATGCGGGCCGTTGGCCCGCGGGTTCGAGGCCCCTTGTCAGATCGAGGTCAGATCCAGGAGCGAGCGATCAAGGCTACGATGGCGATGCCCACCAGGGTGAGCACGTTGAGTGTGACGGTAAGGGGACCGAGAGTGAAAGCAACAGCCACGAGGTCTACGGACAGGGGCCCCAGGGACGCGTTCACGCCCGTGATGAGGAAGTCCCGTGTGGCGCTATCCGGGAGGAACAACTGTGCCAGCTTCGTCAGGAGCCCGCCCAGAAAAAGTCCCAGGACCAGCGTCCAGACCAGCCGGACAATCCCCCTTCGCCGCGTGTCAACGAGCATACCGGTCCGATGACCTGGGTGTTCCGGCGGCGAGGTGTCTCGGGACGCTCATCGGCTTCGATCCACCGCGTAGGCAACGGCGTCGCGGAGCGCGTCCACGGTGCCACCGTCGTCGTCGATCTCGCCCAGTGCCGCTTCGGCGAGATCCGCGTAGTCCCGGGCGCGCCGGCGGGCGTAATCGAGCCCGCCGCGTTCAGCGGTGATCTGGATGATGCGTCCGATCTCCTCGTCGGTCGGCTCCACCCTCGTGAAGAAGTGACGAATCTCGGCCGCCTCGGCGGCCGACGCGTGTGCCATGGCTCCCACCAACGGAAGCGTGACCTTCCGCTCGCGTAGATCATGGCCGGTAGGTTTCCCCGTCACGGCCTCGCTCCCCGTGTAATCGAGGAGATCGTCCGCGATCTGGAACGCCATGCCCAGGTTGTGGCCGTACCGTGCCAACGGCTCTCGAGCGTGAACGGCCCCGGCCAGGGCACCCATCTCGCATGCCGCCGACATGAGGGACGCCGTCTTTGCGGCGATGAGCCGGTAGTAGTCGTCTTCCGTGAAGTCGAGGGCGTCGTATGAGAGGAGCTGTCGCATCTCGCCTACGCTCATCTCGTTGGCGGCCCGGGCCAGCACCCCCAACGCCTCGAGGTTGCCGAGTTGAGCCAGCTCCGTGACCCCCCGGGAATACAGGTAGTCACCCATGATGATGGCGACCTGATGCGTCCACAGGGCGTTCACGGTGGGCAACCCGCGGCGCAGGACGGAATGGTCCACGGCATCATCGTGCACCAGGGTGGCCAGGTGAACCAGCTCCACCACCGCCGCGAGCGTCAGGGCCTCACGGGGGGACGGTGTTCCTCCGACCCGGCTGGACAGGAGGAGCAACGTGGGCCGGAACAGCTTTCCCTTCATCACCAGAAGGTGATCGTTGACCTCGCCGATCATCGTGAAGTCCGACGAGACGACCCGGCGGATCTCGTCCCCGACGCGATCCAGCGCCTCACGAACGGGTGCCTGGATGGTGGCGAGACGAGGCGAAGTGCTCCTGGCGACTTGCCTCATACCGGGATCCACAGGCGCGTGCATCGGGCTTCCGAAGCGGGGGGCGAATACACGGGATCGACTACCGGAGCGCCTTCAGGCGCTCGGTAACGTCAGCGAAGTTGATATCCAGGGAGAATACGCGGTCATAGAACTCCAGCGCTGACTCCTTGTTCCCGGTCCCTTCATAGGCCCGGGCCAGATAGTAGTAGATTCCCACGAGGTCGTCTTCAATCTGGTAGGGCACCTCGAGGGCGCGCTTCAGCGACCGCACCGCCGCGTCATAGCGGCCCATCTCGATGAACGCCTGGCCCAGGAGCTCGTACGTAGCCAGATGATCGGCGGATGCGCGCAACGCCTTCTGGAATTCGCTTACGGCCTCGTCCAGCAGACCCATCTCCATGTACGCCGTGCCCAGGTCGTGGTGGGCCTTCACGTCGTCGGCGTCGAGGTTCTTGGATACCTGCTCCTTGAACTGGTCGAGCATCTTGGCGAAGTCCGCGGCCTCGTCGCCCGACGGCTCCTCGTAGGCCACGATGAAGCGGGTGGTCTTCTCGGCCTCGTCTCCGAGGATGAGCGAGCCGAGGTCGACGTAGTCCTCGTGCGACGCGACCTCCCGCACCGGGGGCGGCGGTGCGGCCTCGGCGCCGAGGGCGGCCTGGGCACCCTGGTGCCCGGGGTTGATCTGCAGGACCTGCTGGAACGCGGCCTTCGCCCGGGCGGGCAGTCCCCCCCGCTGAAGCGCCTCACCCAGCCCCATGTAGGCGTCTGCAAGATCGGTTTCGTCACCCTCGCGGTAGGCCAGCTCCACCAGGCGCTGGCGGAGCGTCACATCGTCGGGATGCTCCGTGATGCGGAGACGAATCTCTCCCATCGATGCAGGGGCTTTGGCCTGCGCCTCCGGCTGCAGCTCCGCTTGCGGCTGCAGCCCCACGTCCGACGGTGGCTCGGCTTCCGGATGCGGCTCGGCCTCGGGTCGTGGCTCGACCTCGGCCCTCGCCTCCTCCATCGCGGCCTCGATGGCCTCATCCGCACTCGTACCCGCCCCGGCGACATCGTCCTCCGCTCCGGCTGCGACCTCGGCATCGTCCGCCTGCCACGCGACAGCGGCGTCCTCCTCGTGGGCGTCTTCGTCGATGGAGACGGTCTCGAGAGGGGCCTCGGCCTCATCTTCCCCGTAGATTCCGACTTCGAGGAACGGCAAGGCGTCGGGTTCCCCTTCATCCTCGTCCCCTTCGTCCAGGTCGTGGGAGCCGAGCTCGGAGAAGACGAGATCTTGGTCCTCCTCCACGACTTCGCGGGCAGGGCCCGTGAGGTCCGGCTCCAGGAGCGGAAGCTCCCCCGCCGCCTCCTTCTCGGCACCGCCCTCACCCTCCACGTCCTGGGGCTCGGCATCGAGAAAGACCAGATCGTCCTCCGCCTCCTCGGCCTCCGCCCCGGCGACGTCCTCCTGCGCGGAGGGATCGATGGCCTGCGGAGACGCGTCTTCACCGGCGCTCTCCCCGTAGCCCGGCCCGGCGCCGGAGAGGCTGTCCCCTGCCGCGAAGGAGCCACTCTCGACGCGCACGTCCTCGTCCTCGCCGGCTCGGCTGTCGGCCGCGACTTCATCGCTGAAGTCCACCTGGCCGAACGTGCCGATGAAATCGTCGTCGGGGGCCACCGCGGGCACCTCCAGATCCATCTCCGGATCCAGCTCACCGATGCGTGCCTGGAAGGTGGCGGCCTCGTCGTCGTCGCCGTTCCGCATCAGGTGCCTGTACGCGATGACGAGCTGCTCCACGGCCTGCGGGATGCGCTCGTGTGACGCCATCTGGTCGGCCACGGCCCGGCGCAGGGCGACGTCGTCCGGGGCCAGGTCGCAGAACTCCACAAGCGCCCGCAGCGACTCGTCGAGGTCGCCTGCCTGCTGCATGAGCTCTGCGTATCTCACGAAGTTTGCGCGTGCGTCGGGGAAGAAGCCCTGCGCGGCGCGGACCTGTCCCATCCGCAGGATCGCGTCATGGCGCTGGGGAACGTTACGGATAACCTTCTTCAGAACCGCGATGGCGTTGTTGGGGAGCCCAGCTTCCATGTAGAGGTCGACCGCTCGTTCGTAGTGCTTGACGGCGTCATCCAGGTCGCCGATACGAACGAAGAGGTCCCCCACACGGTTGTAGAGACCGATGTCGGGCTGGTCCTCGGCATCGAGCTTGGCGATGGCCTTCTTGTACTGGTCCAGCGCCTTTCGCCATTCCTCCCGGTGCTCGTGGCGCCGGGCCTGCTCCTTGAGGGCTTCGATGCTCATCACGCTCTGTCCGTAGCTCCGGTCGCCCCGCGCGGGACCGCGAGAGCCGAACGACTAATCTGCCCCCCACAGGCCGAAGCACAAGGGCAACGCGCGTGACCGGCGGGTGGAAAGGGATCGGAAGAAGGGGGTGACGACCCGCGAAGAACCACGGGTTCGCCACCCCTCTCCCAGGCGGAGGTCTGCTCGGGCCGTCAGGACACTTCTCTGCCCTCGAGCCCGTGCTCGTCCGCGCCGGCCACCGTTGGGCCGGGCAAACTCCCGCGGCTTCCTAGCGGCCGGGCGCCAGGTCTGGGTTGTTGGCCTGGAGCTGATAGGCCCAATCGAAGATCATGAGCGCATCGCTGTTCTGGTCGAACCCGAGGAGGTCCACCCGGACCACGGCATAGTGTGTCTGACCGTCGTTGCCCCGGACCCGCATCACGTAGCTGGTCTGGGGATCCACGGAGACGTCCTGGGTCGCGTAGCCCGACGTCGGCGCGCGCGTCACGTCTACGCACGATGCGTCGGCTCCGGGGCCGCACTTCAGGGCGGTCGTGGCGAAGCCCAACGGGTAGATCTCGGTGCCGGGACCGGGTACCAGCCACCAGCCGGCGTTGTCCACCTCAAGCCGGAAGTGCCGGTCGGAGGAGGTGCCGCTGACGACGGGGGTCGTGTTCTCGTCTTCCTGGAAGCGGAACCCGGAAAGTGCCGGTTGATCGGTGAAGTCGTACAGCCACTCTCCGTGATAGTCCGGCCTGGGCGTCCCCGACGCGAGGGCGCTGGCCCCGCTTTCGTGCCCCTGATCGTCAACGGCAGTGACGTAGTACTGGAACGTCACCCCGTTGGTGGCCAACAGGTCGAGGAACCCCTCGGAGTCGGTCTCACCGAGCAGGTAGTCCGTGCCGTCCGATCCCGCCAGGTAGACCCGGTAGAAGGAGAAGTCCGACGCTGCCCGCGAGGCCGTCGACCAATGGAGATAGATCGTGTGATCCAGAGCGGTCGCAGCCACCTCCGTCGGTACCGGCGGCGGTATGGGCTGGGGTACCGCGACCTCCACCGTGTAGTCGGAGGCCGTCTCCACACCCGACTGAGGGTCCACGGCGGTCACGTAGAAGTCGTAGGTCTGCCCGGCGAGCACGTTGCGGTCCTCGTAGGCGCACGACCCGTCCGCGCAGCTCGTCACCTCGGCGATGAGGAAGTAGTCCGGGTCGGAGGTCCTCTTGCTGTAGATGCGGAAGGACTCCTGGTTCCAACCCACCCCGAGGTCCCAGGTCAGGTGAACGCTTCCGGCGTAGTAGTACGCCGACAGGTTTTCCGGCGGTGCCGGTCCGTCCACGCCTACCAGAAGGTCGTTGTTGTTACAGCCCCCCAGAGCCAACATGAGGAGCACCGTTCCCACCGCCGCGCGTCTCATCATTCCTCCTGGGTCTCCAGGCCTGGATCGGTCGCCCCGGCAGGGGGCGGGGGGCGCACACAGCACCACCGAAGAAGGGGGATAGCACGGCGTGTACCGAACTGCTATGTGCTTGCTGCCCTTTTGTTTAGGACGCAAAGTCCTTGCCCAACTGTCCCCTTATGGGGACAGATCGGACGGTGCCTTGGACACGACCGACTACCGCGCCGTCCCTGGACCCGTGGGGCGGCCGACCCCCGCGCTGCGCTGGCTGTAGTCGAACTTCAGGTCCCGCTGATCCGTGAGGGACACCTCGAACCGGAACTGCCAGTTGCCGGTGGCAGGCTGCGTGAACAGGAAGTGCGCCTCCCAACGGTGCAGGTCCCTGGTCAGGCTGATGGTCTGGTCGTTGAATTTGCCCGCCTGCAGGTCGAAGGAGGTGCGCCAACTCACGTCCCAGAACTCCGTGGGGTGTAGCGTGACCGTCCCCGAGAGCATCTGTGACGACTGTGCGCTCTTGGCCCGGGGTCTCTGAAGGGCGTAGGCCAGGTTGGCCTGCCAGCCCTGCCCGCGGGGGCCCGAGCGACGCGGTCCGAGGTCCTGGGCAGGCGGCGTCGCCGCCCCCGGGATGATGGAGGAAGCGTCGGTGACGGCGGTGGCGAAGGAGTTTCCCACCGTGGTGTCGGCCTCCTCGGTCTGTTGGGCGGCCTCCCGCCCTCCCCTTCCGCTCAGCCCCAGCAGCCGGAAGATCGCCGAGCTGGAGCTCAGGGCAAAGTTGAAGTTCACCTGGGACAGGTGGGGGGAGAACTTGCGGTGCTGCACGCCGTTCTCGTCGACCTGGTCGTCGAACAGGTCGTGGTTCATGGAAATCGACAGTCCGCGCAGGAAGTCCGAGGAGATCTGGTTGTGCAGCTGGGTCGTAGTAAACCCCTGGATGAAGCTGGTGCTGTCAGCTCTGACGAAGTCGTAGCTCACCACGCTGGTGCTGATGCCGAGAAGCTGTACGATCTCGGCCTGCTGCTGCGCCCTCCGTGGCTCGTTCGCGCCCTGCCCGGTGCCCGACGCGGCGACGGATTCCGCAGCCACCGTGGAATCCGCGGCCGTCGAGTCGGTGCTCTCCTGCTTCTTCTTGGCCTCGAACGTCTGATTGAGCGTGATCCCCAGCGTCTTGGTGACGCCGATGGCCCGCGTCCCCCGGAAGACCAGGCTCTGCAACTCGGTGGGCTGCGATCCCGGGCTCCACGCGAAGGTGAACGAGGGTGACACCTTGTGTCGGATGGCCTGGTAGGGGCCGAATCCGGGGAAGAAGCGGTACAGGTCCGTCTTGAGGCTCGCCCCGAAGGACATCCTCATGGGGGCCGACACGAACTTGCCGGCATAGGTCGACGTGTCCGACTGGAACAGATTGCTGGACAGCGACAGGCTCGGTGTGAGCGTCGTCGACCCGATGAGACGCTGCTGATAGTCGATGGACGCGGACCAGTTGACCTTCTGGTCCGTGACCGAGCGGGCCGGTGCACCGGCGAGCAGGGAGTCGGGGTTCGCCGAGTCGCCGTGCTCCAGGTACGCCTTGGGAACGCCGAGGGCAGTCGCCCGGGTCAGGTCCACCGACTGGCGTAGCGAGAGCGGGCCCATGCTCAGCGACGAGGACATCGCCGCCGTTGTGTTCTCGGTGTCCTCGGTCCCCACCTTGAACGTATCCGGCTGGACGCGATTCAGCGTGTTGCGCTGCATCCGGGCGCTGCCGCTCCACGTCATGTTGTTCCAGAAGTGCGCTTCGCTCTGGGGCGCTTTGAACAGCGTGATGGTCGAGAGCGACAGGTTCGCGCTGGGGAGCATCCAGGAGGTCCGGTCGTCGTTCAGGTACTGCTGGCGGCTCGCCGACAGGGACAGGTTGCCCCAGTCGAAGCGCCGGTTGACCCCTCCCTGGGAGTCGATGGACTGGGTCACCTCCTGGGGGTTCAACGAATTCTGGCGCACGAACGCGGCACTAGACGCGTAGCGCGCCGACATGCGGACGGACGTGCGCTCGTCGATCTGCCAGGAGTGTTGCGTGTCGAAGGCGGTCTGGACCCCACCTCCAGCCTGCCAGAAGCGCCGGAAGTTGATGCCGCCGTTCAGGAACTGACGGTTCCAGCGGTATTGGAGAGAGCTCGTCAGCGCGGTGTAGTTGTCGCTCCACCAATCCAGGGCGATGGTCGCGTCCGAGTAGTCGCTCATCGCCCAGTAGAAGCCCAGGTTGCTGATGCGTCTGTGGTATCCCCCCGACGTACGCACGATGTCGTTCACGCTGAATTGCGGCGTCAGGATGCCGCTGGCTCGCCCCTTGGACAGGCTGTTGGCAATGAACGGAAGCCAGGCGACCGGCACGTCGGCGAAGTAGAGCCGCACCGGCCTTGCGATCAGCACCTTACCAGCGATGATCTTGATCTCGTCCGTCTCGAAGTGGTAGTGAGGTACCGTGAGGTCGCACGACGTGAAGGTGGCGTGGGACATGTACTGGGAGTCCGGAGCGGCGAGCGGCATGTCCCCCGAGACGATCCACTTGGCGCCGTTCTGATCGTACGTGGTCTTGGCATCCTGGGCGGAGCCTTTCCCCAGGTGCAGGTCGTAGACGAGTCCTTCAGCCTGGACCTCGTCGGATCCGGCGGGGGTGAACGTGGATTGGCCGACCGTGCGGATGCGTCCGCTGTTCTCGCTGTACGTAATGGACGAGTCGGCCTTCACGTCGTTGCCGTCGCGGTTGACGTGCGCCTGGCGGTCCTTGGACGACTCCAGAACGAGCACCCGGTCCTTTGCGGAGAAGTCCGCCTGGCCCCCTTCGTACTCCGTCACGCCGTAGCCCCGCAACTGCAGGAGCGCCCGCAGGGTCGTGTCCCGTGCCGCCGCCGCGGCGGTTCCGCCCCTTTGCTCACGGCGCTGCGCCTCCGCCACCGAGTCCTGGATGAACAGGATCGTGTCGAAGCCCGGTGGTCGTCCCAGACGCTTCAACCGCTCCCTCATCTGCTGTCTGGCAGAGTCCGCTTGCGCCTGCCGCAACGAGTCCGCCTGTTGTGCCGCGGCGGTATGGGCCACCGAAAGCAGGCACGCGACCGTCATCACGGTCACGCCGACGCGATGGACCCGCAGCTTCATCGGTCGTCCCCGTACTCGGGGGGCCCATCAGACGAGTGGATCGTGGGCTCGAGGACGTCGTCGCGCTGGACCGATCCCGGCGGGTCCTCCTCCGAGGCCGCCAGCTCCCTCTCCCGCGCCTCCTCCTTCGCCCGCCGTCGGCGCGTGACCAGTGCCGACAGATAGATGGAGAGCTCGTAGAGCAGCAGGAGCGGCGCCATGAGGATCACGGTAAGCGACACCACGTCCCCAGGGGTGACCACGCTGGCCACGATGGTCATGACCACGATGGCGTGCCGACGGTAGTGGCGCAGGAACTCCGGCGTGACCAGACCTACGAGCGAGAGCAGCATGACCACCACGGGCAGCTCGAAGACCACCCCGAAGGCGATCATGAACTTCACGAGCACCGCCAGCGTCTTGCCCACCTCGAGCTGGTCCTGGAGCACCCCCGCCTCGAAGCGCTTGAAGAACTCCAGGGTCATGGGGAGCGCCACGAAGTACGCCATGGCCACCCCGGCCAGGAACAGGAACAGGCCGAGGTACAGCGACGGGATGATGGCCCGCTTCTCGTGCTTCTCCAGCGCCGGCGAGAGGAACGACCACACGTGGTACACCACCAGGGGAAACGCCAGGATGATGCCGACCACGATCCCCAGCTTCAGGTCGATGACGAAGGGATCCGCGGGGGATAGATAGATGAGCTTGAAGCTCGGATCGTCCCTGGACCGCCGCACCGGCTCAATGAGCAGGTCCAGAACGTGAAAATGATAGACGAGCGCGAAGCCGATGACCGCGCCAACGGTGATGGCTAAGAGGGACCACAGGATGCGCCAACGGAGCTCCTCGAGGTGATCGAGGAAGGGCATCTCGGCGCGTGGGTTGCTGTGGCGCGTCATCAACCGGGGCGTGGGGCGGCGGGGTCGTCTGGCGGGGCCGCGTGGGTCAGAACGGAAGCTCCACCTGGCTGCGGCGAACGGCCTCCCGCTCCTGACGGGCAGCCATCTCGTCCACGATCTCTTGGAACTCACCCGCGTCCTGGAAGTTCCGGTAGACGGACGCGTACCGGACGAACGCCACCCGGTCGAGGGATCGCAGCCGCTCCATCACCATTTCACCCAGCTTCTCGCTGGGCACCTCTACCCCGGCGTAGCGTGACACTGCGTCCTCGATCTCGTCTGCCAGCGCCTCCATTTCCGACGCCGACACCGGCCGCTTCGCGCAGGCCGTGCGCACGCCCCCGAGGAGTTTCCCCCGGTCGAAGTCCTCGACCGAACCCGACCGCTTCAGGACCTGGATGGGACGCTCCTCGATGTACTCGTAGGTCGTGAAGCGAGTGCCGCAGACGGTGCATTCACGCCGCCTCCGCACCGCACGGCCTCCGCGGCTGGCCCGCGTATCCACGACGCGGTTGTCAGTGGCGTCGCACTCGGGACAGCGCACGGGCGACCCCTACCGAATCTCTTTCAGCTTGTCCCGAGCCAGAGCGGTGACCTCCGCATCGGGCCAGGTATTGATGATGAGCTGCAGCGTGCCGCGTGCGTCGGCCT
The DNA here is from genome assembly GCA_022340755.1 of Gemmatimonadota bacterium. Lineage (GTDB taxonomy): Bacteria > Gemmatimonadota > Gemmatimonadetes > Longimicrobiales > Gaopeijiaceae > SZUA-318. Next base: position 10,021 of record JAJDNI010000199.1, read on the forward strand.
TCTTGCCCATGTCGATCTGGAGGAGCGCCACGCGGTACAAGGCTTCCGGGACCTTGGCGGACGTGGGGTACAATTCACGAATCTTCTGGAAGGCGGCTAGCGCGTCGTCGTTCCGGTCGTTCTTCTGCAGGATGTCCGCGATGTAGAATTGGGCGTCGGGCGCCAGTTCGTTGTTCGGGTACATCTGCAGGAACTGCTCGAAGCCCAGCCGCGCCGTGGTCAGCGACCCATTGTTGAACTGGGTCACGGCCGCGTTGAAGACCGCCTGCGCATCGCCTGTCGTCTGCGTGGGGGGGGCCGCCCCGAACTCCGCGGACGCCGAGTCTCCGATGGAGGGCGTGACGCTCACCGGCGTGCGGCGCATGTTTGCGAGTTGGTCACGCACTCCTGCGATGCCCCGCTGGTTCTCGCCCACCAGAGCTTCGAGACGCGTCAGACTCTGGCTGATGTCCTGGAGCTGGCGGGCAATGGCGCCCCGGAAGTCGAACAGCTGGCTCGACTGGTCCCGCAGGGTGTCCTGCGTATTGAGGGTCTCCCGGCGCAATTCGGACATCAGGGAGTCCTGACGTATCGCCAGATCCCTGAGCTCGGTGCGCAGGTCTCGGATGTCGGCCTTGGTGGCGCATCCGCCCATCGTGAGGGCGGCGGCCATCGTCACCAGGACGCGGGCCGCCGCGGATCGAACCGTGTGTCTCATTGGCATGTCAGGCCATCGAGGGCCGGAAGGCCCCTCCCCCGCCACCAGACAGGGGAGGGGTCGCCAGACGTCCCTAGTTGCTGGGCGGGTTGATGGCGTTCTCACCAGCAGTGATCACGAACTCGTCGCGCCGGTTCCGGGCCCAGGACGCCTCGTCGTGGCCCGTGGCCAGCGGCTTCTCCTCACCGTAGGAGATGATGCTGAACCGGCTCTCCGCGAGGCCGAAGCCCACCAGGAACTGGCGGACCGCCTCCGCACGGCGATTGCCCAGCGCCAGGTTGTACTCTTCGGAGCCCCGCTCGTCGGCGTTGCCGGCGATCTGGAGTTGCACCTGCGGACTGGCCCGCAGGACGGCCACCTTGCGCCGGAGAACCGTCTGCGCGTCCGGCCGGAGGTCGGACTTGTCGTAGTCGAAGAAGACCATCTCCTGGAGGGTCGCCTTCGCTTCCGCCACGGCGCGCTCATGCGCGGCGCGTGCCTCCTCTGCCGCACGCTGAGCGGCGGCAATGGAATCCGCCCGTCGCTGTGCCGCTGCAATGGAGTCGGCGCGCATCCTCGCGAGCTCTTCGGCAGTGGGGCCCGTGGGCGCCGGCGGAGGCGGCGGCTGCTTCTTGCAGGCGACCACGAGAACGGTGGCAGCCAGCACTGGGGCGACAAAGCGGCGAACGATCATCCCTGCTCCCGGGTTGTACGGTCTTGGCTTCGCGGTGGCGTCCTGGGACGCCACCCACGCTGGGTGTAAGGAAGCTAACGTGGTCTTCCCTTGGGGAAACCCCCCGTCATATACCTCGAAAGCCCAACCGGCGCAACGTTTCGGCGCGTTCTACAAGCGTCGTGTCCGGCCCCTCCGTCACCTTTGGACATTCAGGGAGGGCGACCACGCAGGGGCGCTCACCTTCCGCCCTGCGATGACCGTGCGCAACCGTCCCGTAGAGATGTCCACGACCATCAGGCCGAACCCCCAGCGACGCTCCCCCACGAAGGCGATGTGCCGGCCGTCGGGGGCCCATGTCGGATCTTCGTTGTTCCCCTCCCAGGTGAGCTGTTTGAGCTTGTGCCCGGCGTCCTTCATGTCAGCCACCAGGATGTGGTACGTACCGAGCCGGATACGGCCGTGGAACGCCACGAGGTTCCCCCTGGGCGACCAATCCGGCGACGTGTAGTAGCCCCCTTTTCCGTATTGGTAGGGAGAAAGGGTCTGGGGGTCGCCGCCGGACATCGGCATGACCATGATCTGGGGGACGGTGGTGCCGAACCGGTCGGTATTGAACGCCATCCACTTCCCGTCCGGGGAGAACGTCGGCGAGATGTCGTAGTAGCGTCCCCCGGTGAGGTTGGCCAGCCCGCCGTTGTCCAGGTCGTACGTGTAGATGCCGCTGCGCGTGCCGGAGGTCACCGCGAACGCGATGGCGTGCCCGTCGGGGAGATAGGCCGGCGTGATGTTGGCGTCCGGCCGGGGCGGCGGGATCATCCGCTCCTTCTGCGTGGTCAGATTCAGCTCGTAGATCCGCCAGTTCGTGCCGCCCTTGTCCGAGGAGTACGCGATATGGGAGGCGTCCGGAGACCATGCCGGTGACAGGCTCAGAGCGTGGTTGTCGGTGATGCGCTGGAGGTTCTCGCCGTCGGAATCGACGGTGTAGATGTCCTTGTTGCCCTGGCTGTCCCTCATGCCGAAGGCGATGCGAGTGGCCGCCACCCCCGGCTCGCCGGTCACCCACTCCACGATCTGGTCGGACGCCCGGTGGACGGCCATGCGGAAGCCCGGATCCGACGGATCGGGGATGGGGAAGCGCCCCTGCTGCTTCAACTCCGAATAGACGACGTCGTGCAGCTCCAGAAGCAGCACCAGCCCGTCGCCCGCACCCTCCACCTGCCCGGTGACCAGCCAGACCGCGCCCAGACGGTCCCAGAGCTCGTAGTCGACGCCCTCCCCGCCCATGCTGGCCGGGAGGGAGTCCATGACCTCGAAGCGGTCCGAATTGTGCAGATCCCTGCCGATGATCGCCTCCACCTGGGGCGCAACGCCCGCACCCCCGAAGCGACCCGTGAAGGGCTTGATGCCCAGGGCCGGCTGGGACACCGTCTCGTACATGAGGCCCAGGGCCACCCCGGGGATGGAGTCCCGCTGCTGCGCCCGTATCGGGGTGGACGCAACGGCCAGCGCTATGGAAAGGCTCAGGGCCACCACCCCACCCAGCCGCCTCCGCTCGGGTCCTGTCATCGGCTTGCTACCTGCTCGTTGTCGTCGTGGTCGTGTGCCGGGGGTGCGTCGCCTCCCCCAGGCGGATGGAACGTGAACTGGATCGGGAGCCGGTCGAAGGGAAGCTCCGCGGGAAGGGGTCCGAAGCGGCCCTTGCCCGCGCACTCCACCGCCCCCATGGCCGAGATGTCGAACGCCGGATCACCGGACCTCTTCGCCACCGAGAGGTCCGACACGGAGCCGTCCTTGTTGATGACGAAGTAGATGGTGGCCTCCAGGCCGCCCCTCAGGGGGGGTCGGAAGCAGCGCCCGATCTGCGTGATGATGTTGCCGTAGTACGCGGGGTAGTCGCGCTTGAGACCCTCCAGGCGCACGTTGATCCCCTCCCCGCTTTCTTTGGACTTCGCCTCCTCGGCGTCCGGCGATGTCGCGGACTTGTTCTCCTTCGCGGCCTCTTTGGGCGTGTCGGGCTTGGGGGCCTCCTTGCGCTCCGCGGGCTGCTCGTCCGGCTTGGGCTTCGGCTTCTCCGGCTGGGGCTTGACCACCGGGGCCGGCGTCTCCTCGGCGGGCGGGGTCGGCTGTGGACGCTCGACCACCAGCTTCCGCTGCTCCTCCTGGACCTCCGATGCTCTGCGCGCGGGAGGCGGTGATACAATCTCGATTTGGTACGTGACGAACTGCGGCGGTGGCTTGTGGGGCACGGACGCGAAGACCGCCGCCGAGACCGCCACGGCGTGTATGCCCAGGGAGCCCATCAGGGAGCGACGATCGAACGGGTCGGGGCGGCGCATGGCTCGAGTCGGACCTACATCAGTCCTGACCGCCGTACGGCTCGCCCACCATCGAGAACTTCATGCCGGTGGTCTGGGCCAGCGTGGCGATGATCTTGAGCATCGGGCCCCAATAGGCCAGCGAGTCGCCCCGTACGTAGACGGTCTTGAAGTTTCCGGCCCTGGCCAGCTGAGGGAACGCCTTCTCGAACTCCTCGGGCGTCATGGGCTTGGAGTTCTGGGTGAGGTAGACCTCTCCGCTCCGGGTAAGGGTGACGAAGAACGGATGCTCCTCGGCGGTGAGGGGCTGCACCTGCGCCGTCGGCACCGAGACGGCGACGCCGCCCTGCAGGACCGGCGCCGCGATGATGAAGATGACCAGGAGCGTAAACGCGACGTCCACCAGGCTGGTCACGTTGATCTCGGCGTTCAACGGCAGGTCCGACCTGCGCCTCGAATGCCCGTTCGTGCCCGTCAAGCTCACACCCGTCCCTCCCTGGCCAGGGTGCCGATGAACTCCGCGCTGAAGCCCTCCAGCTCTCCGCTCACGAGGTTCAGCTTGCCCACGAAGTGGTTGTACCCGATGACGGCGGGAATGGCTACGAAGAGCCCGGCGACCGTGGTGATGAGGGCCTCACCGACCCCGGGAGCCACGGCTCCCAGGTTGGTGGAGCCCGACGCGGCGATGCCGAAAAAGGTGTTCATGATGCCGATGACCGTGCCCAAAAGCCCCAGCAGGGGCGATACCGAGCCGATCACGGCGAGCCAGGTGAGGCCCCGGGCGAGCTCGTCGCGCTCCTCGGACTCCTCCTTCTCCAGCACCAGCCGCAGAGCCTCCAGCTGGGTCAGGGACAGGCCCTCGCGGTCGGTAGCGGCCTGACGGAGGGCCCCGGGACGGAGCTCGGAGAAGAAGTTGACCCCCTGCCGAAAGACGCGCCCGTAGGGCGATTCGGGGAGGGCGAGGATGCCCTTGTAGGCGTCCTGGAGGCTTTGGGCTCGCTCCATCTGCTCGAGGAAGCGATCCCCCTGCTTGCGCACTTCCCGGAACTGCCGTGCCTTCGAGAAGATGAGCCACCAGGAGACGACGGAGCCCGCCGCCAGCGCCAGGAGCACGATCTTCGTCCAGATCGTGCTCGCGACGATCATGTCCAGCGGCGTCCTGGGCGCCCGCGTCTGCAAAAGGAACACCAAGGACGCCATGGTCATGCCGGGCTCTCTCCCCTCTCGGATGCGATGTGTCGGAACGTCTCTCGGAGCCCCTCCTCAAGGGAACGCGCGGGCTTCCAGCCACGAGCCCGGAGGCGCTCGGCGTTCAGCGTGCTGTGCCGCAGCTCACCGCTCCGCTCCGGACGGTGGTCGCGCGCCGCGCTCGTGCCCACCACCTGCTCGAGGACGTCGGCCAGGCGGTTCACGCTCGTGCCCACCCCCGTACCGACGTTGAAGGCGACTCCGTCCAGCCCCTCGTCCGGCTCGACGGCCACCTCGGCGGCCAGGAGATTCGCCGAGACCACGTCTCCCACGAACACGTAGTCCCGGGTCTGCTCTCCGTCGCCGAAGATCGCAAGGCGCTCCCCGTCGAGGAGCCGGTTACAGAAGATCGCTACTACCCCCGCCTCTCCATGGGGATCCTGGCGTGGACCGTACACGTTCGAGTAGCGCAGGGCGACATACTCGAGGCCCCGGACACGCAGATAGTAGTCGAGGTAGTACTCGCCGGTGAGCTTGCTCACTCCGTACGGCGAGAGCGGCAGCTTGGGTGCAGTCTCCGGCGTGGGGATCTCGTCCGGCTCACCGTATACCACACCGCCGCTGCTGATAAAGATCACCCTGCGCGTGCCCACCTCGACGGCGCCCTCGGTGATGTTCAGCAGCCCCATGATGTTGGTACGCGCGTCCCGGGCGGGATCCGCAACGGAGACACGCACGTCGATCTGGGCGGCATGATGGCTCACCAGGTCGAAGCGCACTTCCCGGAACAGGTCCCTCACCTCCGGATGCGCGATGTCCATCTCCACGAAGTGCGCGTCGGGGTGGACGTTCTGCCGCTTTCCGCTCGAGAGGTCGTCCACCACCCAGACCTCGTCACCCCGAGACACGAAGGCGTCGGCCACGTGACTGCCGATGAAGCCGGCTCCTCCTGTGACCAGCACTCTCCTCTTCTCGCTCATCTAGCCTTCTCTCCGTGGATTGTAGGATCCGTCGCCGGTGGCGACGCACATGAGCAAATCCCCCGTCGGGAGCATCTCGGCTTCCCGGCGGGGGAAAGGAACCCCCACGTTGACGAGAGACGGTCGGTCGGTGGCCACGTCCTCGTCGCTCGGCGACGCCCTAGCGCATCTTCCGTGTGAGCTGCACCACCACCCCTTGCCGGAACACCACGTCGTTCATCTGCACAATGCGGGCCGCAGCCACGTTTTGCGTGACGCCCACCACCGTGAGGCGACCCTCCACGGGGTCCGAGCCAAGCGCCGGATTCACCAGCTCGTACTCGTCGCCCACGGCGACGCCATCGGCGAGCCCCTGGTCGAGGAAAGCGACCTGGCCGACTTCCTGGACCACGGCCGATCCCGCGAAGCCCATGATCATGGCTCTGCCGCCCCCGGACACGTCCTGCGCTTGTTCGCCGGGGGTCAGGGAATACGAAGGCATGGGCCCCACGAAGTCGCCGAGCTGTATGCGTCCGAACTCGCTTGTCACGATGACCACTGCGGTGCTGTCGTCGACGGTGTCGACGTGGACCACCCCCGTGGGCGTGACCACCCGCCCGACATCGCGGATGGTCTTCGTGACCCGGAAGACCTGGAGATCGGTGCCGACGGAGGCGGGCGGGCTCGTGAACCGCACGCGGACCTTATCGAAGGGGCGGGGCGTCTTCGACCTGCTCGCACCGTCGGCGAAGGCCTCCAGCACGCCGTCGTGCGCGACCTCCTCGCTGGGGCGCACGAGCCGGGGAGCCGAATACACGTCGGACCGGGAAACCGCCAGAGGCGGCGCCGTGGAACCCGTGACCACCGTGGTCCGTGCCGTCTGGTTCCGCCTGAAGATCGTGGGCTGGCCCCCCGTCTCCCCAGCGGTCGCACCCGGAACCGGTGCTGGTACGTTCTGCGCGGGCGGCGCCTGAACCTCGACTTCGTGGACCTCCGCCGCCTTGGCGGGAATCGTGAGAACCTGACCCGGGAAGATGAGGTTGGGGTCGGACACCAGGCTCCGGTTGGCATCCCAGATCCGCCGCCAACCCCAGGGGTTGCCGTAGTACGTCTGCGCCAGGTTCCACAGACAGTCGCCCTTGACCACCGTGTGGGTGGTCACTTGCTGAGCTGGTTGGAAACCAGCCAGAATCAGGACGGCGAACAACGCTGTCGCCGACCGAACCATAGGGGCTCCTTGGGCAAGTGGTGCGGGGCCTTTGGCCCGATGAGCGCTCTTCGAAGATACCGGTCCCGAAGAGCCGAGGTCAACGCATTTTTCCGAATTGAATTCAAATGTTTCCGTGGTGAGCGGGATGGGCCCGTGCCCATGCGAGGTAGCGGACCCCGGTCACCATGGACTTGAGGGCCTCCGCGCCGAGGGCCCCCGGTTGCTGCAAGCTCGACAGGTAGGGCGACAGGGCCAGTGGGATCTCCACCACGTCCGCCCCCAGGGCCACCGCGGCGAGGGACGCCCAGCCACTCCCCGAGCGATCGCAGAAGCCGACCCTCTCAAACCCCTGGGCGCCCAGCTCCGCCATCAGGTCCAGGCCCAACTCCTCCGCCGGCGTTGGGCTTCGGGCTGGCTCATGCAGGACGGTGAGCTCCAGGTCGTAGCGCCCCGCCAGCGAAGCCGCCTCGGGTCCGTCTTCGCCAACGGTCCAGTCGGCACGGAGGAAGATCGGTAGGTGCGTCCTGGCCGCCGCTTCCACCACGTCACAGCCGGCCGTGGCGGACACGGACCATCCCATGATTCCCACGCTCCGCAGGAGGCTCACCTCCGGCTCCGTGGACACCGTAGCCATGAAGTCCAAGCCGGAGCGCAGCGTGCTCCGGCTCACCTCAACCCACCAGGCCTCGTCGGCGAATACGGGATCCTCTGCGGACGTGCCCGATGGCTGCCCCAGGGCGTGGGGAGGGGCGAAGCGCAGCACGTCCGCGCCCGCGTGCTCCGCCGCGCGGATGAATCCGAGGGCCGTGTCCAGCGAGCCATCCGCAGGAAGGCTGGCTTCGGCTACCACGATCACGGACGAGGTCATAGGTGAAAGGTACGCTGTCGCCTCAACTCGTGCCGAGCCCCTCGTCGTCGGCCAGGGAACGCCACACCCCGTCTCCGACGATGACGTGGTCCAACACCGGAATGCCCAGCGCCCGTCCCGCCCCCGCGAGTTGGCGGGTAACCGCCCGGTCCTCCGCCGAAGGCGTGGGATCACCAGAAGGGTGATTGTGCACCAGGATCACGCCGGCCGCCCCTTCGATCACGGCGAGGCGGAACACTTCGCGGGGATGCACGAGCGATGCGTCGAGAATGCCGCGGGTGATCGCCACCTCCCGGATCACCCGGTGACGGGTGTTGAGCAGCAGCGCGTGGAACTCTTCCTGGGGAAGGTCCCGCAGGCGTGACCCCATGCGTCGGAACACGTCCGCGGGCCCGCGCACCGCATCTTGTTCCGAGGTGGCCTCGCTGGAGGCACGTCGTCCCAACTCCAGGGCGGCCACAACCCTCGCGCCCGTGGCCGCGCCCACCCCCGGAACCGCCTCCAGCAGGCCCACGTCCTGCCCCCCGAGTCGGCGCAGGGACCCTCCACACGCATCCAGGATCCGGCCCGCCACCTGCACGGCGGAGGCCCCGGCCGACCCACTCCCTACCACGACGGCCAACAGCTCACGCACCGAGAGGTGGCGTGCGCCGACCGCACGCATGCGCTCTCGGGGCCGGTCGGCGGGTGACCACTCACGGATGGGGGTGCGCTCGGGCATCGAGCAAGGTGTCGAGGCACCGGTAGCCCAGGGATGGCGGGATGGGACTGTCGCGGTGCGCGCGATCCGGGCGGCGTTCGTCCTTCGCCAGCCCGCCTGGTCGGCAGCGAGCCCATGCACCTACAGTCGTGCCACCATCAGAATCGCGTCTTCGATGGGGTTGTCGTAGTAGTCCCGGCGCACGCCGATGCGTTCGAACCCGAAGGCTCGGTAGAGGTCGGCCGCACGGATGTTCGTCGAGCGCACCTCGAGGTAGATGCTCTTCACCCCTCGGTCCCGGGCGGCGTCCAGGACCAGTCCGAGAAGGCGACGGCCGAGCCCTCGGCCGCGGTGGCTCGACGCCACCGCGATGTTGGCGAGCTCCCCCTGGTCCAGAATGCACCAGACCACCGCGTACGCCACCACACCGACCTCGGGGTCGTCGAGCACCCAGAGCTCCGCGCCGGGTCTCTGCAGGAGCGTGGCGAATGTGTCCGCCTTCCAGGGGCTGGTGAAGGCTTCGGCCTCGATGGAGGCGACGCGGGGCACGTCATCCATGACCATCCGCCGCGCCACGACGGCAGAGGAGGGCGCTACGCGGTCCATTCCCTCTCCGCGTTGGACGCCTTCAGGTAGCGTGGCTCCCAGGTATCCAGAGACGGGACGGGAGGGGTATCGGCGTGCAGGTCCATGAAGCGGAGAAGCGCCTCCGCAGTCGGCTCGCCGAACGGCGAACCCAACACGGTGAATCCCGCGGACTCGATGACCGCCCGGTGGCGGACGGCACCGTCCCCCACGAACACGGCGCCAGCGGGGATCCTCGCGGCGAGGATCCCCCTCAACGTAGCGGCATGGGGAGGAATCAGGGCCTCGACGCCGATCCCTCCCACCCCGTAGCACGCCGCGTATACCCGATCCGCGCGAGCGTCGAACAGCACGTAGCGAACTGCCGGCGCCGCTCTCCCCCCCTCATCGGACAGCACGGCAGCGGCCAGACTCGAGACGGCCCACACCGGTAGCTGCAGCGCCAGTGCCAGCCCCTTGGCGGTGGCAGCCGCCACCCGTACCCCGGTGAAGGAGCCGGGCCCCTCACCGACGACGATGCCCGCCAGGTCGTCCAGGTCTGCGCTCGCTTCCTCCAGCGTCGCCGACACGGCCAGCAGCAACCGCGCGGCATGCTGTCCCTGCCGATCCAATCGCGCCCGAGCCAGGACTTCTCCGCCTTCGCCTACCGCCACGTGTCCCACCGGCCCCGACGTCTCCATCGCCAGGTACAACCCGTCCAACGAGAACGCCCCGGTCACTCAGCCCCCCAGACACGCATGGGAAAGCCCGGCAGCTCCGCCGGTGATCCGCACCGGTCCACCGACACGTCCCGCAGGTCGGGTGAGCCGGCCGCTACCGCAAGGTGGATGAGCCAGTGGTTCGCCGGGAGACGCTCTCCGGCTCGTTCCGGCCACTCCACGATGACGATCTCGTTGGGTTGGCCCAGGTCGTCCCACCCCAACTCCGTGAGCTCGTCCGGGTCGTTCACACGGTACAGATCCATGTGGACGACCTCGATGCCCGAGGAGGCGACGTAGCGAAAGACCAGGTTGAACGAAGGAGAGGGCATCGCTTGTGTCACGCCGGCACCGCGGCCGATCGCCCGGGCCAGGACCGACTTTCCGGCCCCCAGCGGCCCCCGAATCCCGAGGAAGACAGGTGCGTTCACGAGCTCGCCGATGCGCTTCCCCCAGCGCTCCAGGCCGGGCTCGTCGAGCCTCATGCCCCTCCCCCACGCGGCCGGTCCCCGGCACCGGCCGGGCCGGCACCTCCGCTGAGGGGCTCGGAGGCATGGGTACGCGTCATGGTCGGTCAATCTAACGCCGGTAGAGTCCCTCGCGCTCGATCACGGCGAGGGTCCCCGGTGACACCAGCCCGGAGATGTCCTTGCCCTCGGCGACCCGGGCGCGCACTTCCGTGGAGGACACGTCCACCCGACGCACGGGCACATGTATGGCCCGTTCCATTCCAGGAAGCTCCGGACCGACCTCCATCGCGTCTTCGCCTGCCCGATCCATCAAGGCCAGGGTGGCCAGGCGAAGGACCGTTGTGGGCTCCCGCCACCCGGTGGCGAGCGTGCGCACCTGGTCGGCCCCGAGCACCAGGAACAGTCGGGAGGACGGGTGGGCGGCACGGAGCGTCCGCAGAGTATCCACCGTGTAGCTCGGGCCCGGCCGCCGCAGCTCGACCTCCGAGACCTCGAAGCGTGGATGGCCCGCCACGGCGGCCCTGGTCATCTCGAGACGAAGCCTCGCGGGTGACAGCGGCTGCTCCGGCTTGTGGGGAGGATCCAGTGCCGGGATCCAGATGAGACGATCGAGATCGAGGCACCGTACGACGTCCTCGGCTACCGCGACGTGACCGACGTGCGGTGGATCGAAGGTGCCCCCGAAGATGCCCAGGCGAGACCCGCTTCCCTCCTCAGGCCCCACCATCCGCCGCCACCGATTTGGCTTCCGGCGAGTCGGGATACTTCTCCACCAGCTTCTTCCGGGCTTCCTCGGCCAGGTCGTCGTATCCGATGGCCTTGTTGGCCTTGTACACCCCCAGCAGCGCCATCGGGGCGTATTTGGTCTCCGAGTACAGGCTGTCGACGAACTGGTAGTACTTGATGGCCGAGTCGTAGAGCTTGCGCCGAAAGTAGTAGTCGGCGTGCTGGTACTCGGCATCGGCCAGCTTCGACCGCATCTGGGCGACGAAATCGGCCGCCTCCGTGGACTGCGGCGTGCCGGGATAGTCGACCATGACGTTCTGGCAGCGCGAGAGCGCGTCCTGCGTGTACGTCTGATCACGCTGCGGAACGGGGGACAGCGCCACCAGGCACCGGCACCCCCCCAACGCTGCGACCGGGGCTTTCGGCGTGCCGGGGTAGCGATCCAGGAATCGATCGTACTCGGCCTGAGCCGTCAGGTAGTCGCCTTTGGCGTAGTTGGCGTCCGCCAGCAGCAGGCGAGCGTCGGGGAGCACGTCGGAGGCCGCGAACGACGACAGCAGCCGATTCAGGGTCTTGACCGCCTTATCGTAGTCGTGCTGGGCGTATTCCTGCTGGCCCCGCTGGTACATCTGCTCGGCCGTCAGCCCCCGGTAGGGGTCGGCCGAGGCACACGCCCCCACCGAGTAGGCGGCCACGGCCAGCACCGGCAACCATCGCGCTCTTCTATGCATCCGTTACAATACCCTGGAAATCGGAAGGGTGTTTCTGCTTCGCGCCACCATCGAGGACCCTCTCAACGGCAGCGCCCACTCCGGAAGGACTCCAGGCCCCGGCCGAAACGGATCTCATCGTACCGCGCCTGGGCACGATCGAGCAGGGCCCCGGGGTTGTCTGCCGTACGTACCTGCGCGTACGCGTCCATCGCTCCCGAGCAGTCTCCCAGGTCCGACAGAATGTCCCCCTTCTCGAACCACGCTTGCGCCTGGATGTTCCTCGGCACTCCCAGCTCCAGGGTGCGTTCGATCATCTGCAGCGCCGCCTCCAGATCCTGGTCGGTGATCACGCTCTTCGCCCTGATGTCGCGGGCGACGTCGAACGAGCACGTGCCGATGTACCAATCCACCTCGGATCGCTTCCAGCGAGGAAGCATGGTCCGGTAGCGCTCGAAGAAGACCAACGCGTGCTCACAGTCGCCGATCTCCTCGTGCGCCTGCCCCACTTCGAAGATGATCTCGGGGGCTGAATCCGTTGCCTCGGCCAGCGCCTTCTGATAGAAGGGAAGCGCCCGCCCGTACTCGCCGCGCTGGAAGTAGTGGCGGGCGAGGTCCAAGGCCATGTCCGACACGCCCAGCCCCGGGCGCATTTTCAGAGCCCGATCCACCGCGCTTGCCATGGCGAAGTAGTCTTTGCGCGCCCGGGCCTCCATCGCCATGCGCATGAGATCCGACACGGCCTCGTCCAGGTACGTCGAGTCCCTCTGCACCGCATCGGCGTAGAAGGAGCCCGCGTCGTCCACCCTGTCCATGACCGCATAGGTGTGGGCGACCCTGGCCAGGGTCAAGGCGTCGTCGGCGCCCTGGCGCAGCGCCAGGCGGTACTCCGCGAGTGCCTCTTCGTACTTGCCCTGGGCGAAGGCCTGGTCGCCGCGGCGCACCGAACTTTCCTCGGTGGTGGCACTGCATGCCGCCAGCGCTGCGGCGGAAACGGCCGTCAGGACCAGGGTCAGGCGGTGGATCCTCGTCATGCTCTCGATTGGAGTGGCTGCGCCGGCGTGCTCTCGCCGGCCGGCACCCAATATAGCGTCAAAGGTCGGGCTGGAAGGGGAATCCGTCGCGGAATCGGCGCAACGCAGCCCTCCATTGGGAAGGGGGCGGGCCTGGACTCAGGAACCCTTTAGCCAGCCGGTCAGCCCTCGGGCTCGCTCCGGTCCAGGTCTTCCGCAGGGAGCTTCACGCCCACCGAGGCGAGGTAGGCACGTGAACGCATGTCGGAGGGATCGTCCACGGCGCACTGCTTCCACTGGGCAATGGCGGCTTCGTCGTCACCCAGATTGTGGAGAACCACGCCGAGGCGGATGCGCGCACCCACGAAGCCGGGCCGCGCCTCGAGGATCCCCTCCAACTCGACCCGCGCCTTGTCCAGGTTACCCAGTTCGATGAGCGACTCCGCGAACTTGCTCCGGATGTCCACGAAGCGGGGGCGCACCGCGAGCGCCGCCTCGTATTGTTGAGCCGCCTCCTCGGGGTGGTTCGCCACCAGGTAGAGATCACCCAGCTGCGCGTGAGTCACAGCGAGGCGGTTCCCCACGTCGGACGGGAAGGCGCGGGAGTCGCGCGTGTCGATCTCCCCGGCTCGATCGAAGGCCGTCTGCGCCTCCTCATGGCGTCCCAGCTCGTTCAGGACGATCCCGCGATTGAGGTGGGCCTCGGCGTACGACGGATTGCATTCCAGTGCGCTGTCGAAGTGCACCAGCGCTTCTTCCAGGCGTCCGATCATGGCGAGGCTCAACCCCGCCTTGTTGTGCACGTCGGCGAAGTGGGGATAGTCGACGAGCACATCCTCGAAGGCCATCAAGGCCGACTCGAAGTCGTCACGTTCCCAGGCGCTGATGCCTCGATTCACGATCTCGCGGACTTGGTGAAGGCTACGGTTCATGAAGGGAGTTTGGGGAGTCCGGAGGGCCGGGGAAAGGGGGAAGACGGGCTATCGATAGAACGCTCGCACCGCGTCCGCCACCTCGGCGACCCGCTCCTCACCCAACTCGGGGTAGATTGGCAGGCTCACCACCTCCTGACAGAGCGTCTCCGTTGCCGGGATGTCTCCCTCCTTGCCTCCCAACGCGTGGAAGCACTCCTGAAGATGGAGCGGCACCGGGTAGTAGACGCCGGAGCCGATGCCCCTGGCCCCGAGGTGCTCCCGGAGATCGTCCCGCCTGGGGACGCGCACCGTGAACTGGTTGTACACGTGGTGGCTCCCCTCCGCAACGTGGGGTAGGCGCACCATGTCGAGATCGCCCAGAAGCTGCGCATAGAGCCGTGCGTTCGCCTGTCGTGCATCCGCCCAATCGTCCAGATGTCTCAGCTTCACCCGCAGGATCGCCGCCTGAAGAGCGTCGAGGCGGGAATTCGTCCCCACCATCTCGTGGTGATACATCTGGCGGCCCCCGTGGACCCGTAGCTTCACGAGCTTCTCCGCCAGCTCCGCGTCGTTGGTGGTGACGATGCCGCCATCACCGAAGCCGCCAAGGTTCTTCGTTGGAAAGAAGCTGAACGCACCGGCATCACCCACGGTGCCCGCGACGCCGTCGGCCGACCTGGCACCAATGGCCTGGGCCGCGTCTTCCAGGACGAATGCCCCCCGGGAACGGGCCAGCTCCAGGATCTCCCCCATGGGGGCCATCTGCCCGAACAGGTGGACCGGCACCACGGCGACCGTCGCCTCCGTCCAGGCGGCTTCCAGAGTCCCCGCGGTGACGTTGAACGTGTCCGGATCGACATCGCAGAATACCGGTCGAAAGCCGGCGTTCCACACGGCGCCCGCGGTAGCGAAGAACGTGAAGCTCGGCACGATGACGTCGGAGCCCGGGGCCGCGCTCAGCGCCTTCAAGGGCAGCAGAAGCGCATCGGTGCCGCTGGCGCATCCCACGGCATGCGCCGACCCCAGGTACGACGCGATCTCCGACTCCAGGCCTTCCACCTCGGGGCCGAGGACGAAGCGCTGGGTCTCGATCACGGTCCGCAGGGCGTCGTCCAGCTCGGGCTTGATGGATCGGTACTGCGCGGTGAGGTCGAGAAGAGGAACGGTCATCAGAGCGTCCTGGCCCGGGCGTCGCCCCGGTCCACGAGTTCGCGGAAATAGGGAATCGTGCGTCGCAGGCCATCCGCCAGGGAGATCTTCGGCTCCCACCCCAAAACGGACCTGGCCACGCTGATATCTGGCCTGCGCACCTTCGGATCGTCGTCGGGAAGCGGGAAATGCTCGAGCTTCGAAGAGCTCCTTGTCTCCTCGATGACGACGTCGGCCAGCTCGCGAATGGTGAACTCGTGCGGGTTTCCGATGTTCACGGGAGCTGCGTGATCGGAGTGGAAGAGCCGATGGATGCCCTCCACCTCGTCGTCCACATAGCAGAACGAACGGGTCTGGGTACCCTCCCCGTAGATCGAGATGGGCTCACCTCGCAGTGCTTGGACGATGAAGTTGGAAACCACCCGACCGTCCGCGGGTCGCATGCGGGTGCCATAGGTGTTGAAGATCCGCACGATCCGCGTGTCCACGCCGTGATATCTGTGGTAGGCCATGGTGATGGCTTCCCCGAAGCGCTTGGCCTCGTCATACACACCGCGGAGGCCGATGGGGTTCACGTTGCCCCAATAGGACTCCACCTGGGGATGTACGAGAGGGTCGCCGTAGATCTCGGACGTCGAGGCGAGGAGGAAGCGAGCCCCGTTCGCCAGCGCGATCCCCAGAGCGTTGTGCGTTCCCAGGCTCCCCACCTTCAGGGTCTGGATGGGCAGCTCCAGGTAGTCCACGGGGCTGGCGGGCGACGCGAAGTGCAGCACGCCGTCCAGCTTCCCCGGGACGACGATGGGCTTCGAGATGTCGTGCTCGATAAGCTCGAAGTCGTCGTAGCCCGACAGGATCTCCGCGTTCGTTCTGGATCCGGTCAGGAAATTGTCCAGTCCCACGACCTCGTCACCTTCCCGGAGGAAGCGCTCGGCCAGGTGAGAGCCCAGGAACCCGGCCGCCCCAGTGATGAGGATCCGCACTGCTCAGCCCTCCCTGACATGCGGACGCGCCGAGTGCCTTCCCACACAGGTGTACTCGAAGCCGTGCCGCGCCATGTCCTCCGGATCCCACAGGTTCCGTCCGTCGAACACCACGGGCTCCCTTAGGGCAGTCTTGATGCGCGCGAAGTCGGGATTGCGGTACGGCTGCCACTCGGTGTGGATCACGAGGGCGTCCGCGCCGTTCAGGGTGTCGTAGTTCGTGGCCGCGAACGTGACGCGCGTACCCAGATGCCGGCGTGCCTCGTCCATGGCCACCGGGTCGTGTGCCGTCACGCTCGCCCCACGCGCCAGCAAGCCCTCGATGGTCACCAGGCTCGGCGCTTCGCGCATGTCATCGGTGTTGGGCTTGAAGGCCAGACCCCAGACCGCGAACGAGCGTCCGCTCAGGTTTTCGCCGAAGCGTTCCACGATGCGGTCCAGCAGAAGCTGCTTCTGGCCGTCGTTGGTGTGCTCCACCGCCTCCAGGATCGAGGCGTCGACGCCGTTCTCGCGGGTGGTTCGGATCAGGGCCTTGACGTCCTTGGGGAAGCACGAGCCTCCGTATCCGACCCCCGGATAGAGGAACGCGGAGCCGATGCGCTCGTCGGAGCCGATGCCGGCCCGCACGTGGTTGACGTCGGCTCCGGTGACCTCGCACAAGCGTGCGATCATGTTCATGAACGAAATCCGCGTGGCGAGCATCGCGTTGGCGGCGTACTTGGTGATCTCGGCCGAGGGCACGTCCATGAGCAGGATCGAGGCACCGCTGCGGACGAACGGCGCGTAGAGGTCCTTCAGCACCTCTCCCGCAAACTCCGAGTCCACCCCCAGAACCACCCGGTCCGGCTTCATGAAGTCCTCCACGGCCGCCCCCTCCTTCAGGAACTCGGGGTTCGAGCAGACGTGGACGGTGAAGTCGGTGTGGGCTTCGATTTCGGCCCGCACGAGCTTGGCGGTCCCCACGGGCACCGTGCTCTTGGTGATGACGATCTTCTCGCCGTTCATGGCTTCGCCGATGGTGCGCGCGACGGCCAACACGTGCTGGAGGTCGGCGGAGCCGTCCTCTCCCGGAGGCGTGCCCACAGCGATGAAGATGATGTCCGAGAGGCGAACCGCCGTCACCACATCGGTGGTATAGCGCAGTCGGCCAGCCTTCAGGTTGTTTTCGATGAGCGGCTCCAGGCCCGGCTCGTAGATCGGCACCTCGCCCTGGTTGAGGCGCTCGATCTTGCGCTCGTCGATGTCCGCCGACACCACATCGTTGCCGGACTCGGCCAGGCAGGCACCCACCACCAGACCCACGTATCCGGAGCCTATGACGGCGACGTTCATGAAGCGATTTGTCCTGTGATGGCGTCCGTGGAGGAACGGACGCATGCGTTCCGACGATGATTCAAAGGTGGCGCAGGCGGACGAACGGCGCGAGACCTACTTCGCCGCCTTCAACTCGAAGAGTTGATCCCGCAACAGTGCCGCGCGCTCGAAATCCAGGGCTTCGGCCGCCGCGGCCATCTCCTGCTCGAGGATCTTCACGTACTCCTCGCGGTTCACCTCGTCGGCGTAGCTCGCCTCAGCCTCGGCCACCCGAGCGGGGGCCGCCCGGGCGTCGGCCACCCGCGTGCTGAACTCGATCTCCTGGACACTCTTGCGAATCGTCTCGGGAGTGATTCCGTGCTCGGCGTTGAACGCGATCTGGATCTCCCGACGGCGATTGGTTTCGTCCAGGCACCGTCTCATCGAGTCGGTGATCCGGTCGGCATACATGACCGCTTTGCTGCGGACGTTCCGTGCCGCCCGGCCGATGGTCTGGATGAGGGAGCGGGCGTCCCGGAGAAACCCCTCCTTATCGGCATCGAGGATGGCCACCAAGGACACCTCCGGCAGATCAAGTCCTTCGCGCAGGAGGTTGATGCCCACCAGCACGTCGATTCTTCCGAGCCGGAGCGAGCGGATGATGCTCATCCGCTCGATGGTGTCCACCTCGGAGTGCATGTACCGCACGCGCACCCCCACCGATTGGAGGTATTCGCTGAGGTCCTCGGCCATGCGCTTGGTAAGGGTCGTCACCAGCACGCGCTCGTTGCGCCTCTCGCGTTCCCGGATCTCCGCCAGCAGGTCGTCCACCTGGCCGCGCACCGGGCGGACGTCCACCTCCGGATCCACGAGCCCCGTGGGGCGGATGATCTGCTCCACCACCACCCCGCCTGCGCGCTTCAGCTCCCAGTCGCCTGGGGTAGCGGACACGAAGATCGCCTGTCGCAGCAGGCCCTCCCACTCCTCGAACTTCAAGGGGCGGTTGTCCAGGGCGCTCGGCAGTCTGAAGCCGTGCTCGATGAGCGTGAGCTTCCTGGAGCGATCTCCGTTGTACATCCCGTTGATCTGCGGAATGGACGCGTGGCTCTCGTCCACGACCACGAGGAAGTCAGCCGGGAAGTAGTCCAGCAGGCATGCGGGACGCTCGCCGACCTGCCGACGGCTCGTGTACAGGGAGTAGTTCTCGATCCCCGGGCATGTCCCGATCTCCGTCATCATCTCGAGATCGAAGATCGTGCGCTGCTCGAGCCGCTGCGCCTCCAACAGCCTGCCCTCCTCGCGGAACTTCCCGAGCTGTTCCGACAGCTCCTCCCGGATGAGCGGGACCATCTCCTCGATGGTCCGGCGCTGGGTCACGTAGTGGCTCGCAGGGTACACGGCGGTGCGGTCCAGCGCGGTGATGAGCTCTCCGGTGAGCGGGTCGAACCGTGTGATGCGCTCCACGTCGTCTCCCCAGAGCTCCACACGGATCGCCTGCTCGTCGTAGGCGGGGAAGATCTCGATGGTATCGCCGCGCACCCGGAAGGTGCCGCGTTCGAAGAGGTAGTCGTTCCTCTTGTACTGGATGTTCACCAGGCCACGGAGGATCTCCTTCCGGGGCTGTTCCTCACCCACCTTGAGGTGGAGCATGAGCGCCTTGTAGTCGGCCGGGTTGCCCAGGCCGTAGATGCTCGAAACGGACGCCACGACGATGACGTCCTCCCGCTCCACCAGCGAGGACGTCGCACGCAGGCGCAGACGCTCGATGTCCTCGTTGATGGAGGCGTCCTTCTCGATATACGTGTCCGTGGCGGGGACGTACGCCTCGGGCTGGTAGTAGTCGTAGTACGAGATGAAGTACTCGACGGCGTTGTGCGGGAAGAGCGCCTTCAGCTCTCCGTAAAGCTGCGCCGCCAACGTCTTGTTGTGGCTCATCACCAGCGTCGGCCTACCGTGGGCGGCGATGACGTGGGCGATGGTGAACGTCTTGCCGGTACCGGTGGCCCCCAGGAGGACCTGGGTGCGGTCACCGCGAGCCAGGCCCTCCTTCAACTCCCGGATGGCATGTGGCTGATCACCGGCCGGTGCGTG
>JAJDNI010000213.1 GCA_022340755.1 Gemmatimonadota bacterium
CCCCGACTCCATACCTCCCACCTGATAGAGATGGCACGCTTCGGCCGTCTTGCTCAACCCGGACAGCCAGGCATCGGCTCGCGATCTGCGCGTGTCCCCGTCCAACTCCCAGAAACGAGGCGTGAACCGATAGGTGGCGAAGTGGCCGAGCGTGACGGTCTGTGCCTCGCTCGGCCCGTCGGCCTCCTCGGGACTCACCTCGGTCCTCTCTCCCGACGATGTTCCGTCAGCGCTCACGAGGCGAGCCAGCGCGCGGCATCGAGGGCATGATAGGTCAGCACCAGGTCGGCTCCGGCGCGCTTGAAGGCCGTGAGCGTCTCCAGCACCACGGCCCGCTCGTCGATCCATCCCTGTGCGGCGGCAGCCTTCACCATGCTGTACTCCCCACTGACGTTGTACGCGGCCAGAGGATACTCCGGGAAGGCCTCTCGGGTCCGACGCACAATGTCGAGGTACGCCAGGCCGGGCTTCACCATGAGGATATCCGCGCCCTCCTCCACGTCGACCGCGTGCTCCCGATCCGCTTCCCGGCCGTTGCCGGGGTCCATCTGATGGCTGCGCCGATCGCCGAACTTGGGCGCCCCGTCGGCGGCGTCCCGGAAGGGGCCGTAGAAGGACGACGCGTACTTCACCGAGTACGACAGGATGGGGATGTGCTCGTAGTCGTTGTCGTCGAGGGCATCGCGGATGGCGGCGACCTGTCCATCCATCATCGCCGAGGGCGCCACCATGTCCGCGCCTGCCCTCACCTGGCTCACCGCCGTGTCGGCGAGTCGCTGCAGGGTGGGGTCGTTCAGGACCGTGCCCGCGTCGTCGAGGAGTCCGCAGTGACCGTGGTCCGTGTACTCGCAAAGGCACACGTCGGTGATGACGACGCCGTCGAAGCCACCGGCGCGGAGCGCCCGCACCCCTTGCTGGACGATTCCCTCATCCGCCGAGGCCTGCGTGCCCTGGTCGTCTTTCTCTGCGGGGATGCCGAAGAGGAGCACGGCCCCCACGCCCGCGTCCGCGGCCTCCTGGGCGATCTCGTTGACCCGGTCCACGGGCCAGCGCTTGACCCCGGGCATGGAGTGGATCTCCGTGGGCTCCGACTCGACCTCGGTGATGAACAGAGGGAGGATGAGGTTCCTGGGGAGAACGTCGTGCTCTCTTACCAGTGCCCGCAGGGCGGGGGTCCGGCGGAGGCGGCGAAGTCGGGTGATCACATGAGGCTCCAACAGGGTGGAAAGACGGTGTTTTCCGATTGAAGGAAATCTCCCCGCACACAAGGGACACCACAATCGGGTAACTCCCGGCCCGACCGTCCGTAATTGGCCCCATGGCAGCGTGGGTAGCTCCCCGGAAGAGCTTGCACCACGGCATCGGCCTCCGCTGCCGCTCTTGCCGCCGGCGGGCGTCCGCGCGCATGTTCGCGCCCCATGGAAGACCGACCCCAATACCGATCCCACTACATTCCCCGGACCCGCGACGGGCGCATCGCCACCGTGGTGTTCCTGGTGCTGTTCGCGCTGGCGATGCCGCCCTTTACCCATACGCTGTGGGACCGGCTCTACCCCACCATCCTGGGGCTCCCCTTCTTCTACGCGGTGCTGCTCTTCATCTACCTGGCTCTCATCGCCGTGCTGATCTGGGCCGAGCGGCGAGGCGTGTGAACGAGCGCGCGGAAGGACGGAGCTGACCGGTGGAGTCCTGGGTCGTCGCCACTTCCCTGATCTTCGTGTACCTCGTCATCACCCTCTGGCTCGGGGTGGTGGCGAACCGACGCATGACCGTCGACCTGGAGGACTTCCTCCTGTACGGTCGCAGGGCGGGCTTCGTCGTCCTCTACCTGACGGTGGTCGCCAGCTATCACTCGGCCTTCGCTTTCCTGGGCTCCGGCGGATTCTTCTACACGCACGGCATCGGGTTCTGGGCCGCCGGCACGTGGACGGTCCTCGTGGGCGCGATCACATACGTCATCGGCACGCGCGTGTGGGCGCTGGGAAAGGCCTTCGGATACATCACTCCCGCGGACATGCTCGCCGACTTCTACGAGTCCGAGGCGGTGCGCGTCTCGGTTGCGGTGGTGTCGGTGCTCTTCACCATCCTCTACATCCAGGTCCAGGCCTCGGGTCTCGGCTACATCATCAACGTGGCCTCGGGGGGGCGCATCTCCATCGAGCTGGGGACCTTCGTCCTGCTGGCGGTGGCGGCGACGTACCTGATGGCGGGGGGGCTTCGGGCGGTCTACTGGACCGACGTCCTTCAGGGCGTCTGGATGTACCTGGCCGTCTGGATCGGTGCCCTGTTTCTCGCCTACAAGCTCTTCGGGGGCCCCATGGCCCTGTGGCACGCCGTGGAGGCCCAGCGTCCGGATCTCATGACCGTGCCCGGCCCAAAGGGATTCTTCACTCCGGGGATGTGGATCGGGATGACGGTGACGCTCTCGTTCGGCATCGTATTCCAGCCCCACATGATGATCCGCTGGTACACGGCCGTGGACGCCAAGACCATGAAGCTGCTGGGCGCCACCACGCCCATCTACCTCATGACGCTCTACATCCCGGCGGCGCTCATCGGGCTGGGTGGGGCCCTCGCCCTGCCGCACATCGACATTCCCGACCAGGTGTTCCCCGAGCTCCTCTTCCAGTACGCACCGGCGTGGCTCACGGGAATCATCCTCGCCGGTGCCACCGCGGCGGCCATGTCGACGCTGGACTCCATCCTGCACGCGAACATGACCGTGCTCACCCGGGACGTCTACCAGCGCTACGTCGCCCCCGGCCGGAGCGCGGCGCACTACGTGTGGGTGGGCCGGGCCATCGTGATGGGCCTTCTGGTGGTGGGCTACCTCCTGTCGACCCACACGTACGGCTTCCTGGTCACCCTGGTCACGCTGTCGGGATCGGGGGCGATGCAGCTCATGCCCGCGATCCTCGGAGTCTGCTTTCCGGGGAAGCGGACGTTTACCCGGGCCGGCGTCCTGGCCGGCCTCGGCGCCAGCATGGTATCACTCTATGTGACCCTGGTGGTCCACCCCCATCCGCTGGACATCCACGGGGGCATCTGGTCGCTGGCCATAAACTTCGTCGTGGCCGGGGCGGTTTCGGCGTTGACCCGGTCACCGTCCGCGGAGACCGTGCGTCGCGTCCACGGCGAGCTCGAGCGGTTCGTGTACGGAACGGAGGAATGAGATGAGAAGAGAGAGTGGGAATTGGCCCGCGGGGCTGCGGATGCGCACGTTGGTCAACGTCGCGGTGCTGGCGGGCATACTATCCGCCGGCGCCCTGCCGGGTCTGGCGCCGTCGCGGGCCACTGCCCAGCAGAGGCAGGCGGAGCCGCCGAAGGTAGGCCCTGCCAACGGCTCCCTCGTCGTCATCGGCGGCAACCTCCAGTCCCCGGAGATCTACAAGAGGTTCATCGACCTGGCCGGTGGACCGGACGCCAAGATCGTCATCATCCCCACTGCCGGGGGAGCGCCCACGTACGACAAGTACTACCAGGCGCTCGACCCGTGGCGGGACAACGGGGCCCATCACCTGGTCCTGTTGCACACCTACGACCGCAAGGTCGCGGACAGCGACGAGTTCGTGGCGCCCTTGAAGGACGCCGACGGAGTCTTCTTCCTGGGTGGCCGGCAGTGGCGCCTGGTGGACGCCTACGCCGGGACCAAGACGGAGGCCGAGATCCGGAAGGTCCTCAATCGCGGCGGCGTCATCGGTGGCTCTTCGGCCGGGGCATCCATCTGCGGCTCGTTCCTCGTGCGAGGGGACACCGGAGGCAACGAAGTCATGATGGGGGACCACCAAGTGGGCTTCGGGTACCTCAAGAACGTGGGTATCGACCAGCACGTGCTGCGGCGCAATCGCCAATTCGATCTCGTCCAGGTGGTGCAGGCCCACCCCGAGCTC
>JAJDNI010000220.1 GCA_022340755.1 Gemmatimonadota bacterium
TGCAGCTCATCTGCCCCAGGCGCGTGAGGTCCGGGGTGATCAGCAGCGTGCCGACTCCGGCGCGTGCAGCCGCGGCCGCCGCCTCGGTTCCGGCGTGTCCCCCACCCACGACGACCACGTCATACCGCAGCCTCATGTCCCTGCCTCTGGCCCGTAGTCTATACCACCCATCTTACACGCTGTTCCCTGCCTCACGGATGCACGATCCGGAAGCCCTCGCCCACGGGCTCGTGGTCTGGGCGCACCCTCGTCACCGAATCCACCCGGGCGCCCAACGGCCCCTCTCCGAGCGCGCGTTCAAGGGCGTCCAGCGCGGTCCCCTTCCCTGCTGCGCACACTTCCACACTCCCGTCTCGACGATTCCACACGCTGCCGGCCAGGCCCAGGGCGCGACCCGCATCCTGGGTCCACCACCGGAAGCCCACGCCCTGCACACGCCCCGTGATCCGATATCCACGGACTTCGCGGCTACCCCCGGCGCTGCCCGACTCACTTTCCAATGCAGAACTCCTTGAACACGGCATCGAGGATTTCGCCCACGGACACCGCCCCTACGACTTCCTCCAGGGCGGTCTCGGCGGCCCGAAGGTGGGTGGTCGCCATCTCCGCCGGCACCCCTGCGTCGAGCGCGCCCACGAACGCGCCCACCTCGTCCCGGGCAGCGGCCAGCGCCCGAGCCTGTCGCCGGCGAGTCACCACCGGAACGTCCGGCGCGCTCCCCACCAGTCCGCGAAAGACCAACCGAGGGAGCAGGTCACGAAGCTCCCCCAGCCCCTCCCCGGTCACGACGCTCACGCGCACCCGTCCAGCGTAGCACCCTTCGCCGTCTTCAAGTGCGTCCCCGCCGAGGTCCCCCTTGGTGTCCACGCGCACGATGGGTCTGCTTCCGAGCTCGCCGAGAAACTCCGTCTCGGCCTCCCCCACACCCGTCCCCACGTCCACGCAAAGCAGCACCACGTCCGCCCGAGCGAGATATCTTCGCGCCACCTCCACCCCCAGCTTCTCCACACGCCCTTCCGCAGCCCTGAGGCCCGCCGTGTCCACGAGCCGGAAAGGAAACCCGCCCATCTGAACCATGGCCTCCAGCGCGTCTCGCGTAGTGCCCGGCTCCTCGGTGACGATCGCCCGCTCCTCTCCCAGTAGCGCGTTGTACAGCGACGACTTCCCCGTGTTCGGTCGTCCCGCCAACACCACTACCGCCCCTTCCCGAAGGAGCGTCCCCTCCGGCGCCGTGGCCAGGAGCACCTCGAGCTGCCGGAGCACCCCCTTCCCCTCCTCAGCGACGCTCTCCACCGGAACGGGCGCGTCGTCCTCCTCGGGAAAGTCTATATGGTGCGCCAGCAGCGCCTCGACGTGGATCAAGGCCGCACGCAGGGCCGCCACCCTCTCAGAGAGCCCGCGCTCGAGCTGCCCCATCGCCGCTCGGTGTAGGCGCCGGCTGTGGGCATCGACGAGATCCGCCACCGCCTCCGCCTGCACGAGGTCCAGCTTGCCGTTCAGGTACGCCCGCCGGGTGAACTCTCCCGGCTCCGCCATCCGAGCCCCGGACGCCAGGCAGGCGTCGAGCACCAGCGCCGGCACCAACCGACCTCCGTGGCAGCTGATCTCCACGAGGTCTTCGCCGGTGTAGCTGGCCGGTGCCTGATACCACGTCACCACGGCCTGGTCCAGGACTTCTCCATTGGCCGGGTCTTGGAGCTCCCGCAGCGTCGGAGCCCGCACCGGGGGAGCGGCCGCCTGCCCCAGGAGCGCGTTCAGGATCTCTCCAGCCCGCCGGCCCGACACCCGCACCACGGCAAGAGCCGCCGGGCCGGGCGCCGTCGCGATGGCCGCGATGGTGTCGAGCTCCACGCTCACCGGCGCGGAAGGATGCTCACCCCTTCGGGGGGGTCTTCACCTGCACCTTCTTCCGCTCCTTCGCGATCCAGATCTGCTGGGGAATCGTCGCGATGTTCGCGGTGGCATAGTACAGGTTCAGGCCGCTCGCCAGGCGGAAGAAGATGAACAGCATCATGATGGGCATGAAGTACATCATCATCTTCATCTGCCCGCTCTGCTGCTGCGGCAGCGACTTCATGGTGACGAGCTGCATCAGGAACATCGACACGGCCATGAAGATCGGCAGGATGTAGATCGGGTCCGGTGCCGACAGGTCCGTCAGCCACAGGAAGGGCACGCCCCGGAGCTGGATGGAGTTCTGGAAGACGAAGAAGAGCGCGATGAGCACGGGATAGGGGAGCATCATCGGCAGGCAACCCGCCATGGGGTTGAACCCGTGCTCCTTGTGCAATCGGAGCATCTCCTTCTGCAGACGCTCGGGATTGTCCTTGTACTTCTTCTGGATCTCCTGGAGGAGCGGTTGTACAGCCATGTTCTTCAGCTGCGCCCGCATGGCCTTCTGGTTCAGGGGCCAGAGCACGACCCGCATGAGCACGCCGAAGATCACCAGGACCCATCCGTACGATATCCGCAGCTGTCCGTGCAGGAAGACCAGGATACTGGTGATGACGGATACCAGCGGGCGCACGACGGGGCGGATGAACCGCCACCCGTACGGGTTCACCTCCTGCATGTCCTCACCGAGTGAGGAGAGGCGCGCGTATTCCTGGGGGCCCATGAACAGCCGATAGCCGAACGTGCCGTCCGAATGCACCGTCTGCGTGACCGCCACTTCGGCCCGGTCCGGTAGCGTGCCGGGGGAGACCAGCAGCCCGCCCAGGTAGTCCGACTCCTGGGGCTCGGCGTCTCCCTGGCCCGCCAGCATCGCCATCACGAAGAACTTGCTCTTGAACGCCACCCAGAGGTACGGGCCACCCTCCACCCCCGGCTTCCCTCGTCTGAGCGACGTGGCATGGATGCCGTTCTGGACATGATTGACCACGTAGGCCATCGACCGCGCCTCTCCCGCCGAGTCCGTCTCCGCGAACGCGAGGCCCTCGCCGAGGTCCGTGATCATCACCGGGCGATCCACTCCGGTCACGCGCCCGTGCACGTGCACCGCGTATTGATCCGGGCTGAACTCGTAGCTCAGCTCGACGCCGAGCCGCCCGTTGCCCAGGGCGTAGGTGAACGTCAGGGTCTGGGGTGCGCTTCCCTCCGACAGCTGCAGCCCGTCGGCCGGCTCCACCTGGAACGGCACCTTCGTCAAATCCAGCGTGTCCCGCCCCACGAGGAGCTTGTGTCCCAGGTACCCTCCAGCACCCTCCGGAACGAGGTCAACCACTCCGTCTCTGGTGTCGTTGTTCAGTTTCTCGAATCGAAGCATGTCCGCCGAGAGCAGACGTGCCCCGATGTTGGAGAACGTGAACCGGTAGAGGGGGGTCTCCACCACCACCGCTTTCTCTTCGACGGGTGCGGCCGCCACTGCCAGGTCCGCCGAATCCCCGAGCACCGCGGCCGGCTGGTTCCCGGTGGCTCTCCTCCGGGTCGAGTCTGTCGCCTGTGCCGCCGCAGAGTCCAACTGTGCCGCCACGGTGGCGCTGTCGGGAATCACCCCCGGCGGGGGTTTCACCGGCGGAAAAAGGAGGTTGGTCCCCACCAGGACCACCAGCATCGCCACAATGGCGAGGAGAAATCTGACTTCCGTCTTCATCGATCGCTCGGCAGGGCGCGGCCCGAGGGACCGTGCGTCGGAGTCATCTCGAGATGCGCGCCGTGGGTGTGCTTCGCGCCACGCGCGCCCTTCGGATTCGGGGGCGGAACGGGGTCATACCCTTGGCCACCCCAGGGGTGGCACCGAAGGAGACGGCGCAGACCCAGCCACGAGCCCCGCGCCGCGCCGTGCACCCTGATGGCCTCCAGCGCGTACGAGGAGCACGTGGGGTTGTACCTGCACGACGGCGGCGTCCATGGGGATATGGCCGTCTGGTAGAACCGGATCAAGCCGGTCAGGAGCTTTGCGACCACATCGCCTCCACCGCCCCGAGGACCTCCCCGGCAAGGTCCTCGAACCTGGTATCATATGCCTTCGCCCGCGCCCGGATCAGCACGTCCGCGACGACCCCCCTCGCGCCCAGCTCGGGCAGGACGCGCCGTCGGCCGATCTCCCGAAGCCTGCGCTTGAGCAGGTTCCGCTCCACGATCCCCCTCCCGTGCTTTCCCACGATGACGCCCAGCCGGGAAAAGGAAGCGGGGGAAGGCGCGAAGAAGACATCCAGACTGACCGTCCTCTTGCGCTTCCCCCGCTCCAGGATCTCACGTATCTCGCTACTGCGCCGGATGCGTGCGGACTTGGCAAGCCTCTCTCCGGGCTCCTGCCCGGAGGTGCCTACTTCCCGCCCACGGAGACTGCCAGCTGCGAGCGACCCCTCCGCCGCCGGCGGGAAAGCGCGGCGCGGCCGCCGCGGGTCTTCATCCTGGCGCGAAACCCGTGCTTGTTCACCCGCTTGCGATTGCGGGGTCTGTAGGTCGGCTTCATCCCGAGCAGCCCGATTCATGGGTATTCTTCGTCTGAAAACGAGCTTGGAAAGATAGTCCACTCCCTGCGAAAACGTCAACGCCCCGGCCCTTCTTCGGGCTTTCGTCGCGCGGTTTCGCACGTCGGGCGCTGCTGGTTTGACTTTCGCAATTCGCCTTTCTACCTTCGGCGCCCCCCCGAGAGGGAGTGGAGCTCTCGGCCGGTCGCTCAACCCCGCTGTGCTCCCGAGGATGTCGGTCCGTAACACTAGCCCCTTCGCCTGTTCCGTCGCCACTCCACCGTCGCCAGACGCCTCCTCCGTGGTGCCATGGAGCTGACGCCCGCCGAGCTCTGGGCACGCATACAGGAGGCGGTGCGTGCGAGCGTTCCCGAACAAGGGTACCGCACCTGGCTGGCCGGCCCCAGCGCCGTCGGGCTCTCCGTGGACGAGCTCATCATCGAGGCGCCGAGCCCGTTCCATCGCGATTGGATCGAGGACAAATACGCCCCGCTCCTCGAGAGTACCGCGCAACGGATTCTGAACCGGCCACTCGCGGTGACGATCACCTGCCCCGCGGACCCCTCCCCGATTCCGGTGCCCGCCCTCGAGCTGGGCCCTGCGACGCATCCCCGAACGGAGGCGCCATCTCCGACTCCTCCGCCCCCCGGGATCCGCCCCCACCTGAACGAGCGGTATACGTTCGAGCGGTTCGTCGTGGGCACCAACAATGAGCTGGCGGTTGCCGCTTCTCGCGCCGTGGCCGAACGCCCCGCCCGGATGTACAACCCGCTCTTTCTCTACGGCGGCGTCGGCTTGGGCAAGACGCACCTCATGCATGCCATCGGCCATCGGATCGTGGCGGACCATCCAGGTGCGCGGGTCGCCTACGTGTCCTCGGAGCAATTCACCAACGAGATGGTGGGCTCCATCCAGCAGGGCACCATGGCGGCGTTCAGGCGCCGATACCGCGAAATGGACCTTCTTCTCGTCGACGATATCCATTTCCTGGAGGGGAAGGAGGGCACGCAGGAAGAGTTCTTCCACACCTTCAACGCCCTCTACGATGCCCAGCGCCAGATCGTTCTGACGTCCGACCGACCGCCGAAGAATCTCTCTGGTGTGGAGGAGCGTCTGGTCTCGCGATTCGAGTGGGGGCTGGTCGTCGACATCAAGGCCCCGGACTTCGAGACTCGCATGGCCATCCTCCGCAAGAAGGCCGCGGACGACGGGCTGATTCTGGACGACGAGGTCATCGAGTACATCGCTCAGTCGTGCACGGCCTCGGTCCGTGAGTTGGAGGGTGCCGTCATCAAGCTGCTCGCGTATTCGTCCCTGACCCATCGGGAGATCACGCTGCAGCTCGCCCGAGCGGCGCTGAGTGGAGTCCTGCGGCGGGCACGGGACGAGGGGCCCGTGCTGTCTCCCGAGCGCATCCAGGAGGCGGTCGCCCGTCGCTGGCGCGTCAAGGCGGAGGCCCTTTCGTCCAAGCGGCGTACCAAGGATCTCACCGTGCCACGGCAGGTCGCCATGTATCTCATCAAGGAGACTCTGGGTACCTCCCTGGTCCGAATCGGAGAGCTCTTCGGTGGCCGTGATCACTCCACGGTTATTCACTCGATTCGGAAAGTCGAGGAGGAGATGGCGCGCGACCCCGACTTCCGCAGGCAGGTCGACGAAGCACGAGAAGAAGTCCGTACAGGCCCACGCCCAGCGTAGGACACCGACTTCCGCGGAGATCATCCCATTACCGTAAAGACTGCTGTGGAGAAGGTGCGGAGAACCGGTCGCTTTTCAACACTCTTCCCCAGGGCCTCAGCCCCTCGCGTTTGTACCTCTCGCGCTTCTCTACGCACACTCCACACGGCAGCACATCACCGCCAAGATCAACAGACACACGACATATGGCCCATCAGCGGCAGGCCATTCCACACATCCACAGCCCCTACTACGACTATGTTTTTATCTCTTGAAGAGAGATAGCTTCTACCACGTCGTTGAAAACTGTCGCAGCAGCCGGCTTCCTCGCAGCCGCATCGCTTAGGAGTCTGTAGGTCCATGAACTTCACCATCACCAGGCAGAACCTGCACAACGGTCTGGCCGCCGTGTCGGCCAGCATTCCGTCGAAGACTACGCTGCCGGTACTCTCCAACATCCTTTTCGAGGCACGGGAAGATGGTGTCTGGATGAGCGGGACGGATCTCGATGTCTCCGTTCGGGTGAAGGCCCCGGCAGACGTGAAGACTCCAGGAAGCCTGACGGCACCGGGCAAGAAGCTTCAGGAGATCACCCGGGAGTTGCCCGATCAGCCTGTGGAGGTTTCGACCCGGGGAGACCAGATCGAGCTGAAGTGCGGTCACAGCAACTTCAAGTTCAACGGCCTTCCGGCGGAGGAGTTCCCGTCGCTACCTCAAATCCAGTTCGAGGAGGGCTGGGGGGTAAGCGCCAAGAATCTGCATCAGCTCATTCACCATACGTCGTTTGCTGTGTCGACGGAGGAGAGCCGCCCCATTCTCAATGGGGTGCTGTGGGAGCTCAGGGACGGCAGCATGCGCATGGTTGCCACCAATGGTCACCGGCTAGCTCGAATGGGGGTCTCGACACCGGCCAGTGGTGCCGCATCCGCTGACTTCATCGTGCCGCCGGCTGCGCTCCAGCATGTACAGCGTCTCTTCAAGGGAGATGACGAGCTCATGGTGGCTCGGAGTGGGAATCACCTCGGGTTCGGAAGCGAGTCCGTGGAGGTCTTCTCACGCCTCATCGAAGGAACCTACCCAAACTACGATCAGGTCATTCCGCGGGATAACGACAAGGTCGCTACGGTTCCGAAGAAGGCATTGGAATCCGCAGTACGGCGGATGGCAGTGGTCGCATCGGATCAGACACATCGCATTCGGCTCAAGTTCGAGGCCGATCGGGTCCACCTCAACGTTCTGACACCCGATCTGGGCGAGGGCCACGATGAGCTCGAGGTCGGCTATGCCGGTGAGGAGTTGGAAATAGGCTTCAATGCCAACTACCTCCTCGAGGTGCTGCGGTACATGACCACCGACGACGTCCGGGTCACCTTCAAGGCTCCCGAGCGGGCCGCGACGATCGAGCCCGAGGTGGGAAGCGGCGAGGCCATCGACTACCTATGTCTGGTGATGCCGCTGCGGCTGCTGGACTGACGTCGTCTCCAACCAGGTGAAATGGGGGTGGTGGGTGCCTGGGCCACGGCATCGCTGCGCCCGACGCTCGTCTGGGAGCCGGAAATAGCTGGCGACGAGTGTGACGAGAGAGACTCGGCCCAATCTCCGGGGCCGTCCAGATGTGGACGTCGACCACGGTGGAACCGCGCTCATATCCTGCTGCCACGACGGAGCAGGCAACTGCGCTCCTGCCTCGGCGTTTCGTGGATCCGAAAGGGTTGCCCTCTCCAGGCCCGCGCTCGATACGCTGGCCTCTACCGTGATCCATCGCTTTCTTACTGAGATGGGACAATACCGGGGTCGAGCGTCCAGGTAGAAGACGAACGTGCCCTGGTGGCGAGGGTAGAATCGCCTATGGAACAAACTGCTCGATCAGGAACCCGTTGAGTCTCTCACGATGATCCATGACCGGTATGCTGCCCGCGGCCGTACCCCCACGCAGGCGTGTTCGCCTCCACGAGAGGTGCTCGGAGGATGGGTCCGTTCGCGCCGCGCCTGGGCGTGGTTCTTCGCGGCGCTTCCCCTGGCCGGTTGTGCCAGTGACACGGGCATCCCACCTGAAGCTTTGCGGTTCGGCCAGCTGGGAGAGATCGAGGTGCAGCTGCAGGCGCCCCTCCAGCTCGGCGTCGGCAGGTTGGACCAGACCGTCAAGTGGGGATCCAACGGCGCGTGGTCCCTTCAGGAGACCATCCTCTACCACGACGTGGTGGGGGACGGGGATTTCGTCCGTAACCCGGGGAGCCCCGACCAGTTCGCCAGCTACTACGCATCACTCATCACTCAGGTGAACGATCAGCAGGGACTCCAACTGGACATCCCGGAGCTGCCCCAGGACACGATACCTACGTGCGGACCGGTGATGAGCCGGGTAACCTTCACCATCCACGACGACCCGCGGAACACGGACAAGAGTTGGACCCGCTGCGCGTATGGTTCGTTGGGCAACCTGACACCCGAAGGGGCGGGTCCGGATCCCGCGGCGTCCCGGGTAGCCCTGGCCGCGGTCCTCGCCCGCAACTACACGGTGGGTGACAACTTCATCTCGGCGTATTCGGGGAGTGTGCCTTTCGCCACCCTGGATCGTGGCGAGGACACGCCCGCGACGCTGACCGCACCCTTTTCCATCACGGATCAGAGAGATTGGGCCTCCTTCTGGCAGGATCACACCGGTGGGAAGAGCCAGCCACCGACCGTCGACTTCGACAAGGAACTGGTCATCGTAGCAGCGGTGGGGACGCGCAGCGAAGCCGGCGACAGCGTGGAGGTTCGTCGCATCCTGCAGGTGGATCAAGGCACGCTCGTCCACATCTGGGAGCGCATTCCCGGTGACTTTTGCTCGCCGGTGGCACGCTCACACACGCCGTATCACATCGTGGTCTCTCCCCGCACGCCCCTCCCCATCCGGTTCGCCGAAATCCATCCCGACACGGTGCGTTGCGGCACCCAGGGCGGGTGACCGGTGTCGATCCGGCGCCTCTTCGTTCTCTTCTCGGTCCTCCTGGTGGTGGGTGTCTCCGCGACGGCCGGGTACCTGAGTTGGCGCGAGGCCAGCAGGGCCATGGAGGACGAGCTGGACCGGCGCCTTACGTGGGTATTGGGTGCAGCCGCCGAGACGGGCATCCAGGCCAACACGGTTGGCACCTTCCAGCCGGGAGCGGAGCGGAGCGTCGCGAGTGGAGGCAACCCCTTCTGGGCTCCTTACCAGAATCGGCTGGCGCGTCTCAGGGCGTATGTCTCGGAGGCTTACATCGTTCAGCCGGGCAACAAGGCCCTGGTGAGCTCCCTCCCAGCGGACTCGGTGCCGGTCGGCATGGTCGTCCACCAACTGGATGCCTACGGGCCCGAGATGGACTCCGCCCGGACGTGGGGAAGCGCCGCCACGCGCGCGTTCGTCGGCACTGACGGGCGCTGGTATAAGTGGGGGTTCGTCCGCCTCGAGCAGTCGCCGCTCCTGCTCGCCGGCCTCATGCGCGCCGACTACCTGGCGCCCCTGGAACAGCTGCGTGACCATCTGGTCCTGGGCTCTGCCCTGGCGGCGCTCCTGGCGGCAGTCCTGGCGGCGCTCCTCGCCGCGCGCATCGTCGAACCGGTGGAGCGACTAAGCCGGGTGGCGCTGCGCATCCAGCGTGGACGCATGCGGGAGCCCGTGGCCGTGGAGCGGGGAGAGGAGTTGGGGCGCCTGGCCCGAGCCATGGAGCGCATGCGCCTGGGAATCCTGGAGCGGGACGAGCAGCTCCGGGTCATGCTGGCGCAGGTGGCCCACGAAATCCGAAATCCGCTGGGAGGTCTCGAGCTCTTCGCTTCAGCTGCGGCGGAAGCCGAAGACCCGGCGGAGCAGGCCCGGCTCATCGACCGGGTGCGCTCCGAGGTTGCGGCGCTCAACGGCATTATCGACGACTTTCTCGCCTTCGCCCGCCCGCTCTCTCCGACGCGGGAGGCGACGGACCTCCGCGAACCCATGCAGGAAGCTGCGGAGCTGGCGAGCGCGGAGCTGAAGAAGCGGGGCGGCACCCTGGACGTCGCACTGCCGGCGGAGCCGCTCTATGCCAAAGTGGGTCCGGGCCACGCGAAGCGAGCCGCCCTGAACCTGCTGAGGAATGCCACGCAGGTGGCCCGGAACGTGCGCCTTGCCGGGTGGATGCAGAACGGAGAGGTCGTCATCTCCGTGTCCGACGATGGCCCGGGGGTGCCCGTGGACCTGAGGGAACGGATCTTCGACCCGTTCGTGACGGACAAGGAGCAGGGAGCGGGGCTCGGGCTGGCCATCGTTCGCAAGGTCGTGGAAGCCCACGGGGGTCGCGTCGAGCTGACCCGCACCGCAGAAACAAATGGTGGGAGAGGGTCGGAGTTCCGCCTATATTTCGCTAGTCTGGAGGATCCGCCGCCGCCCACCTCCGTTGTCTGATCGATCCACGTTCGCCGTTCATGGCTGATATCCTCATCATCGACGACCACGACTCCATGCGGGAGGGGCTCGAGCTCCTTCTCCGCAGGCGTGGCCATCGTACACGGTCGGCGGAAAGCGGCCAGCGCGGTCTCGACCTCATGGAGGAGGC
This sequence comes from Gemmatimonadota bacterium, assembly GCA_022340755.1. Taxonomy (GTDB): domain Bacteria; phylum Gemmatimonadota; class Gemmatimonadetes; order Longimicrobiales; family Gaopeijiaceae; genus SZUA-318. Next base: position 10,643 of record JAJDNI010000220.1, read on the forward strand.
CACCGCCGACCTGGTCATCACCGACCTCAAAATGGCGCCCCTGGACGGCATCGAGGTTCTTCGGAGGGTGAAGCATGCCACCCCCGAAACCCTGGTGATGGTCATCACCGCCCACGGCACGATCGAGAAGGTCGTCGAGGCCATGAAGCTGGGTGCGGCGGACTTCATCACCAAGCCGTTCTCTTCGGAAGAGTTCGGGGTGAAGGTCGATCGTCTCCTGGCCGACCGCGCCGAGCGCGCGGCCCTCATGCGGGAGAACGTCGCCCTCCGGGTCGAGAACACATACCTCCGCGAGGAGACCCAGGCCCGATACGGGGAGATCGTCGGCGAGTCGCCACCGATGCAGCAGGTCTTCCGGTGGATCGACCGTGTGGCCCGCAGTGAATCCACGGTCATGATCTACGGGGAGTCCGGCACGGGGAAGGAGTTGGTGGCACGCGCCATACACGCCGGATCTCCTCGATGCGACGGTCCGTTTATCCGTGTGAACTGCGGCGCTCTCTCCGAGAGCCTTCTGGATTCGGAGCTGTTCGGCCACGAGAAGGGAGCCTTCACCGGAGCGGAGAAGAAGCGGCGTGGCCGCTTCGAGCTCGCCCACGGCGGCACGCTGTTTCTGGACGAGATCGCGACGGTACCGCACACGACACAGGTGAGGTTGCTGCGGGTGCTCCAGGAGCGGGAGCTCGAGAGAGTCGGAGGTGAGGAAACCATCCCCGTCGACGTGCGCATAATCGCCGCGACCAACGCCACGCCGGATAATCTGCGCAACGCCGGCACGTTCCGGGAGGACCTCTTCTATCGACTGCACGTCGTGCCGGTGACTCTGCCGCCTCTCCGGGACCGGAAAGAAGACATCCCGCTGCTCGTGCACCACTTCATAGAAAAGCTGTGCGATCGGACGGGCTCGCCGGCGCGGGCGGCGGGACCCGGAGCGCTGAGACGGCTCGCGGAATATGCCTGGCCGGGAAACGTGCGGGAGCTGGAGAACATCATCGAGCGAGCGCTGGTGTTGGCCGACGGCGAGCAGCTCACGGCTGAGGATATCCCGCCCCTGGGGGAAGATGGTTTCCGGAGAGGCCGGCCGGCCGGTGGCGACGAAGATGGAGCGCAGGGCCTGCCGCCCGAGGGGGTGGACCTGAATCGGGCGGTGGAAGGGATGGAGGAACGCCTTCTGAGACAGGCCCTGGAGAAGGCCGGTGGCGTGAAGGCGGAGGCGGCGCGGCTCCTCGGGCTGAAGCCGAGCGCTCTGTACTACAAGCTCGAGAAGTACGGGATCGAGGCGTGACTCGGCGGCTGCGTGGGACGGTGGGAAGGCTGAGGTATCCGGGCCTCTTGCTCCTGGTGGGCGTGATGGTCGGCCTGGCGGGAGCACAGTCAGCCGGTGCCCAGACCACGCAGCGGCTGCTGCAGGACCGGCGTGACGAATACGATGCCGCGAAGGCGGACTTCTTGTCGGCACAGAACGCCTACCGGGTAGTGGAGCGACAGTTCGCGGATGCGCTTCAAGGGCTCCAACGGGCGCGCGCCGCCGGTGACGATGCCGCAATCGACCAGGGGCTCCGGCTGGCGCAGGACCGCGCCGGTCCCCTTCAGGCGGGGGAGCAGCGCCTGGACAGGACCAAGGCGGCACTGGACTCCGCGCGGCGGGCGCTCATCGAGATCATCGGGGTTAGGCAGGCCGAGCTGGTGGCGCAGATGGACGCCGCCGCGAGCTCACAGCAGCGCAACGACCTCAACGCGCTTTTTCAGGACCTCAACCGGCAGCTCATGGGCCTGGAGACGGAGGCAGGAGACGCACTGCGCCCCCAGCCCGTCGTGCTCTCCGACGTGCAGGCCGACCCCCGCGACGGTCCCATGGAGGTTCTGGGCAAGGCGCAGCTTCTCGAGCAACTGGCCGCCCAGGCCGACACCGCGATCCAGGATGTCGACCGGCAGATCAAGGACCTCACCGCACGGCAGCGGCGACAACTCCAGATGAACGATCTCGTGGCGGGCCTCGAGCGCTTCGACGACACCCGACTCCCGGTCGTCACCAGCGCACCGCCGAGTGGTCGGGCTCCGGCGGCGGACAGCACGGGGGCAGGGCCGCGCCCGCTGACGCTTCAGGAACGGATCCAGGCACTCCAGGACTATCGGAAGCAGCTGGAGGCGTATCGAGATCAGGCGCTCATCCGCGCCAAGGAATTCCGGCGAAAGCTGGGGTCCGTCGCATGAGGGCGAGCGTGTCCCGCTTGGCCGTGGTGGCGCTGCTGGCCCTGAGCGTGCTCCCCTCCACGGGGAGCGCCCAGGTGAGATGGAAGGATCTGGTCTTCACGCTCGGAAGCTCCTTGGACGGGTATTCCGGCAACTTCTCGGCAGTCACCGTGAGCGTCGTGGATACCACGAAGCAGGCGGTGGCCGTCGCCGCCGAGCTGGGTGCGCGGGGCACTCTCTTCCTCTATCGGAGCCAGACCGGACACCAGAGCCTCGAATGGTTCTTCGACGGCGGCATGCGTCAGGCCGCAGCCTTCGGATTCCGCAGCCTGGACTACTCGCCCAGAGAGCTCGCGGGGAACACCTCGCTGAGCTGGCAGCAGAGCGTGGGCACGTGGGGCTATCTGACGCTACGGGGCGCGTATCGTGCGCGCGCGGTGAAGGACCGGCCGCCCATGCCGCTCTTTCTCCAGCCGGGGTACTACAATCCCCGAGGCTCCCTGCGCCTCGACACCCGGTCCTTCGACGGAGTCAGCTTCGATGCCACCCTGGACGTGGAGTCGGCGGACTACAAAGCAACGGAGTTCATTCCGCAGCTCGACCTCCTCGACCGGAAGTCGGCAGGGATCGAGATGGGCGCACGGTGGGGCGGCACGTCCACGATGCGCTTTTACATCGGTGCTCGCCGCACGCAGTACGACAAGCAGGGAA
>JAJDNI010000232.1 GCA_022340755.1 Gemmatimonadota bacterium
ACCTGCACGGGTTCGGCGGCACGCCGAACAACGGATGGGAGAGCACGAAGAGCGTCGAGCAGGGCGCGTTCGGTGTGGACGTGCGCAACTCCGACGGACTGATCGCGCTGTCCGACATGCGCACGGGCCTCTGGCTGTTCCATCTCGAGGGCTTCGACGGATGGAACGGCGCCAACTACGGCGTGGCGAACATCTCCAGCGTGCAGGACTTCGACCACCCGCCCTCGGCCGCCCTGGCACGGAACGCCGGGAACCATTGACCATGGGGGGTACCCGGCGTGCGGCCGGCACCAGGCGCGACCCACCGCGCCTCGTGCCGGCCCGTCTGGCCTGGACGGTGGTGGCGCTGGCGCTTCTCGCGCTGCCGACGGCGGTGTGGAGCCAACAGGCCCGACCGGCGAAGCGGGAGGGTCCGTACGACATCATGATGTTCAACACGCCGCGCACGGTCGACGCCGTGGCCGAAGCGCGGCTCTTCTATGCGTCCTCGCCGTTCGGCGTCGCCGTCACGGTCGACGGCATCGACCGATACGACGTCCGATTGAAGGTCCACGGCCTCCCGGCCCCGTCCACGCTGGGCCCGTACGACGCGTACGTGGCCTGGGCGGTGACCCCCGACCTCTCGACGTGGCGACCGCTGGGTACGGTGGGCAACGGCACGACCGTGGTCGGTACGACGGACCTGAACAAGTTCCTGCTGGTGGTCACCGCCGAAGCCGGCGCGAGCCCTGACACCCACCATGGCCCGACCGTGCTGCACGGCACGTCGCCCAGCGGCTGGCTGGAGAACTTCCTGACGCACGACGCGTTCTTCCGAGGGGTGTACTAGTCGATGAGGAAGTCGCTGCTCACGGCGGTACTGTTGATGCTCGCCGCCTCCGCCGCGCCCGTCGAGGCGCAGGGCGGTATGAAGGCGCGCGCCGACACCGGCATGGCCGGAATGAAGATGGGCAGCGACACCGGGAAGGCCGCCATGTCGATGCCGATCCCGATGCCCAAGGGAATGCCGATGTTCGGCGCGCTGAAGGGGCTCGAGCCGCCGATCACGCCGTTCCTTCCCGGCGAGGGGGTGGACCCGGCCACCCTGCCGATGGCTCGGCGCTCGCAGGTCGTGCGCCTGGAGAGCGGCGATACGCTCGACCTCACGGCCATGCTCCTGCGCCGCGACATCGAAGGGCGCACCTACGTGATGTACGGCTACAACGGCCAGACGCCGGGGCCGCTCATCCGGGTGCCGCAGGACGCCACGATCATCGTCCGCTTCCACAACCACATCGATCTGCCGAGCACGGTGCACTGGCACGGCCTGCGCCTCGACAATCACTTCGACGGCGTGCCCGGAGTGACGCAGGAGCCGGTGCCGCAGGGCGACGACTTCACCTACAAGGTCCACTTCCCCGACGCCGGCGTGTACTGGTATCACCCGCATGTGAGCACGTACATCGAGCAGGCGATGGGGCTGTTCGGCAACATGATCGTCGACTCGCCCGACCCGAGCTACTACTCCCCGGCGAACGACGAGCAGGCGCTGATGTTCGACGATCTGCTCGTGAACGCGGATACGCTGATCCCGTTCGGGAAGAATACACCCGACTTCGCCCTCATGGGGCGGCTCGGGAACGTGCTGCTGACGAACGGCGAAGAGCGATACCAGATCAAGGTCCACAGCGGCGCGGTCGTGCGGTTCTATCTGACGAACTCGTCCAGCTCCCGTACCTACAACCTCTCGTTCAGCGGCGCGCCCATCAAACTCCTGGCCGGCGACCTGAGCCGGTTCGAGCACGAGCAGATGGTGTCGAGCGTCGTGCTCGGGGTGGCGCAGCGCTACGTGGTGGAGGTCCACTTCCCGAAGCCGGGCCGCTACGCGCTGGTGAACGCCGTGCAGGCGATGTACCACTCCCAGGGCGAGTTCTTCCCCGAGGTCGACACGCTCGGCATCGTGACCGTGGATTCCACGCCCGCCTCGCCCGATTACGCGGCGCAGTTCGACACGCTGCGCACCAATACCGCCGTGGTGCGGGACATCGACCACTACCGGAAGTACTTCGACCGGCCCCCGGACAAGAAGTTCACGCTCACGATCCGCCCGGGCGACCTACCGCTCGGCACGATCCAGTTCATGAACGTGGACACGGCGTACTTCCAGCCCGTCGAGTGGATGGACGGCATGCCCATGATGAACTGGCTCTCCACGGGAAAGCAGCTGAAGTGGATCATCCGCGACGACGCGACGGGCAAGGAGGACATGGACATCGACTGGCACGTCAAGCAGGGGTCCGTGGTCAAGCTCCGCATCTACAACGACCCGTTCTCGTTCCACCCCATGCAGCACCCGATCCACCTGCACGGGCAGCGCATGCTCGTGATCGACCGTGACGGGGTGCCGACGGAGAACCACAGCTGGGAGGACACGGTCATCATCCCCGTGGGGTCCGCCGTCGATCTGCTCATCGACGCGTCGAATCCAGGCGACTGGCTGATGCACTGCCACATCGCCGAGCACATCGCGTCGGGAATGGAGACCGTATTCCATGTGGACGCGGTGCCGGGGATGAGGGGACCGTCGACCGGAGGCTAGCAGGTCGACGAAAGTGAAGGCAGGGAGCCTACGCTCCCCCGTTCCCTCCCGTCACGGTCTCGCATGCCCGACGCCTCCCTCAGTTCGTCACCATCGACCTGACGATCTCGTACATCATCTGCGTGCCCGTACGGATGTTCTCGATGGAGATCCGCTCGTCGTTGCCGTGCACGCCCGACTCGTCGGTCTCGGGAATGAGGAAGGGGGCGTACCCGTACGCCGAGATCCCCCGGTCGCGGAAGAAGTGGCTGTCGGTGAAGCCCGTCGACACCGCCGGGACGATGGCGGCGTCGGGATAGTGGGCCTTGGTCACCTGGACGATGGTCTTGTAGAGCTGGGTGTCGGTGGAGGACACCGCCGGGGTGAAGCCCAGGAGCTGGTGGATGGCGATGCCGGGATCGTTGAGGGCGTCGCGGAGCTCGCGCTTGAAATCCGCCACGTCCTGGTCGGGCAGGAGCCGGCAGTCCAGCTGTGCTTCGGCCTCCGGCGGGATGACGTTGATCTTCGCGCTCCCCTTCAGGACGGTGATGGAGCACGTGTTGCGCGTGAGGGCGGCGAGCTCCGGAAAGGCCGTCTGCAGGCGCAGAAGCTGGTCACGGTCTTCGACGGTGGTGGCCATGTCGGCGAAGGCGGCTTTCCACTCCGGCGGAGCCGTCGGAGCGAGCCCCTTGAAGTACGTGTCCACCGCGGGGACGATGCGCGGCGCGAACTCGTAGGTCTGCAGGCGATAGAGCGAACGGACGAGGCGGTTCACCGCCGAGGCCACCGGCGGCTCGGAGCCGTGCCTCGGCTTCCCCGTAGAGGTGAGGGTGAACCAGTAGG
>JAJDNI010000242.1 GCA_022340755.1 Gemmatimonadota bacterium
TTCCCTCCGGCCTCCTGCCAGCCGCGAAGCTATCGGGCCAGCGGTGGTGGCGCGTGCCTCCGTACCGGTGGTGGACCCGCTCGGGCGCCTGGTTTAACAGCATCGGAGGAGCGGTCCCATGACGTACTTTCTCTCTCGGCGCGTGCTGGCGCCGACCCTCGTCCTCGGCGCCTCGGCGCTCCTGACCTTCACGCCGGTCCGCGGCCAACAGACTCCGGTGGTGGCCGGGTCCGTTCCCGAGTTCGGCACCATGTGGACGTTCGACGCACCGCCCCTCGACTATTGGCAGTCGCGGTACGGCTTCCGTCCCGACCAGGCGTGGCTGGACCATCTGCGGCTCTCGGCGGTCCGCCTCCCCGGGTGCTCGGCGTCGTTCGTGTCCCCGGACGGGCTGATCATGACCAACCACCACTGCTCCCGGAGCTGCATCGCTCAGGTCTCACCTCCCGAGACGAACTACCTGCGGACCGGCTTTACGGCGGCGACGGCGGACGACGAGCTGAAATGTGAAGGGATGTATGCGGATCAGCTCGTGTCCATCGAGGACGTCACGAGCCGCATCCGCGGCCAGATCACGGCGGACACGCCGGCGGAGCAGGTGGCGCAGCGCGACGCGGCCATCGAGAGCGTGCGCTCCGCGTGCGAGCAGGCTTCGGGCATGCGCTGCCAGGTGGTGCCCCTGTACAACGGTGGCATGTACTCGCTGTACACGTATCGGCGGTTCGACGACCTACGTCTGGTGATGGCCCCCGAGCTCGAGACCGCGTACTTCGGAGGAGATTCCGACAACTTCACGTACCCGCGCTACGACGTGGACGTGAGCTTCCTCCGCGCCTACGAGAACGGCCAGCCGGTGCATCCCGCGGACTATCTCGCGTGGAGCGAAGCCGGAGCGAAGGACGGCGAGACGGTCTTCGTGGTGGGGAACCCCGGTTCCACCGGACGTCTCCTGACGCTGGCACAGATGGTGTACCTGCGCGACGTGGACTACCCCGCCCGCCTGGCGAGCTACGACGCGCGCATGAAGATACTGCAGAAGCTCTCGGCGGAGAGCCCCGAGAACGCGCGTCGCTACGAGACCACCATCCTGGGGATCTCCAACTCCCAGAAGGCCACCCAGGGCTACCTGTCCGGCCTCCTGGACCCGAAGATCATGACCCGCAAGGCGCATTTCGAGCAGGATTTCCGCAGCCGGATCGACGCCGATCCGACGCTGAAAGCCAAGTACGGCGGCACGTGGGACGCCATCGCGGACGCGCAGCTCGAGCTGTCGACCTTCGCGACACAGGCGCGCTACTATGCCCTCAACGGCTCCACGCTCCTGGGATACGCCATCGACATCGTGAGGGTCGCTAGACAAGCCGCTCTTCCCGAGGGCGAACGCCTACCCGGCTTCCAGGGGAACGGCCTCGACAGGATGCGCCGCCAGATCCTGCGGGACCGGCCGCTGGACGAGGAGCTGGAGCGCATGCAGCTCGCGAGCTGGCTCGCGTCGGCCCAGAAGGACCTGGGACCGGACGACGCCCTCGTGAAAGCCCTGCTGGGAGGCCGCACGCCGGAAGCGGCGGCCGAGGAGATCGTGCAAACGAGCCACCTGAAGGACGTGGCCGAGCGGAAACAGCTGGTCGAAGGTGGCGAAGATATTGACACGTGCGGCGATCCACTCATCGTGGCGGTGCGCGACCTGGAGCCGACGGCCAACAGCTACGTGAAGCGCGCCGCCCAGCTCAACGACGTCATCTCCGCGAACGTGGCGAAGCTCGGCGAGGCCATCTACGCGGCCTACGGCAAGGCGCTCCCTCCGGATGCGACGTTCACCCTCCGGATCAGCGACGGGGTGGTGAAGGGCTTCCCCATGAACGGCACCGTCGCACCCTACAAGACGACCTTCTATGGGCTCTATGCCCGGAGCGCGGACTTCGACGATGCATCCCCCTTCCAGCTCACGGAGCGGTGGAAGCTGGCCGAGTCCAAGGTGGACATGAAGACGCCCATGAACTTCGTGTCCACGGCGGACATCATCGGCGGCAACTCCGGCAGCCCGGTGGTGAACGAGGCGGGCGAGGTCGTGGGGCTGGTGTTCGACGGCAACATCGAGATGCTTCCCAACCGCTTCATCTTCACCGATGAGGTGTCACGCTGCGTGAGCGTACACTCCATGGCGATCATGGAGGCCCTCAGGAAGGTGTACGACGCGGGCCGCATCGCCGATGAGGTCGAGGGAAGGAACAGGTAAGGGCGAAAGAAGGACCAGAAGCGCAGGGTCTTGCGAAGGCGGGCCGTGGCTCGGTGTCACGGCTCGCCTTCGTCGCTCCGCTTCACCGCCATGTACTCCCGCATCCCGGTGCGTAGCGTGAACGCCCGTGTCACCTCGAACGGCTCCATCAGCTTCTCGACCTGTGCCGGCAACAGCGGCGGGTGTGCTCGCTCGGCAGGGCCGACCGCCTCTTCCTGCAGCCGGTCCACGTCCAGGAGCGTGAATCGGTGGAGCTGCGACGTCGGCGCACCGGAGGCATCCATCACGGCGTAGAGGCGAGCCCCGGGCGCGGTGAGCTCGGCTAGCCGTTCGATGAGGGAGCGGCGTTCTTCGGGCCAGATGCGATCGAGCAGGTTCCACGCCAGCACGACGTCGTACGGCCGGTGCGGATGGGGGGGCAGATCGCGGATGGCGGCAGTCCACGCCTCGCCCTGAGGGGGGGCGGTGATCAGGTCCGCGAACCGGACCTGCCGGGCGTACTTGCTGTAGATGCGAAGGTGGGATTCGGCGGCAGGACCGAGATCGAGAATGGAGTGGCTGCCGTCCTCGTGCAGCCCGTCGAACAGCGCCGCGACCCCCGGCGCGGCTCTCCCCACGGGGGGCAACGGCCCATGCTCTTCGTTCTGCCGGTCCGCGACTTCCGCCGGACCGTGCCGGATCCGGTCCAGCCAGCCCACAGCGAGTCCTAGTTCGCGACCTTGCCTGTGGCGCCCACCGCTTCCTTGGCTTTCCCGGAGTTCGCTGCCGTGACCGAGGCGCTACCCTTGGAAGCGTCCGGCGATGGAGCGCCTTGGGCGGTCGTGGTCCTCATCGACTCGGAGGCTCCGGATCCGGTGGCCGACTTCACGCTCCCGCGAGTCCCCTCCGGGTCACCCATGTCCACCAGCCCGCGGAAGTTGGCGCCGTCCTCCAGGACCACGCGGGGGGCCGTGATGTCCCCTTTCACACGCGCCGTTCCGCGCAGGACGACCTGCTCCCTGGCCCGGAGGTCACCCTCCACCTCTCCCTCGACCGTTACGACCCGGGCGGTGATGTTCGCATTCACCCGTCCCTCTCCGCCTACGGTCACCGTGTGGAGCTCGAGGTCCACGGAGCCCTCGACCTTGCCCTGGATGAGCAGATCCTCGTCGCCGCTGACCTCACCGTGGATGGTGATGGATGGCCCGATGGTGGCCTTTCCCGAAGTAGCCGGGCTCGACCTGATTGCTGGAGCGGATCGCTGCGTGGTGTCGACCGTCTGAGGTTCCACGCCGGTTGCGTCGTCCTTCTTCCACATGAATGCCCCCTCCTGATTTCAGCCGTACGGCGCCGGACGTCGAGCGATGCTCCGAGTTACATGTGCAACATCCTTGCCAGGAACGCGCCTCAGCCGAGAACCTCGTGCGCTCGTGTGACAATGCGCTGCAAGTCCGATGCGATGGCCGTCACGAGCCGTGCGGCCTCGTCGTCCACGGCGCCGTACCCACGTAGCTCCCCCGGGGTGAGATCCGCAAGAGCGATTTCCGCGAAGGACAGCGCCGTGTGTGCCGTCCAGCGCGCCGAGCCGTCTGCTTCGGGAAGCGGGATCCCCAGCTGCATCATCGCCTCCAGCATCCGCTCCCGGATGGAAGCGACGAGCGCGACAACCTCACGCGCCTCTTCCGGCCCGAGGTCGGGGTGCTGACGATCGAAGGGGGTGACGTCGCCGCGCGCCAGGCGCAGCACACCCTCCAGCAGATTGCTCACGTGCGTGAAGGTGGCCCGGACGGAGCGGGCCTGCGCCGGGTTCAGGGCGCCCCGAGATGCGGCGGCGTCATCCGCGCCCGGGTCCGGGGGTGTCTCTTCAAGGGGAGGATCGGATCGCGGGACCATGGGATGCTCCTGACCGGCGTCGTTATGGTTCAGGAGTCATCAACCGCTCGTGCGGTGGTTGAAGGCGAACTCCATCGCCTGGCGTGGATTGTGACGGGCGTCCCCGGGGAGGTCAAGCGGAGGTCTTCCCCGTGTCCCCAACGGGTCTTCGACGCTGCTTGACCGTGGGCTGCCGTCGGCGGGGCCTCGCCGTCGACGCAGCGGGCGAGCCGCCCGGCGGTGGTGGCCGAGCCTCTTGTGTATCATTCTGCCTGGGATGGGCAGGGAGGCATGCGAGTCGAGCGAGGGGCGCGGTTCAGTGATCGGCGCCGCCCGGAGAGATAGAACGGATGTCGGGACATTCGAGAGGGAGGTCGGTGGTGTTGGCGCTGGTGGCGTTGGCCCTGGCGCAACAGCCGGCCGGGGCCCAGTGGTTGCGTGGGGTGACAGTGGCGATGGATAACGATGGGTGGGCGTTCTGGATTCCCCGACCCACCGACTGGTTCTACACCGATGGGCAGTTCGTGGAGCTCGACGGGGATTGGAATGTGTCGGGCCCTGCCTCTCTCGGCGTGCGCGGCTCGTCGTGCTTCGCATCGCCCGCGGCGTACCCCTGCTCGGCCACTCATGTCGGGCTGACCCAGAAGATCTACACGCCCGAAAACCTCTTCTTCTACCGACCCGGAGTAGTGGATCGTCCCTACGCCGGATGGCTCTCGCTGACGTGGGCGCGAGACCGGGTGACCCTCGGGCGGACGACCGCGGTCTCCTTCGAGGCAGGGGTTACGGGCGGGCCATCCCTGGCTCGCCAGCTCCAGAAGGGACTCCACACCCTCTTGAACCGCGTCCCACCGCAGGGGTGGGAGTACCAGATTCCCTTCGAGGTGGCCTTCGCCGCGTCCGTCCGAGACACGTGGCGGGTCGCGATGGCGGACAACGGCAAGGGGTGGACCCTCGCCCTGGAGCCCCACTGGGCCGCAACGGCGGGCACCATGCGTACGAGCGCGGAGGCCGGCTACGCGTTGCGCTTGGGGTGGAAGGCGTCACCGGCGTCGGACGTTCCGGGCACCTCCTTCGACGGCTTCCACCTGGTGGCTCGTGTCGGCGCCGAGGGTGAGGCCGTGCTCCGGGATCTCTTCCTGGACGGCTCCACCTGGAAGGAGAGTGCGAGCACCCCCAAGGAGCCCTTGGTGGGACGCACGAGGGCCAGCGTGATTCTCGGGTGGAGGAGGATGGATGTGCGCTTGGGCGTGACCCGCTCCACGAAGGAGTTCAAGGCCCAGGACGTGCCGCACCTGTACGGGACGCTGGGGTTGAGGGTGAGGCGGTAGCGGGGTCGTAGCTCGCCC
>JAJDNI010000313.1 GCA_022340755.1 Gemmatimonadota bacterium
CACTGTGGCCCGTGACGCCCTCTCCGGCCTCGGTCTCGTGGGCGGTGCCACAGGGGGTGCGGGAGAGGTCGGCGGGGCGACGGCGACGGCACCCGGGGTCGACGCGTCCCTGGCTGGCTACCTGTGGGCACACCGAGACGACACGCTGAGCCAGACCCTGCGCCATCTCCTGCTGGTGGCGCTCTCGCTCGGCGCGGGGATTCTTACCGCGGTCCCCCTGGGCCTCTGGCTGGAGAGGAAGCGTGCCTCCGCGGAGGGTGCCATACGGGCCATCGGCCTGCTTCAGACACTTCCGTCCATCGCGCTTCTGGCCTTCATGATCCCGCTCCTGGGGATTGGCGTAGGCCCCGCGGTGGTGGCCCTCTTCCTGTATTCCCTCTATCCCATCGTCCGGAACACCTACTCGGGCGCACGGGATGCCGACCCTGTCGCCGTGCAAGCCGCGCGCGCGCTGGGAATGACCGACGGTCAGCTCCTCACCCAGGTGCGGCTACCCCTCGCGGCACCCGTCATCATGGCCGGAATACGTACCGCGGCCGTCATCGACGTCGGTACCGCCACTTTGGCCGCGTTCATCGGCGCCGGAGGCCTGGGGGATCCCATCGTGGCGGGCCTGGCCCTCAATGACACGCGCATGATCCTCTCCGGTGCGATCCCCGCGGCGGCGCTGGCCCTACTCGTGGACGGCGCCCTCTCGGTGGTGGAGGCCGGGGTGCGTCCACTGCCGCTCCGCGCCAAAGCCGAGTAGCGTCCGGAAGTACAGGACGCTCACGCTGGCGTTCGTCGCCGTCAGAGCGGCGCCGATCCTCAGGTTCGAGGTGTGGCAGCTTCGGTCTCGATCGGGCGTGTCCCTTCCGGCCCCACCCAGCGGTCCATGAGCGCGGTGGTCGTGATCTGACCCAGGGCGTTCACGGTGCTACGGAACATGTCGGGGATGCGGTCGATGCCCAGGAGGATCGCGAGGCCGGACAGCGGAATCCCCACGGCGTCGAGAGCCGGAGCCAGAGTCACCACGCCCGAGCTGGGCACCGGCGCGACCGTGAGAGAGACCAGGAACGTGGCCAGGAAGGCCCCGCCCACGGCGGCCGCGGGGATGGGTACCTGGTAGAGGTGGGCCAGGAAGATGATGGCCGCGCCCTGAAAGAGCGCGCTACCCGGCCGGTACATGGACGCACCCAGGGGCAATACGAGCGTCGAGATGGTGGGAGAGAGCCGGAGATTCTCCTCGGCCTCTTCGAGCATCACGGGAAGGGCCGCGACGGTGGAGGTGGTGGAGAACGCGATCGCCGCGCCTCCAAACGTTCCCCGCAGGAACCGCAGGGGACCGACTCCAGCCACCCCACGGACCAGTGGAAGGAAGACCAGCCCCAGGAAGATGGCGAGGCCGACGATCACGGTCACCACGAAGACCGCCAGGTTGGCCACGAGCCCCCAGCCCATCTTCGCGGTGACGGGAGCTGCGAGCCCGAACACCCCGATGGGCGCGATCCACAGGATCCAGTAGACGAGCTTGATGAGCGCCGCCCCCACGGCATCCGCCAGTTCCATGAGGCGAGCGCGGGGGGCGTCAGGAAGCGTGCCGGTCGCAGCGGCGAGGAGCGCGGTGAACACGATGAGCGGCAGCAGCGCCCCCGAGCTTGCCGCCGCGAAGGGGTTCGAGGGGACCAAGCTTACAAGGAAATCGACGAAGCCCGGCAGCTCCGGAGCCTGTTGCGCTGCGGCCTGCGGCACGGACACCGCCGGCGCGAAGACGAGCCCCAGGCGCATGATGGCCATCCCAAAGAGGATGGCGGGCACGAGCGTGATCCAGAAGAACGCGAGCGTTGAGGCGCCGAGGCGTCCCAGCTTGCGCGGATTGCCGAGGCGGGCGACGCCGGAGAACACCACAGCCATGACCAGTGGGATGACCACCATTCGAATGGCGTTCATGAACACGGTGCCGAAGGGCGCGGATCCCGTGGCTACGGCAAGAAGAAAGGGGGATCCGGTTGCCGAAGCCACGATACCAAGGATCAGGCCCAAGACGAGCCCAGCGGCGATGGCGAGATGGAGCATCCCTGGAGCGCTCCCGGGTTCGGGGAGGACTGGTGAGGCGGGGCGAATATGGGATCGCCGCCCGCGGGCGGCCAGCGACGGGGCACCGCTCGAACGCTACCAGTAGACCTGGTCCCGGTCGGGTCGGAACCGCTCCAGCCCCGTCCGGGCCAAGCCGTATCCCAGCCACGCAGCCGACACCAGGAGCGCGCCTGCCGTCAGGACGGAGAGCCCGGGAAACCATGGGGTCGCGGCGAGTCTGAGCAGTGCCTCGCGTGAGGGACGGACGACATGGCTCACCAACCACACCACCCCCAGTCCCGCGAGGAAGCCTGCCGCCACCAGGTTGGCGAAATGCGCCGCCTTCAGGCGCAGCGAGATCCCCATCATCAGGACTGCGACCGACGCAACTCCGAGGACGGAAAGGACGAAGGCGACCGACGTGATGGCCACGCCCGGTGGAGACGCTCCGGCCGCGCGCAGCGCGAGCCATCCCGCCGCCGTCAGCGCGGCGCCGGCGGGCAGGGCGAGAGCGGCGCAGGCCGCGGTCCGCGACACGGCGAGGAGTCTGCGATCCACGGGAAGCGAGAGGAGGAACTCGAGGCCTCCATCGAGCTTGTCCCTGATGACGTTCTGGAAGACAGTCCCGATGCCCGAAACCGCCACGAAGGTCATGAGGAGCAGGAGGCGGGAAGGCGTTACCGCCCCGAAGGCGGTGAGCGCCACCCCTGCCACGGCGGCGAGCCCCACGGCCCGCAGTACCGGGGGAAGCGTCCGTTTCAGCTCGAGGCGCAACAACGCCCGCACTACGCCCCGGTCATTCACTGGTCAGCCTCCGGTAGATGGCCGATGCGACCGACCCGTCGGCACTCTCGGCTGCGAGCTCGCCGACATCGAGATCTCCGCAGAGCCGTCCGTTGCGTAGAAGGAGCACGCGCCGAGCCACCGCTTCGACGTCTTCGAGCAGGTGACTGGAGAAGATCACGGTGCGATCCCCCCCGGAAGGCGCGCACTGCCGGATCAGGGCCAGGAGCTCGCCGCGCATCACCGGGTCGATCCCCGACGTCGGCTCGTCCAGGAGGAGCACCCGCGGACGATGAGCCTCGGCTGTCACCAGGGAGAGCTTGACCTGCATCCCCTTCGAAAGGTTGGCGAGCCGGGTGCCGGCAGGTAGCCCCAGACCTTCGCGGAGCTCCTCCGCGTACGCGTCATCCCAGGACGGATAGAACGACGACAGAAAGCGGAGATGCTCCTCGACGGTCATCCATCCGAAGCCCAACATGCGCTCGGGCAACACCCCGATCCGGGTGCGCACTCGTGGGCCGAGGGCACGCACGTCCCTGCCATCGACAGTGACGCTTCCACCGTATTCACCCTGAAGTCCGCAGATGGCTCGAATCACAGTGCTCTTCCCCGCCCCGTTCGGGCCCACCAGTGCGATGCGCTCGCCCCTGACCACCTGCAGAGAGACAGGCCCCAGGGTGAACTCCGGGTACCGCACCTCGAGGTCACGCAGTCGGAGCACGGCCTGGGGGGTGGTCACGTGACAATCGCCCTGACCACCCCTACCCCCGCCACGAGCACCCAGAGAGAGGTGGCCGCGAGGATCCCTCGCCATTGCGAGCCATGTGCGAGCCTCCCGATGACGACCGCGGAGAAGATGAGCCAGGCCAGGTGAAACGGCGTCACACCATGGGCTACGGCCCCCATCACCGTGGTCGAGTCGGGGAACCAGAGATCGAGGCCCGTGGGCAGCAGCATGTCTCCAGGAGTGTGCAGGCGGGCGGTGCCGTGGATCCAAAGAAGCGCCGTCATCCATGTACCCTGGAGCACGAGGAAGACCTGCGCGTAGAGCAATGTGCTGACCAGGCTGCGGAACCGCGCCTCCGCGCTGGTCAGCACGAGGCACGACCACGCCACCCCGCCCAGCACCACGCCCTTGATGAGCGCAACGAAAGGCGACAAGCCGGCCGTGAGCCACAAGCCCGCCACGACGGTGGGCAGGAGTTCGGGACGACCGGCATAAGCCGTCCGGATCAGAGGAATCGTGGCGGCTACCGTGACCAGGGAGAGCGCCCCCACCACGACTGCCGGGGTGACAAGCGGCGGACTCGCTCGCAGAAGCTCGAACGTCGGGTGAAGCCCTCGAGCGAGCCGACCGAAGGCTGTGACGGGTCCCCCACCGGGACCGGCATGCGCGTCGCTCACCCCATCTGCAAGCTGGACCAAGATTCCTCCGCGAACGTGTTCATCTGGATAGTCTGCCGAGGTGGGCGCGGCGCTCCGGGGTGTTGACTCCCACACCGGCCTCGACCACAACGCCTGCGCTGTCCAAAACGGCGAAGTAGGGCACGGACCTGACACGGAGGGCGCGGCCCAGGGCGCCCGACGGGTCCGACACCCACCGCGTCCCGAACGAGAGCAACAGGTTGCGCATGTCGTCTGGGCGCGTATCCGGAGCGAGGATCACCAGCGGCGGAGTGACCTCCTGGTCCGACGCGAGCAGCCGCGCCCATGCGTCGAGCTCCGCCCGGCAGTACCGGCAATGCGCACTCACGTAGAGCAGCACCTCCCGTCCGCCGGCCCGGACTTCCCGCGTCCTACCGTTGTCGTCGGTCCCCTCCAACACCCCGGGGTGGAAGGGAGTGTTGGGCGCCCTCACTGCGGCGGCTTGGGCTCGAGAGAGAGCCGCGGCGCTCCACGCCCCACCCGCCAGGACTCCCACAACCAGCCCGACCGCCAACCAGCGCCTCAGGCGAGTCGGACGCGAAGGCCCTGTGGGTGGAGGGGCACCCTTCCCCCTCCACCCACAGGCCTTCAGGTCGCGGCGATGACGCACGCTGCCAAGCATCCCAGCACCTCGGCCGGAAACGCCCCGGCCAGGGCCAGTACACCCAAGGGCGTACCGCCACTCACGAAGACGATCACGGCCACACATCCCACACAGGCCAAGCTGTCGAGCCATCCGGCGCCCGAAAGCGCCGCGAGGGACGATGCGCCGCCTGCGGCCGGAGCGCCGGCGGCCAACGCCAGCGCCAACCCGAATCCGAGCAGGGCCGCCGGGGCCCATCCGAACCAGCGGGTGAGTCTCCTCGTAGTCATGGCGTTCACGCTGCGAATACGGCCGCGCAGGCAGCCGCGCAGGAGCCGATGAGCTTCCAGCTTCCGGGGTTGGCCAGGAACGCCGCCCAGGTGTCCGACGCCTCCAGCGTGGCACCCGCCCCGAGGCAGTATCCGCACAAGAGCATCGTCCCGAAGCTCACGGGCCCGCCGCCGATCAGATCGGAAAGCGCGCCCCCGTGGACGGCGGGGAGACCGTGCGCCGCCAGGAAGGCGAGGCCCGCGAGGGCCAACACCGGCATCCAGGGGTTCTTCCAGGTATGGGTCATCTTCATCCTCCTTCCGGGGAGACGTGTAGAGCCACGCCCGCAGGTGTGCGGACGGGCATGGGAACCAGCGCCTCTCCGGACCAGAATCGACGGAGTCGCGCTACCCGAATGCGGTAGGGACCCACCCCTGGGTCGAGGATGACGACGTAGCGCCCGGAATCCGGCACGACGGTGACGAAATGACCTCGGTCCACCCAGGCGATGACCGGTGAGGGTAGATGAGCCATGGCGGCGGGACTCATTCGTCGGAGCTCCGAGGCCACGCCCAGAGAACGCGCCGCACGGACCAGGCCCCCGAACGTGGTGCCACCTGCACCCGTTCCGGCCAGCGATCCGATGGAGTCCAGGCGTGGGGGATTCCCGCCCAGTGTGTTGATGAGGGTGGCCAGCGCAGCTGGCCCGCAGTCGGCGAAACCCGACTGCAGAACTACGCCGGGGAACGAGATGAAGACTCCGCCCCGGGCTCGAATGACGGTGCGATACACCCACCTTCCGGGCTGGCCCGGACGGCCCGAGGCAGCACCGAGGCATCCTCCCGCCAGAACAACCACGACAAGGATACCGAAGGCCAACCTCGTGTACCGGGCTCGGCCGACACGGCGTCGGTCGCCTCGAATGGGGTCGCTCGGCAGAAGAGTGCGCATGCGAACAGTCTGCCCCGAGCCCCGGGAACCGGGAATGCGTCGATGGGACTTCGTATCCTGGCTCCGCCCCCAAAAGCAGCGCATGTCGCTCCGCCTCGTCCCCCGTCCGACGCCGTGGCGACGGGGTGGGCCGGGTCAGCGCGCCAAGGCCCCCCGCAGGCTTCCGGAGATCAAGGCGGTAATGTTCCCCAGCACCCGGGGCAAAGCCAATCTCCCCGGCGAGGCCAGATAGCGAGGCTCCCAGTTCGGGTCGAACTTGCTCTTGTAGGCCCGAAGCCCCTGGAAGTTGTAGAAGTGCTCTCCGTACCTGAACACGGCGGCACCCAGGCGCGCCCAGAGGGGTGCCAGCGGGCCTCCTTCGAGCCCGGAGAGCGGCGCCATGCCCAGGTTGAATCGGCGGTATCCCGCGTCCTTACCCCAGAGGATCATCTGGATGAAGAGGTACTCCATCGAGTCCAGCGGAGCCGGCCCCGGCTCGTAGCGCATCAGGTCGACGCTGAACTCCGCGCCGGGGGCGCCCAGCCATGCGTTGGCGAAGGCCACGATGCGATCCTCCACCTTGATGACACCCACGGGGAAGCGGGAAACGTACTCTTCGGCGAAGGACCCGAGGGAGAAGCTCATCTCGCGGGTATTCTTCGCCTCGAGCCACGCGTCGGAGATCTCTCTCAGCCGGCCTATGACCTCTCGCGTGCCATCCGGAGGCAGGACCTCGAATGTCCCCCCCGCTCGCTCCACGCGCCGCAGCGTCTGCCTCAGCCCGGAGCGCCGACTCCCCTGCAGGCTGAACGCGGTCGTATCCACCACGGCTTCTTCGCCGAGCTTGATGAGGCTCAGCCCGGAGTCGACGTAGAGCGGCAGAAACTCCGGGCGAACCTGATAGAAGACCGGCCACCCCCCATGCCGTATCGCCCGCGTGCGCAGCTCCCAGACGAGCTCGGGGTAGTCCTCCGGATCGCCCACCGGATCGCCCATCCCCACCCAGCTCCGTCCCTCCACGCCGAACATGAGGAAGGCCCGCCCACTCTCGGAGAGCATGAAGCTCTTGTCACCCAGAAAGGCGAGGTGACCGTGGGTCCGGGGACTCCTGGCTACGATCTCGGCCACCTGCTCCGGGGGCTCCGTGGGGGTCGTGGCCTCCTCCGGTTCCGCGGGACGCAGAAGCTTCGCGATGGCGAAGACGAGGAGGACGGCCCCGGCTCCGACGGATCCGCGAAGGAAGCGCGGTGCGTCCCCGTGGAGGGCGAAGCGCCACCAGAGGTCGCCGGAGTAGGCCACGTCACGATAGGCGAAGAAGCCCAGCCACGACGTAGCCAGCAGAACCGCGATCACTCCGAAGACCCATTCCTGGGAGAGCGGCTCGGCCAGGAGCGCGGAACGCCTGAAGAACTCCTTGCGCGTCGGCGCGAGGGCCACGAGCGCCAGTAGCAGGACCAGAGACGGCAAGAGTCCCCCCGCGCGCATCGCCGAGAGCACGGCACCCAAGCCGAGGAGGGCCAGGGCCGCATGGAAGGCGCCGTCCAGTCGACGCGCCAGACCCCAGGCGAGGATCAGCAGGGAGGCTCCCACCAGGCTGCCGAGGAAGTGGGAGGCCTCCAGGAGCGCAAGGGGGGGCGACTGCCCCAGCCATGCCATGCGCCCCTCGGACGGGATGGCCCCGGTAGCCAGCAGAAGACCGCCCCCCACGAAAACGAGGCCGGAGAGGATCAGCGGCGTTGCGCTCGACATCCCCGACCCCAGGATGGAGAGGGCCCTGTCGAGGGCCTCCCGCCGTTGGCGGTACTCGTAGACACCCAACGCCGCTGCCGCTAGGGCGAGGGGCATGAGATAGTAGATGGCCCTGTACGCCAGG
>JAJDNI010000020.1 GCA_022340755.1 Gemmatimonadota bacterium
GGATCAGCGCATCTCGCCCCTCTATGTGAGCGTGCACGCCACGGAGCCCGAGGTCCGGCGCCGGCTCCTCGTGAACGACACCGCGGGTGAGATCATGGAGCGTCTCCGCTTCCTTCTGGACGGTGGTCTGGAGATCCACACCCAGGCGGTCATCTGCCCTGAGTGGAACGACGGTGAGCACCTGGACAAGACTCTCGAAGGTCTCTGGAGCCTGGGGCAGGGGATCCGATCCCTGTCCGTAGTGCCCGTGGGCCTGACGCGGTACAACTTGAATCGGCCCGTTCGGTTGTTGCGCCGCGAGGAAGCCCGGGACGTCATCGGCCGGGTGGACGAGGCGCGGGCCCGCGCGCTGGCCGCTCGAGAGTCCGGGTGGTGCTACAGCGCCGACGAGATGTACCTCATCGCTGGCCTCCCCATCCCCCAAGACGACTACTACGACGACGGCGCGCTGTACGAGAACGGTGTGGGTGCCGTGCGTCGTTTCGTGGACCGGTTCGCCGAGTCGCTCCCCCACATGCCTCGCCTCGACGGCCAGCGCCTGCGCCTGGTCACGGGCCGCTCCATGGCGCCCTTCCTGAGGGACCGGGCCTCGCTGCTCGGAGAAGCCACCGGCGCGCAGGTCGAGGTCGTGGAGGTCACGAACGGCTTCTTCGGCGAGACGGTGACCGTCGCCGGCCTTCTCGGGGGTGCGGATATCCGGGACGCGCTGGAAAGAGGGCGCGACGGCGACCTGATCCTCATCCCGGCGGAAGCCCTCAACGCGGACGATCTCTTCATCGACAGCCTGCCCCTTGCGGAGCTGGAGGCCGACTTGGCACCCGCGAGGATCGTCCGAGGATACGAGATCGGCGAGGCCCTGTCTTCTCTATGAGCAGACGACTCCCCGTGGTCGCGGTGGTGGGTCGCCCGAACGTGGGCAAATCCACCTTCTTCAACCGGGTCATCGGTCGACGCATTGCCATCGTCGACGACCAGCCGGGGGTGACGCGGGACCGCAACTTCGGCCGCGCCGACTGGGCCGGCAGGGCCTTCTTCATCGTCGACACCGGCGGGATCATCGAAGGAAGCGACGAGCCCCTGGACCGGTCCGTCCGCCAACAGGCCTTGGCGGCCGTCACCGAAGCCGATGCAATCGTCTTCCTGGTGGATGGCAGAACCGGTGTGCATCCGCTGGACGAGAAGCTCGGTGCGGTGCTGCGCAAGACCTCCAAGCCCGTCCTCCTGGTCGTGAACAAGATGGACAACCTCCCGAACGAGGTCGCCCATCACGACTTCTGGTCCATGGGCCTGGGGGACCCGATCCCGGTGAGCAGTATCTCCGGAAAGGGCTCCGGAGACCTCCTGGATCGCCTCGTGGCATCGTTCCCGGACATCGTCGACGACGACCAGGAAGAGGACGCCATCCGCGTCGCCGTCGTGGGCAAGCCCAACGTCGGGAAGTCCAGCTTCGTCAACCGACTGTTCGGCAACGAGCGTGTCGTCGTGAGTGACGCCGCGGGGACGACCCGGGATCCGGTGGACACGCCTTTCCGATACCACGACACCACCCTTGTCTTCGTGGATACGGCGGGCCTGCGGCGACAGTCCAAGGTCAGTGACTCGCTGGAGTATTACAGCGCCCTGAGGACCGAGCGCGTCGTGCGCGAAAGCGACGTATGCCTCGTTCTCGTGGACGCCACGGAGGGCGAGCTCCACCATCAGGACGTGCGCATCGCCGAGCAGGCGTGGGAGGCCGGTGCTGGCGTAATCCTGCTGGTGAACAAGTGGGACCTGGTGGAGAAGGAAACGAACACGGCACCCCACTACGAGAAGCGGGTCCGGGAGCGATTCCCGTTCCTGGCGTGGGTGCCGATCGTCTTCGTGTCGGCCCTCACGGGACAGCGTGTGCGGCGTACCTTGGACCTGATCCTGGAGGTGTACGCCGAGCGTGGCAGGACGGTGGGCACCCCCGAGGTGAATGACCTTCTTGGTGAGCTCACGCGCCGGCAGCCACCCCCCCACCACCGGGGAAGGCCGGTGAAGCTGAAGTACGGAACCCAGGTGGCGTCGTCGCCCCCCACTTTCGTGTTCTTCGCCAACTTCCCGAAGGCCGTGCCGGCCAACTACATTCGCTATTTACAGAATGGGCTTCGTGAGCGCTGGCCGTTCACGGGGTCCCCAGTCCGCATCCGCATCCGAGGCAGCCGGGACCAGTGACCTACCTCTTTCTCGCCCTGTCGTACGTCTTCGGCGCCACGCCGACGAGCTATTGGGTGGGAAAGGCCGTTCACGGCATCGACCTGCGGCAGCACGGCTCCGGGAACCTGGGGGCCACCAACGCGTTCCGTATCCTGGGATGGAAGTCGGCACTCCCGGTGATCCTCGTGGACGTCTCCAAGGGCTTCGTCCCCGTCTGGCTCTTCCCTGGACTGTGCGGGGCGTCGTTCGGCTGGACCCTCGCGTTCGGAGCCGCGGCCATTGTCGGGCACATGTTCTCGTTCTGGGTGGGGTTCAAGGGGGGCAAGGGCGTCGGCACCAGCGCCGGCGTCTTCCTGGCACTGGCCCCCTGGGCGGTCCTCGGCGGCTTTCTGGTGTGGCTCGCCCTCATGATCGCGACGCGGTACGTCTCGGTAGCATCCATGGGCGCGGCCGTCACGCTGCCGGTGTTCGTCGCGTTCACGGCCCACGCCGGCGGCGCCACCCTGACCGGCTTCACGGTGGCCCTGGCCATCGTCGTGGTATGGGCCCACCGGAGCAACATTCGCCGGCTGATCCGTGGTGAGGAAAACCGGTTCGGTCGGACCAGGGAAGCGGGGAAGAAGGATGGAACGACGGGGACGGAGGGGGCCGCGTGAGTGAGCCCGTGCATGCGGCGGTGGTGGGGGCGGGGAGCTGGGGCACGGCGCTGGCGGCCCTTCTGACCAGCAAGGGTCACGACGTGACGCTCTGGTCCTACGAGCCGAGCGTGGCGCGCTCCATCAACGAGGAGCACACCAACCCCTATCTTCAGGGGGTCACGCTCCCCGAGAGCCTGCAAGCCACCGCGGATCTCGAGGAAGCCGTGAAGGGGGCCGAGCTGGTGGTCTCGGTGAGCCCGTCCCAATTCGTACGGCACGTGATGTCCGAGGCGTCCCCCCATGTCCACCCCGACGCCCTCGTCGTGAGTGCATCCAAGGGCATCGAGCTGGGCTCGTGGCGGCGCATGGACGAGGTCCTCGGAGA
>JAJDNI010000022.1 GCA_022340755.1 Gemmatimonadota bacterium
CCTCCGGGTGAGCGCACGTGGCCTCGTCGTGGAGGCGACCGGCAACGTGCCCGAAGCGCCCGTCGTCACCTCCCTCACCGCAGGAGCCGTCTTAGCCACTGGCGGTTCCATCACGGTTAGCTGGACCAGCGCGACAGACCCCGACCGCTTCGCGGTGTATGTGAACAAGGAAGGGGGGTATGTCCGGCATCGGGAGTTGCCGGGCACGACACGTAAGATCGAGATCGCCGCTGGCGAGTTGCCGAAGGGTGTCGCCTTGAGGATTTCGGTCGTCGCCTACAACGACGGATCGTTCAGCGGACCGGCCCACCCGGACTCGCGCATGGGCATCATGTCCGTGGGCCACCCGGGGCTGGTGATCACGATCAACCCCTGACCACGACCCCCGCGCCGCGGCTGAGCGGATCTGGTTGGGCGCGGCCCGGGCCCCGGGCCGCGCCTCCTGCCACGGATCAGCCCCGCTCGGCGGCTCGTTGCGCTGCAATGATGGAGGACCGACTTGATTCTCCCGTCAATCCCATCCCGCAACTCGATCGTACCGAGGGTCCGCAGCTCGATCATGAGTCCGCCGCTTTGCCCGCCTGCACACCAACTCGCGCAACGCTCACGCTGTGCTAGCAGTGCGTCCACCGGCGGCCACGAGATTGCGCCAGCCAATCGGGCGACCGTGCTGCGTAGCCGCCAGAACGGCGACCGGCTTCGGCGACCCGCCCAACCACGGGAGGTACTCATGAACACGTGGAACGCATTGCGACCGGCTCGTGCGAGTCTCCACGGCGTTGCCGCCCTGCTCCTGCTGGCTCTGGTTGCATCCTGCGACAACGACACCACCGACCCTGTCACGATTGTACCTCTAGCTCCGCTCCTGATCGTGGGCGGCGAGATGGGAGCGCAGTCCCAGAATCTCACCGTCACCCGCGAAGGACACGGCGTCACCGACGCCACCGTCACCATCAACGGCGTGGCGATCCCTCATGTCGTCGCCGGTCTCTATCACGGCCAGCTCCCCACCGCCCTCCCGGCCGGGTCGCCGCTCAACCTCCAGGTGAGCGCCGGTGGGACGACCGTGCAGGGGACCGTCAACGTGCCGGAGGCGCCCGTCCTCACCGCGCCCGCCGCCGTGACCCCCTTCGACCCTGACCACCCTGACCGTGGCGTTGTCATCACCGTCAGTTGGACCAGCGCGACCAATCCCGACCGCTTCGTGGTATTGATGAGCGATATCGGCAGCCGCCTGGACATGACCTTCCCGGCTGCGGGTACCGCGCGCGAGCTCAAGATCGCCCTTCCGTGGCCGGGTCCCCCCGGCACCACGTTCAGCGTCTTCGCCTACAACGACGGATCGTTCACCGGGGAGGTTGATCCCGACTCGCGCATGAGCGTCGGGATCGAGAGCTCCCCGGATGCCGGGATCACCACCGACTCCGTGCCCCTGTTGATCTTGGGCGACGTGGGAGCGCAGTTCGAGAAGCTCACCGTCACCCGCGGAGGAGTGGCCGTCACCGACGCCACAGTCACCATCAACGGTGTGGCGATCCCTCATGCCGGCGCCGGCCTTTATCAAGGTCCGCTTCCCACCGCTGCCCCGGCCGGGTCGCCGCTCGACCTCCAGGTGAGCGCCGGTGGGTCAACCGTGCAGGGCACCGTCAACGTGCCGGAAGCGCCCGTCCTCACCGCGCCCCTCACCGAGGCCGACATCGACGCTGGCGGCGATTCCGTCACGGTCACCTGGACCAGCGCGACAAACCCCGAACGTTTCGTCGCATCCTGGATCTTCGACGGCGTCACCGTCGGCAAGACCTTCACTGCCTCAGGCACCGCGCGCGAGCTCAGGATTGCGGCTAGACCGGCGAATACCAAGCTCCCCCTCGGCCTCGCCGCCTGCAACGACGGATCGTTCAGCGGACCGGTCCACCCCGACTCCCGCATGGGTATCTGCGCCCAGAGTCTACCCAATGCAGCCTCCCCCCTTCGCGTTTCGGGCAGTGTAGGAGCGCAGTCCCAGGATATCTGGGTCTTTCAAGGTTGGGATCATGTCTACGGCGTCAACGACGCGATGGTCACGGTGAACGGGGTGACCATCCCTCCCACGGCCCTTCCCGGCTACTATCACGGCGAGCTCCCTGCCGTCGTCCCGCCCGGGTCGCCGCTCGACCTCCGGGTGAGCGCCCGTGGTCTGATCGTGGAGGCGACCGGCGACGTGCCGGAAGTACCTGTTCTCACCGCCCCGGCCGCGGGAGCCATCTTTGCCCCTGGCGCTTCCATCACGTTCAGCTGGACCAGTACTACGTCCCCCGGTCGCTTCATGATCAGTGTGGACGGAGCCCACCTCTATCTCCCGGGCACGGCCCGCGAGCTCACGATCCCCACCAACGGGTTACCGGCGGGTGCCGACATCACGATCTCCGTCGTCGCCTACAACGACCGATCGTTCAGCGGACCGGTCCATCCCTTCTCGCGCATGGAAATCACGTCGGTGGGCAACCCGAGGGTGATCACGATTAACCACTGACCACGGCCCCTGCGCCCTGGCGGAGCGGATCTGGTTGAGCTCCGCCCGGGCCCCGGGCTGAGCCTCCTGACACGGATCAGCCTCCACTCGGCGACTCGTTGCGGCGCAACTAATGCCGCGGAGCGAGACCCGTTCCAACGACGATGCCGGGGCTGGGACTCGAACCCAGATGGGATTGCTCCCAGGGGATTTTAAGTCCCCTGCGTCTACCATTTCGCCACCCCGGCCAGACCATCGGGAATCGCAACTTGACGGCCTTCGCCGAGAAAGCAAGCTGCGGCATCCGCCGCGCGCGCCCCTACCCTGCCCTCGTCAGCTGCAGCCGCACGTTGTCCAGGTAGTAGCTGCGCGCCGTTTCCGACGTGCCCCACACCCCGATGGTCACCGACAAGTGCCCCTCCTCATCGGATCGGGCGTGCACCGTGTAGCTCTTCGAAACCCAGTGGTACCCGTCGTCGGTCGAAGCGCCGTTGCCCGTATCGTCCTGGAACGTGAGCTCGTCCGCTGCCCTCGGAGGTGCGGGGTAGGCTCCCGCGATCACCGTCCACAGGTCCAGGGTCCCGAAGTCGGCACTCGCGAGGTCGAAGGAGATGTCGACGTCGTACGCTTGCGTGGGGGCCGCGTCCAACTCGCGCTCGATCCAGACCTTCCCGGCGCTGCTGACATTGTCCAGGGTGAGCTGGACGGAGTGCATTCCGGCGCTCGCCTCCTCCGTGGTGCCTTGGATGGACCAGGTTCCCGCGGGCTCACCCAGGTCGATGGCCTGGGCCGTCCACTGGCCGAGGCCGGACTCGAAGGAGTCCGTGATGTCGAACTCGGGCACGATGGGGATGATCTTCCCCGAATGGTCGCAGACGCCGCCCAGGAGAAGCACGACGGGCACCATGGCCCAGAGCCCTGGACGACGGCTTAGCCTCGCCCGACCACGCCTGGGACGGGGCTCGCGGAAGGTGGGGTTGGTCGTGCCCATAGAATCGGGGGAGCCGTCGGTGGGGTGGTGGCGCTGCTGCCGGATGTATGGGAATATAGCAGGGTCGCCCACTCCCACGATCGCACCTTGGACCATCATGCAGCCCGCCCGCTTCCATCGCCTGAAATCCGTGCTGGCGCGTCGTCAGCCGGATCTCACGGTTCTCGTGGATCAGGTGAACAAGGGCCGCAACTTCTCTGCGGTTCTGCGCAGCTGTGACGCCGTGGGGGTCCTGGAGGCGCACGCGGTGTCGCCCGACGGCGGCCTGGACGTCCACCACGCCACGTCTGGAGGCACGAAGAAGTGGGTGACGGTGCGTGAGCACGAGAATGTGGCATCGGCCATTGGACACCTGAAATCGCGAGACTTTTCGGTGCTGGCCGCCCACGTGGACCGCGAGGCCCGGGACTACCGTGACGTGGACTTCACCGTCCCGACGGCCATCGTCCTCGGTGCGGAGCTCGCAGGGGTGTCTGCGGAGACGCTGAGGTTTGCGGACGGCCTGGTGTCCATCCCCATGATGGGCATGGTAGACTCCCTCAACGTGTCCGTTGCCGCGGCGCTCCTCCTCTACGAGGCCCGTCGACAGAGAGAAGCGGCCGGGATGTACGACGAGCCGCGGATCTCCACGACGGAAGAGCATAGGATCCTCTTCGAGTGGGCGTACCCTCGGGTGGCCGCGATCTACCGCCGGGAGGGCCGATCTTATCCGCCTCTGGGTCCCGACGGCGAGATTCTGGAGGCGGATCAGTAGCTGCGCCTGGACCTCAGCCCTGCTCCGCCCGACCCAGCTGAAAGCGCAGCGAGTCCTCGATTCCCTCGTAGGCGAAGCGGAATCCCGACCTGAGCAGCTTCTCGGGGATGGCCCTCTGTCCCCATAGGAGGGCTTCTTCGCCCAACTGTCCGAAGGCCGCCCTCACGGCGAAGGCCGGCACCGGCAAAAGGGTCGGTCGACCGAGCACCCGCCCCAGCACGTCCGTGAACGTGGCGTTGGTCACGGCGTTGGGCGCCGTCACGTTCACTGGCCCGACCAGGGATTCGTCGTAGAGAGCATGGAGGATGATCCCCATGACGTCGTCCAGGTCCACCCAGGAGAAGTACTGCTTCCCACTGCCCAGTCGCCCCCCGACGCCCATCTTGAACGGAAGGAGCATCTGCCCCAGTGCGCCTCCTGCGGGTGAGATGACGACACCGCCCCGGAGCCGCACGACCCGGATGCCCGCCCGCTCCGCCGGTCCGGTGGCGACCTCCCAGTCACGGGTCACGGACCCCAGGAACCCCCCTCCTGCCTTGGATGCCTCCGTGAGGCGCTCGGCGCCACGGTTCCCGTAGAACCCAACGGCCGACATCGACAACAGGATCCGAGGGCCGCGCCGGAGGCCCGCCAGCGTTCGCGCGATGAGCTCGGTGCCTTTCGTTCGGCTGTCGTGGATGGACTTCTTCCGGGCGTCGGTCCACCGGCCTCCCGCGATGGAGGTGCCCGCCAGGTGGACGACCGCGTCGGCATCGGCGAGCCCGTCGGCGTCGATCTCCCCAGTGTAAGGATTCCAGTAGACGGAGTCCTCCCCGTTCGCTCCACTGTCCCGCACGACCCGGATCACCCGGTGCCCGCCCGTGGTGAGGAAGTGCCGCAGGTTCGTCCCGATGAGCCCCGAGGACCCGGTGATGGCCACGGTGAGTCGCGGGCGACCAGCGTGCTGGGCGTGCCGCGCCAGG
>JAJDNI010000024.1 GCA_022340755.1 Gemmatimonadota bacterium
CAGCGTGGATACCCAGTGGCGGCGATTCCAGGAGATCGTCTCCCGGATCCAACAGCCGGAGGTGCCTCTTCTGGTTCACGCTCTGAACAGCGCCGGCGCCATGCGGTGCCCGAAATACGCCGGAGACCTGGTCCGGCCCGGGATCTTCCTCTATGGAGGCGCGGTCGGCGCAGGACTCCCGGAGCCGCGGGCCGTGGCGGCCGTCCGCGCCCGGGTCATCCACGTCCGGTCGGTGAGGGCGGGTACCACGGTGGGGTACGGGGCCACGTACCGGAGCAAGGGGCCGGAGCGGTGGGCCACCGTGGCCATGGGATACGGCGACGGCCTGCCCCGAAACCTCGGAAACCGGGGCTTCGCGCTGGTCCATGGGGCACGGGTCCCCATCATCGGACGGATCTCCATGGACGTCACCGTGGTAGACATCACCGACGTGGCAGGGGTGAGCCCCGGCGACGTGGCGACCTTCATCGGTTCCGACGGCGGCGCGCGCATCACGGTGGATGAGGTGGCGGGGCTGGCTGGGACCATCAGCTACGAGATCCTCACGGGCTTCACACCCCGGGTTCCCCGGATCTGGATCGACGATGAACAGTGACGAGCTCGTGCGGCTGGCTCACGAGGCACGTGAGCACGCCTACGCGCCCTACTCCGGCTTCCGGGTGGGTGCGGCGTTGCTGTGTGAGGACGGCACCGTCTTTCTGGGGAGCAACGTTGAGAACGTCTCGTACGGTCTTACTATCTGTGCCGAGCGAGGCGCGGTTTCGGCCGCCGTCGCGGCAGGGAAGCGGATATTCGTCGCCCTCGCCGTGGTGACGGACGCCGAGGAACGCGTATGGCCGTGTGGGGCCTGCCGACAGGTGCTCTCGGAGTTCGCGCCGTCGCTCACGGTGATGGCCGAAGGAGGGGGAAGTCGGGAGGAGAAGTCGCTGAGCGAGCTCTTGCCGGCGTCTTTCAGGAAGATCCCGGCCCCGCCGGACCGACGCTGAGACGATACGCGGCCGCGGCCGCCTGTGTTCAAGGAACTACGTGAATCGGACCAAGAATCTGACCGTGGCGGTCATGCTGGCCGTGGCCGCCGCCGCGTGCACCCAGCAGGACCCCACGTCGGTGGACAATGCGCTCCTACCGGAGCAGCCCGTCACCACGGAGTTGACGTTCCCGTGGAGTGACTTCGCTTCGAACGTGGCGGTGTACGGCGGCTACGGTGTCCCCCCGGAGCTCGGCACCGGGGTAGTGGCCAAAGCCTTCGACGGGGAGCTCGATGCGAGGACCCTGGTGCGCTTCGCCACCTACCCCCTGTCGGCGGTCGTTCAGGACAGCCTCGGAACCACCCTCACCGACTACGACCTCACGTTCCACGGGGGTCGCGTGGTGGCGTTCTTCGATACCGTCGCCAGTGAAGTGCCGGGCCCCGTCACGTTGGACCTGGGCGTTCTGCACACCAACTGGGACGTGCGCACCGCGAGTTGGAGCATGGCGGTGGATACCGTGGGTGGCCAGGAAGCCTGGCCGGAGCCCGGAGCGGGCCCCGCGGAGTCGTTCACAACCGCCGTCTGGGACCCGTCGGCGGGTGACTCCGCGGTATTCGTTCTGGATTCGGCTCAGGCGCTCGCCTGGCAGGCTCAGGACTCGGTGACCGACTCCACGACGGTGGTGCAGGGGGCTCGCCTGTCGCTTCTCACGCCGGGTGCGCGGCTCAAGCTGACCAGCGTCGCCCTCCGCCTCGACACTCGTTCGTCCCTGAATCCGGACACCGCGCTGGTGCTCACCGTCGGACGGACCGACCTCACGTTCGTGTATACGCCCGCTCCCGCCCCGCCGACGGACGGGATGCGAGTGGGAGGGGTCCCGGCCTGGCGGACGGTCTTCGACGTCAACGTGCCGACCACACTCAGCTCGCCGCCCACGCTCTGCGCCGCGGTGAAGTGTCCGGTGAAGCTGAACTCTTCTCAGGTGACGTACGCGGCCCTGGTGCTGCACACGAAGAAGGAGGATCCGGCCTTCCAGCCGTCGGACTCGGTGGCCTTGGACGTCCGGCCCGTGTTCGACCCAACGGCGCTTCCCAAGGCGCCGTTGGGGTCATCCCTCATCGCCACGGGACTCGGCCGCCGCCTGTCGGCGAGCCTTTTCGACACCGGAGACGGTACCGCCGTGGAGGTGCCCATCACCGAATGGGTCCAAGCGGTGATCGCTGACACCACGAAGACGGGTCCCCGTACCTTGGCGCTCCTGTCGGCATTCGAGCCGAACGACATCTCCTACGCATCCTTCTACGGGCCGGACTCCCCGTTCGCACCGTCGCTTCGAATGGTGATCACCGCAGGGCCGGCAGTGGAGCATCCATGAGATTTCGTCGCACGCTCTTCGTTCTCGCCCTGATGGCGGCGAAGCCCACGCTCGGCGGGGCTCAGTCGATCCTGAGCGGCGCCGGGCTCGGCATCCCCGTGGACGCCGTGGACGCACGGAGCCGCGCCCTCGGCGGCGTGGGCATCGGCCTCCAGGGAGAGGCGATTCTCCCGGGAGATCCGGCAGCGTCGGCGCGCCTGGTCATGGGGACCGTGATGATGACGGCGGAGCCCTCCTGGGTTTCCTACGGACGATCGGACACGAACGAGTCGGGGTCATTTCGCGGTACCCGATTCCCGCTGGTGGGCGTCGCCTATCCCGCATTCGGAGTGGGCGTGATCACCTTCAGCTTCGAGTCGGTGTTGGATCAGCGCTACAGCGCGGCCAACGGCGTGACGGTGAATGTCGCGGACAAGTTGCTTGCGGCGACGGATTCGTTCACGTCGACGGGCGGGGTATCGCAGGTCCGTCTCGGCTTCGCCCGGGCGCTCAACAGGAGCGTGTCCGTGGGGATCTCCGTCGGACGGTACGGGGGTTCCCTCGTGCGGCGGTTTACCCGCACGTTCAACGACTCCATCGCCAGCGGCTCCCTGGGGCAGTTCCAGGACGGGGGATACTGGACCTACACCGGGACGGAGGTGACCGCCGGGGCGTCCGCGGATCTCGGGAACGTCGCGCACCTGGCGGCCAGCGGCACGTGGTCGGGCAATCTCGAGGCGAAGGCCTCGTCGGACACCAAGGGATCGAGCGCTTCGTACGCCCTGCCGTTCCAGCTCCGACTCGGGGCCACGGGGGTGCTCGCCCCGGGACTGGCCCTCAACGTCGGGCTGACGCGGGCCGACTGGTCGCGGACGGACAAGGGGCTCTCCGAAGGCAGGTCCGCCGGCTCCACATTGACGTGGGGCGGTGGGATCGAGCTCAGCCGCGCCAGGCTCCTGGGGCGCAGCGCGCCACTCCGGTTCGGGTACCGGCACGCCGACCTTCCGTTCTCCCTGACCGGGAGCAAGCCGGTGGAGACGGCGTGGACGGGGGGGCTGGGGCTCGTCCTGAGGCAGGCCCAGACCCTGACCCACGAGGCACTCACCCAGGCGAGCGTGGACCTGTCGTTCGAGCGCGGGAAGCGCACCGACGGTCCTATCTCGGAGAGCTTCAAGCGCATGTCCCTGACGCTGCG
This sequence comes from Gemmatimonadota bacterium, assembly GCA_022340755.1. Classification (GTDB taxonomy): domain Bacteria; phylum Gemmatimonadota; class Gemmatimonadetes; order Longimicrobiales; family Gaopeijiaceae; genus SZUA-318. Next base: position 3,521 of record JAJDNI010000024.1, read on the forward strand.
GCTCACTGGGTTTTAGGCTGCCTTTTGGGACACGCCCCGCGCCGGTCGTCGGAGCCCCAGCGCTCGCCGCGCGTGTACTATCACACGTTCGGCTGCAAGGCCAACCAGTACGACACCGAACGGATGCGCCAGGAAGGTGAAGCCCGGGGCAGCCTGACCGTGGCCAGGGCGGCCGACGCCGATGTGTGCGTGGTCAATACGTGTACAGTGACGAACCAGGCCGATGCGGATGCCCGCCGGTTCATCCGGCGTCTCCGGCGTGACAGGCCAGGCGCCCGCATCGTCGTGGTCGGTTGTTCGGCGGCCACGCGTGCCGACGACTACCGACGCATGGACGGAGTCGTGGCGGTGGTGGAGGGGCAGGATCCCGTGGCCGTCTCCTCCGCGGTGGCCTCCAGGCCGGTGCTCCTCGAGTTGTGGGCCTCTCTGGATCGAATCGATACCGAGCCCGTCGGGGGAGAGCTCCTCCGGCGCAGGGCTGGGGCTGCCCGGGGCTGGCTGAAGGTGCAGGACGGCTGTGACCGCAAATGCTCCTTCTGCGCCACGCGACTCGCACGTGGGGCCTCGCGGTCGAGGGCCCCGGAGGAGATCGTCGCCGAGGCACGCCTCCTGTCGCAGGTCCACCCGGAGCTGGTCATCACCGGGATCCACATCGGTCACTACGGCCGGGACCTCGATCCTCCGTCAACCCTGGCCCGTCTGGTCGCGCGCCTGCTGGAGCAGGTGCCCGGAGTCCGGTTTCGACTGGGAAGCGTCGAAGCCACCGAGGTGGACGACGACCTTCTGGCGCTGCTGACCGAAAGCGGGGGATGGCTGGCACCGCACCTGCACATGCCCATGCAAAGCGGGGCGGAGCCGGTGCTTCGCAGGATGCGCCGGTGGCACACCCGGGAGCAGTACCGGCGCCGCGCGCTGGAGATCGTCGAGCGCGTGGGCGCCATGGGATTGGGTGCTGACGTGATCACGGGCTTTCCCGGCGAGAGCGAAGAGGACCACGCGGCCACGCGTGACTTGGTGGAGGAGCTCCCCTTCACGTACCTGCACGTCTTCCCGTTCTCCCCCCGAGACGGCACCGCCGCCCTGGACCTGGACGGGCGGGTGCCCCAGAGGGTGGCGGGCGTGCGGAGTCGTGAGCTCCGGAAGATCGCTCGCAGGAAGGGAGCGGCGTACCGGAGCGCGCGAGCGGGTGGACGGGCGCAGGTTGTCCTCGAGGGGCTGGGCGGGGCCGCGCGATCCGCCCTCACCGGGGACTATCTCCGCGTGGGGGTCTCCTCGCCACCTCCCGAGGGAGGCCGAGGGCTCCTCGACGGAACCCTGCGATCCGACGGGGGCGATCTGTATATTGCGTGGCCCCGTCCAATTCCCTCCAATTGACTCCATGACCCGGATCCGCCGACCCCGGCGCGCGTACGTGGAGACGTACGGGTGCCAGATGAACATCAGCGACGGCGAGCTGATGGAAGGCATCCTCGCCGGTAGCGGCTACGAGATCGTTGCCGCTCCCGAGGACGCCGACGTCGTGCTGGTGAACACGTGCGCCATCCGGGAGCACGCGGAGCAGCGCGTCCTGGGACGGGTGGGACAGCTCGGAGCGCTGAAGCGCCAACGGCCGGATATGCTGCTCGGCGTGACCGGGTGCATGGCCCAGCGCCTCGGAGAGAGCCTGTTGCGTCGATCCGGCCACGTGGACCTGGTGATGGGTCCCGACGGGTACCGCGGCCTCCCTGCCGCCCTCGACCGGTTGGGGGCTGCGGCGACCAGCAAGACGCCGCAGGTGCCAGTCGTGCCCAGGCGACGGAGTCCGGGCCTGGCGATTCTCGACCTCAGTCTGGGTGAGAACTACGAGGGCCTCGAGCCGCGCCGGAAGGAAGGGGCGTCGGCCTGGGTGACCGTGCAGCGGGGCTGCGACCATCGGTGCACGTTCTGCATCGTGCCGTACGTGCGCGGGCCAGAGAAGAACCGGGAGGCGCACGAGATTCTGGACGAGGTCCGTACGCTCGCCGACGGCGGCGTCAGCGAGGTCACCCTGCTGGGCCAGACCGTGAACTCGTACCGATGGGACGAGTGGCGCTTTCCCAAGCTGGTTCGCGAGGTCGCCCGCGTGGACGGCATCCGCAGGGTGCGCTTCACGTCGCCGCACCCCAACGACGTGGACGAGGAACTGGTGGAGGTCATGGCCACGGAGCCCGCCGTCTGCGAGCAGCTCCACCTGCCGCTTCAGTCCGGGTCGAACCGGGTCTTGCGACGTATGCTGCGCCGGTACTCCGTCGAGACCTTCATCGAGAAGGTCGACCTGGTGCGCTCGTCCGTGCCGGACGTGGCGCTCTCCACGGACATCATCGTCGGGTTCCCCGGCGAAACCGATGAGGACTTCCACGCCACGCTCGAGGTGATGCGCGCCGTTCGCTTCGACGATGCCTTCACGTACCGCTACTCGCCCCGGGAGGGCACTCCCGCCACACGATTGCCCGACGCCGACCGCGTTCCCGACCCGGTGGCTTCCGCGCGGCTGGACGCCCTCATCGGCGTACACCGAGCCATCCAGACAGAGATCGCGGAATCGGAGGTCGGACGAGTCGAAGAGGTGCTGGTGGAGAAGGAGGCCCGCAGTCCAGGCGACATGCTGGGACGCACGCGCCGCAACAAGGTCGTGGCGTTTCCCGGGTCGAAGGAGCTGACGGGGCGTTACTCCGTCGTGCGGTTGGAGGGAACCACCGGAGCTACGTTCACCGGCACCCTCGTCGAGGAGCCTGCAGCCGTGGAGGTCTCGTGAGCCGCTGGGCAGGAGCGCTCTGGATCCTCATCGTCGTGTCCTTGTCCCTGGGCTTCGCCTCCCTCAACGGGGGGCAGAGGATCATTCTGCGTCTGGGCTTCGTGACGCTCTACGGCGTACCGCTCACCGTGGTGGCCTTCGGCGGACTGATCTGCGGCATGGTGATCATGCTCGTCGCCGGTGTGCACTCCGACCTCAAGGTGCGTCGTATCCTGCGTGCCCGCCTTGCCCAAGAGGACCTGGAGGAACGGACCCGGTTCGTGGATCGCAGCCAGCAGGACCTCTTCGAAGGAGGCAAGACCGAGGAGTGAAATCCGGGCCCCCTGGGCGGAGGGCGGCGCCGACCTGATCTCGTCGCTCCCCCCCGTCGCCCGCCTCGCGTTGGCGTTCGCCACCGGAGCGGCTCTGGCTCAGATCCCCGGCGCGCCCCACCTGCCGGGCCCACTCCTCCTCTTCCTCGCGCTCCCGCCCATTCTCGTATCCCGGAGTCCCGTCCGGGAGAGGGCCCTGCCGCTCCTCGTGGCGGCGGGTGCACTGGCGGGCGCCTCGACGGTGTCCACCCGCGCGTGTCCACCGGCGCCGACGGAACCGGGGCCCGTCGCCCTGGTGGGACGCTTCCTCGCGAGTGCTCCCCTCGGGGAGCCAGGAAGCAGGGCGACGAGCCGCGCAGTCCCCTTCGTTGTGGATGGGCTGGAGGGGTGCTCTCCCCAGCGCGTGGTAGCGCCCGGCCCGGTGGACGTGGGGAAGCCGAGTCGCGTCACCGGCATGTGGCACCCGAACCGCCGCGGCGCCACGCTCGTTGCCCGTCGGGTGGAGCCGCTGCCCCCGCAGCGTGGGAGCGTGGCAACGATCCGATGGCTCCCGGTGCGATGGCGGGGGATCCTGGCGAAGAAAGTCGAAGAGCTCTACGGGGACCGGGCCCCCCTCGTGTCCGCGCTGATTCTGGCCCGCCGGGAGGGGCTCGATCCAGACCTGAGGGACGCCTTCGCGCGGGCGGGTACCGCCCACCTCCTCGCGATCTCCGGCTTCCACGTCGGGGTCGTCGCCGCCCTGCTGACCGCGCTGCTGGGCGCGGCCGGTCTCTCCCGTCGGCGCACCGGCGTGGCGGCAGCGCTGGGGGCGTGGGGGTACGTGGCGCTCCTGGGGTTCCCTGACGCTGCGTGTCGAGCCGCCCTGATCCTGATACTTGTCTCCCTCTCCCGTGCCGGGGGCAGGGTGCCCGCACGGTGGGGAGCTTTGGGGAGCGCCCTGCTCCTCATGCTGGCGACGGGCCCGCGTCGACTCGCCGGTCCGGGCTTCCAGCTCTCGTTCGCCGGGGCGGCCGGCCTCGTGGCGTGGGCGCCTCGTGTACGGGCCGCGCTGCGACGTGCCCTGGGGCCACGGGCTCCGCGGGGGGTGGTGGCGGGCCTGGCTGCCGGGATCGCGGCGACACTCGCCACCCTCCCGGTGGTGGCGTGGCACTTCGAGCGGATCTCCCTGGTGGGCATCCCCGCGACGATGATTGCTTCCCCGTTGGTGGCGCTGGCCATCCCCGGGGCGCTGGCATCCGTGGCGGCGGGCGTCGTTCATCCAGGAGCGGGTCACCTAGTGGCGACTCTCGTGGTGCCCATTCTGAGCCTGCTGGAGGCCTCGACGTGCCTGATGGCCGGTCCCGAATGGGCCAGCGTGTGGGTACCGCGATCGTGGATCCCGGTCGGGGCGGGGGGCGCTGCCGCCGGTCTCTTCCTCCTGGCCCGGGCCTCTCGCGTGCGGCGGCGGATCCGCCTGGGAGTGGCCGCCGCGGCGAGCATGGGGGCCGTGGCGGCGTGGCCGCTTCTGCTGACCCTGCAGGCACGAGGCTCGATGGAGATCGACATGCTGGACGTGGGCCAGGGAGACGCGTTCGCCATCCGCACTCCGGGCAATCGATGGCTCCTCGTGGACGCGGGTCCTGCGGCCACGAGCGACGACCCGGGTGCCAACGGCGTGGTGCGGGCGCTGCGCCGACGAGGAGTCCATCGCCTGGAAGCGCTGGTCCTCACCCACCCGGACATGGACCACATCGGGGGATCGAAGGCGGTGCTCGCGAGCCTCGGTGTAGGCGCGGTCATCGAGCCATCCCGTCCCACGGCGAAGGAGGGATACGTCGGCGCTCTGGAGGTCGCCCGGGCGCACGGAGTTCCCTGGATGCAGGCACACGACGGTGAGCACTTCACGGTGGATGGGGTGGAGTTCGACATGCTTTCCCCGCCGCTCCCGGGCTCTCCCGGGGACACGCTTCGGGGTGGGAGTACGGACACCAATGTCGAGTCGGTGGTGATGGCCGTGCACTACGGCGCGTTCGACGCGCTCTTCACCGGTGACGCCCCCACCTTCGTGGAACGAGCGGTCGCCGCGCGGTTGGGGGAGGCTGTCGAGGTCCTCAAGGTCTCGCACCACGGCAGCGACACCGGCACGGATCCGCTCCTGCTGATGCGCGCCTCGCCGGAGCTCGCGCTGGTCTCCGTGGGGAGGGGAAACCGCTATGGACATCCGTCGCCCCTGGTCCTGGCACGCCTCCGGGCCGCCGGCGTGGAGATCCGCCGCACAGACCAGGACGGGCCGGTGAGGATCGTGGCGAGGGCCGACGGACGCTTCCAGGTCCGCTCGCGGGGAAGGTGAGAGGCGGGCCGACCGGCGCTCTGTCGAGGCCTCCCGGTCTCCGTCCCTCGATGACGCCCGGAGAACATTGACCGGCGGCAGCGACGACCCTTAAGCTGCAATCTTTGCAGGCCTCGCCGCGCACTCGAGTCCATCTCCCGGAGCCCGCCCAGCATGCCCTCCGAGACCCAAGTCGTCACCATGTCCAGGTTCCTGGTGGACCAGGAGCGGCATTTTCCGGAGGCCACCGGGGCGTTTACCAACATCCTTCACGACATCGCCCTGGCGGCGAAGGTGATCTCCCGGGAGGTCCGGAAGGCCGGCCTGATGGGGATTCTCGGGGACGCCGGCCTCGAGAACGTCCACGGTGAAGAGGTGCAGAAGCTCGACGTCTTCGCCAACGACGTCCTCTACCGCGCCCTGGACCACACGGGGCACATCGCCTGCCTGGCGTCGGAGGAAAGCGAGGACATCATCCCCATCCCGGACAAGTTCCCCGCCGGCGATTATGTCGTCCTGTACGACCCGTTGGACGGATCGTCGAACATCGACGTCAACGTCTCCATCGGGACCATCTTCTCCATCCATCGGAAGGTCAGCCACGGCGAGCGCGGCACCCTGGAGGATTGCCTTCAGCCAGGCTCCCGCCAGCTTGCCGCCGGTTACGTGCTCTACGGCTCCTCGACGATGCTGGTATACACGACGGGTGCGGGCGTACACGGCTTCACCCTGGACCCGTCCCTGGGGGAGTTCCTGCTGAGCCACCCCGGGATGACCATGCCGGAGCCACCGACCAAGACGTACTCCATCAACGAGGCGTACTACCATCGCTGGGCACCCGGCCAACAGCGCCTGGTGAGATGGCTCAAGGGCGAGGGCGGGTTCGGCTCGCGCTATATCGGGTCCCTGGTGGCCGACGTGCACCGGACCCTCCTGCAGGGCGGGCTGTTCATGTATCCCAGGGACCGAAACAAGCCCGAAGGTAAGCTCCGCCTCCTGTATGAAATGGCCCCCCTCGCGATGATCGTCACCCAGGCGGGAGGCAGGGCCAGCGACGGCCGCCACGACCTTCTCGACATCGAGCCGCGGAGCCTCCATCAGCGCACGCCCGCGTACCTCGGCTCCCGGGAATTTGTCGACCTGGCGGAGCGCTACCTGGAAGAGGACTCGGAAATCTGAGACCCTTCGATTTTTCGAGGTACCGGACAGGTTGACCGGCCCTCATAAATCGTTCTGAGCAAAAGCCTTA
>JAJDNI010000207.1 GCA_022340755.1 Gemmatimonadota bacterium
ATTCAGCGCCTGGTGGCCCCAGGCCATGGCCACCTATGCCGCGGCGGGTGTCGTGGCAGGGCTCATCAGCGCCGCGGCTTGGTTCCGTCTGCGGCGCCGGAAGCGGCAGGCGGTGCAGGCCGCGGGGTAGACGCGGACGCCAGTCGACGCGGGATGATCATCGGGTTCGACGACACCGACATGCCGGGCACCCCCGGCACCAACCAGCTCGTCCGCCAGATCGCCGACGCGCTTCCGGCCGGCTTCACCTTCGACTTTCTGCTCCGCCACCAGCTCCTCTTCGATCCGCGCATCCCCTACACGAGCAAGAACGGCTCGGCGTCCCTCGGGGTCCTCGTCGATGAGGGACGCTCGCCGGAAGAGTTGCTGGACTTCCTGAGGGAACGGGTGCGTGCGTTCGCGCCCGAGGGGAGCGACCCGGGGCTGTGCGTTGTGGCGGCACCGATCGCTCGGGACCTTCGCTCTGCATCCGGTGACACCGAGCGCTTGGGCGTGGATGTGCCGGAGGACGTCATCGCCTTCGGCCGGCGCTGTCAGCGCGAGCCCGTGCGCCAGGAGGAAGCCCTGGCCCTCGCCCGGGCCCACGGCATCGTCCTCGAGCCGCTGGGGGGCACCGGGGACGGCGTCATCGGCGCCCTCGCCGCCGTCGGGCTGCGGGCCTGGGGCGACGACGGACGCGTCGTCCACCGGGCCGGCTGGCGCTGGCCCGACGACCTCTCGGGGGAGCAGCCGGTGGCGGCGGTTCTCGCGGCAGGGGTGGACGAGATCCGTTCGCCCGCGGGAATCGTCACGGACGGCGTCGTGGACGTCGGCAAGCACCTGCGACCGAATTTCCGCGGGGGCCGGGTCGTGCTCTTCGTGGAGCCGGAGGATCCCGTGGGATCCGGTGGCGCATCGGCCGAGAAAGGGGTTCCGCCGCCGGCAAGCTGGAAGGCGCTCAAGCTGCCCTGAACGAAGCGACGCGTTGGGCCTCCCTCTTGCGCGTTCGGAGCCTCCTCCTCCGATTGGCGGAACGCCCGCACTCTCCACGAGGAGTCCCCATGTCTCGCCGCATCCTCTCCGTGGCCGCGCTCCTGGCCCTTTCCGCTCTTCCCGCATCCGGCCAGGGTACCCCCCAGAGCCCCCTGGACGAGGCGCTGAAAGGCCTCCCGTTCCGCTCCATCGGGCCCGCCATCACGGGTGGGCGAGTGGACGACATCGAAGGCGTGGAGTCGAGCCCCGCGACGTTCTTCGTGGGGATGGCAACCGGTGGCCTCTGGAAGACCACGAACGAGGGGCAGACGTGGACGCCCCTCTTCGACGATCAGCCGTGCACCACCATCGGGGACGTGGCGGTCTTCCAGGCCAATCCCAACGTCCTCTGGGTGGGGACGGGTGAGCCCCAGAACCGGCAGAGCTCCACCTACGGGTGCGGCGTATTCCGCAGCACCGACGGTGGCCGCACCTGGACCGATCTCGGGCTGAAGGAGACACGCCACGTCGGGCGCATCCGCCTCGACCCCCGCAACCAGGACGTGGCGTACGTGGCGGCGGTGGGCCACCTCTTCGGGCCCAACGAAGAGCGTGGCGTCTACCGCACCCGCGACGGCGGCAAGACGTGGGAGAAGGTCCTGTACGTGGACGACAACACCGGGGCCATCGATCTGGCGATGGATCCGGGAGACCCCAATACGCTCTTCGCCGCCACCTACCAACGCCGACGCACGGCATTCGGCTTCAGCGCCAGCGGGGGCGGTGGGGGGATCTGGCGCACCACCGACGGTGGCGACCACTGGACGGAGTTGAAGAACGGCCTCCCGGCAGGTGACAAGGGTCGCATCGGCCTGGCGGTGTATCGCCGCGACGGCAACCTCGTGTACGCGAGCGTGGAGGCGATGGGAGACAGCAGCGGCCTCTACCGCTCCCGGGACCGGGGTGAAACGTGGGAGAAGGTGAGCGACCGCAACCCCCGTCCCATGTACTTCAGCCAGGTGCGCATCGACCCGAACAACCCCGACCGCATCTACATGGGTGGGGTGTCCTTCAACGTCTCCGACGACGGCGGCAAGACGTGGTGGGAAGGCGACGCCGCCGAGGGCGCCCATGTAGACCACCACGCCATCTGGATCGACCCCAACGATTCCGACCACGTCCTCATCGGCAACGACGGGGGCGTGGCCCTCACCTGGGACGGATCGAAGAAGTGGCGGCTCCTGAACAACTTCCCCATCGGGCAGTTCTACGAGGTGGGGGTGGACATGAGTGACCCGTACAGGGTGTGCGGCGGCCTCCAGGACAACAGCTCGTGGTGCGCTTCCAACCAGACCACCACCGAGTACGGCCTCATGAACCGCGACTGGACCGACGTGTGGGGGGGAGACGGCTTCTTCAACAAGTTCGACCCGTCGGACTCGAACATCCTCTACTCCGAATCCCAGGGAGGGAACGCCGGGTGGGTGAACATGACCACCGGCGAGACCAAGAGCTTCCGGCCGGTGGCGAGGCCCACCGACGCCCGGCCCGACCGTAGCTATCGCTTCAACTGGAACGCGCCCATCGCGCCGTCGCGCCACCATCCGGGTTGGGTGTACGTGGGCGGTAACCACCTCATGCGCTCGAAGGACCGGGGCGCCCACTGGGAGGAGATCAGCCCCGACCTGACGAAGCAGATCGACCGGGACACCCTGGAGATCATGGGGGCACGAGTCACGCGCCGGACGCTGTCGGCCAACGACGGCACCAGCAGCTACGGGACCGTCACCGTCATCGAGGAGTCGCCCCTCTCCGACCAGGTCATCTACGTGGGCACCGACGACGGCAACCTCCAGGTGACGCAGGATGGCGGAGCGAGCTGGACCAACGTGGCTCCCCACATCCAGGGTCTCCCAGCGCGTTCGACGGTCTCGCGCATCGAGGCGTCCCACGCCGTGGAGGGTCGCGTCTATGCCACCTTCGATCGCCACTACGACGACGACTACCGCCCCTACGTGTTCGCGTCAGAGGACTACGGTGCCACGTGGAGGCCCATCGCCGCCGGCCTCCCCGAGTGGTCGGTGAACGTGGTGCGTGAGCATCCCTCCGAGCCCGACCTCCTCTTCGTGGGAGACGAGATCGGGATCTTCGTGTCCACCGACCGCGGGGGCTCGTGGCACCGCATGGCCAACCTCCCCACGGTGAAGGTGAACGACATCGCGGTGCACCCGCGGGACAACGACCTGGTCGTGGCCACGCACGGACGCAGCATCTGGATCATGGACGACCTGAATCCTCTGGAGGCGATGGCGAAGCGGCCGGTCCTGGACGACGACGCGACTCTCTTCGCACCGGCGCAGGCGACGGAGTGGTTCCGCTCCGGCGGCTGGCCCTTCTGGGGCGATGCCTTCCAGGGGGAGAACGAGCCCGATGGATCTATGCTCCGCTACTGGGTGAGATCGGACTCCGCCGCGGAGAGGAAGGCCACGCTCACCGTGCGTACCGCGTCGGGTGAGGTGGTGCGTGTCCTGGAGGGTCCCGCCACGGCCGGGCTGCATCAGGTGGTGTGGGACATGCGGGAGAAGGCGCCCGTGGAGGTACAGGGAGGACAGGGAGCCCAGGGAGGAAGTGGAGGTGGCTTCCGGGGCGGTTCGATCCAGGGGCCCCTGGTGATGCCCGGCACGTACCTCGTGACGCTCTCCGTCGGGAGTGTCACGGCGGAGCAGGCCGCGAGCGTGCGGCTGGATCCCAGGGTGACGCCCGACGTCGCTGCCCTGCAGGCTCGTCACGACGCCGTGGCGAGCGCCGCCGCCATCAACGCCACGACCCGCAACGCCCAGGCGACCATCCGGCGTCTCCGCGCCCAGATCGCCCAGGCGAAGCAGCTAATGGATGCCGAAAGCGATCACTCGCTGTCGCAGGCTGCGGATACGCTGACGGCGCAACTGGACACCCTGAACGCGCGGCTGGGGCGTGCGGGCCCCGGACGGGCGGCCTCGGGGCTGGAATCCTCGGCCTCCGCTCCGAGCGATGACGAGGCGTGGGCCATCGACCGGGCGTGGCGGGAGGTCCCCCCACTCGTGGAGGAGCTGAACGACCTCATCACCACGGGGGTGCCTGCCTTCAACCGTCGATTGGACCAGGCGGGGGTACGCCCGAGCCCCGGCGATCCCGTACCGATTCCGAAGCGGCCCGGGGGCAGGTAGGGCGCCGGGCGATCCGCGGTCCTACCCCGCGCTCTTGCCCGCCCTTACGAGGGTTCTCTCCTCCTCGGGGATGGGATCCGGCACGGGCTCGCCCCTGATGGGCCGGATGGCGTCGAACTTCTCGGGGCAGGCCTCGAAGCAGGTGCCGCACTTGATGCACGTCTCCTGGTCGATGACGTGGATCAGGTTCTTGCCGCCGACGATGCCGTCCACCGGGCACTTCCGGCCGCAGATCATGCAGCCCTGGCACTTCTCGGGATCGATGTAATAGGAGGGGAGCCCGGTGAAGATCTCGTCGACCTCCTCGGTCGTGTAGAGATCCTCGTACTCCTCTTCGGTGTCGAAGCGGAGGGCGAGCTTCTCCCGCTTCGCGATCTTGATGTAGGGCACCAGGTTGCGGATCTCCGCCAGCCTGGACTGGAGCTCTTCCTCCTCCAGGCCGTCGCCCTCCCCCCGGGGCCCCATCTCCCGGATCTCTGCGGCGAAGTCGTTCATGATCTGGGCGAAGCGGACGCCCTCGGAGGACGAGATCCACTCCACCCTCAGCCGGTCCGGGTTCACCCCCGCGCGCTCGAGGAGCTTCTTCAGCAGATGGGCCGTGTTCAGGGCATGGTAGTTCCCTTCGGTGACGTAGTGGCACTCACCGAGCTTGCATCCCCCGATGACGACCCCGTCCGCGCCCTGCTCCAGGGCACGGAGCACAAAGGCCATATCCACCCGGCCCGAGCACATCAGTCGGATGATTCGAACTTCCGGTGCATACGCTTGTCTGGACACGCCAGAGAGGTCCGCAGCGGAATACGCTCACCAATTGCAGAGGAACGCGACG
>JAJDNI010000208.1 GCA_022340755.1 Gemmatimonadota bacterium
CCGAGGTGCTGGGGAGTCCGGAGACCCATCGTCTGGTGTTGGAGTTCCTGAAGACGATGGCAGTCACTGGACCAGGAGATAGGGGATCAGCAGTGTGGCCGCCGTCGTGATCACGATGATGGACAGGATGTTGAGAAGGAATCCTGCTCGGGCCATCTGTGGAATGGTCAGGTAGCCCGAGCTGAACACGATGGCATTCGGAGGGGTGGCAACCGGAAGCATGAAGGCCATGGACGCCGCCAACCCCGCCGTGGTCATGAGGAGGAGTGGCTCCATCCCCAGCCCCACCGCCGCCCCGGCCATGACCGGCATGGCCATGCTGGCGGTGGCGACGTTGGAGGTCAGCTCCGTCAGGAAGACGATGAGCGCGGCCACCGCCGCGAACACGACGATGGCGTGGACGGCACCCAGGCCTGCGACGCTCCCGCCGATCCACTTGGCCAACCCCGATTGATCCATCGCCACCGCCAGCGAGAGTCCGCCGCCGAAGAGGACCAGCACTCCCCAAGGGATGCGCTTCGCGGTCTTCCAGTCGAGGCAGAATTCGCCCTTGCGCCAATCCACCGGCAGGATGAAGAGAACCGCGGCGGCAGCCATGGCGATGGTGGAGTCCTGGATCTCGGGGAGCCACGTCTGGAGCCCGGGGATGGTCACGCTGCCGATGGTCTTCTGCGAGCGGAACACCCACGCCAGCGCCGTGAGGACGAAGACGGTGGCTGTCATCTTCTCGCCACGGCTCATGGGGCCGAGGGCGGCGCGCTCCTGCTCTATGAGACCGGCGGCGTCGCCGTGGAGCTCCCCGGGCCGGTGCAAGACACGGGTGAGGATGAGCCAGGTGGCTGGGAGCATCACCGCCGCCACCGGCACGCCGACACCCATCCACTGCACGAAGCCGATCTTCTCGTGCAACAGCTCACTGGCCGCGCCGGCGAGCACCGCGTTCGGGGGCGTGCCGATGAGTGTGGCGACGCCGCCGATGGACGCCGCGTACGCCACGCCGAGCATCAGGGCGACACCGAAATGGTATATGCCGTCCTCCTGGTCGGGGGGGCGGAGCATCTCGCCCACGGCCAGGGCGATGGGGAGCATCATCGCGGTGGTAGCGGTGTTGGAGATCCACATGGAGATGAATGCCGTGGCCAGCATGAAGCCGAGTACGAGTCGTGACGGGCTCGTGCCCACCCAGCTCATGATGGCCAGCGCGATGCGCTTGTGCAGACCCCAGCGCTCCATCGTGACGGCCAGGAGGAAGCCGCCCATGAACAGGAAGATCAGCTCGTTGGCGTAGGGCGCGGAGGTCGCGGGGGTGGTCAGGACCCCCAGGATAGGAAAGAGCGCGAGGGGCAAGAGTGCGGTGGCGGGTATGGGGAGCGCCTCCGTCATCCACCACACGGCCATCAGGACGGACACCGCCGCTGCGCGCCATCCCGCGGGGCTCAGCCCTGCGGGTGCCGGGAGGAAGAGGAGGACGAAGAAGGCGGCGGCTCCGAGAAAGAGCCCGATGCGCTGAGCGGTTCGGTACCCGTGCTTGGAGCCGTCGTCTTCCACGGAGTCCTCGTTGTCAGGGGTGGTGCATCGACCTTCCGGGCGCCAGTCTGGGAGAAGGAACCGGCGGCGGCAACCGTATGGAATAAAATGGGCGTCACGTCCCGCGTGTCCGGGACGCACCGGCCGAGCGGCTCCGGGTCGCTCGGGCGCACGACGCTGGGGGATCAGGCGCGGGCCACCACGAACCAGCGGCAGGAGGTCATATGGCCACGATGGAGCGTCCGGTCTACAAGGAATGGAGCCCGTGGCCGGCCTGGATCCAGGTCGTGTTCTGGGGGGCGATGGTCGCGTCCATGGTGGCGGTCGCGACGTCCCCCGGCATGAATCCGGCTGCCCGAATGAGGACGTTGCTCCTCTTGGCGGGCATCCTGGCACTCACCCAATGGGTGGTCGCAGGTCTCACCGTGCGCCTGTATCGGGACCACCTGGAGGTGTGCCTGGGCACCGCGCGTCTCATCAAGAAACGCGTACCCTACGAGGACATCGAGAAGATCGAGTCGGTGAAGTACCACCCACTGAAGGAGTTTGGCGGGTGGGGTGTCCGCTTCTCCGGGAATAAGCGCGCGTGGACAGCACGCGGAGACCAGGCCGTAGTCCTGCACCTGTTCGACGGCGTCCAGGTCTATGTGGGAAGCGACAAGCCCCAGCGCCTCGAAGAACGAATCCGTGCCATTGCGGGCACGCGCATCGGGAGCACCGGGAAGGACTGACCGACCCTGTAGAACGCCAGGCCGTCCGGCGAAGGAGGGGCCTCGATCATGAGTGCTCCGCGAACCCCGTGCGAGCTCCCGGGGTAACCGCCGCCATGACCAAGACAGACCTGCGGCCGCGCACCCCCGAAGAGTCCGAAGCCACCGTCTCGGAGCTGATGATGCCGCATCAGGTGAACAACCTGGGGCACGTCTTCGGTGGCGAGATCCTGTCGATGGTGGACCGTGCCGCCGCCGTGGCGGCGCTTCGCCATGCCCGGGGGCCTGCGGTCACCGTGTCCATCGACCGAGTGGATTTCAAGGAGCCCATCTTCGCGGGCGAGCTCGTGACTTGCCGGGCGAGGGTGAACTACGTGGGGCGAACGTCCATAGAGGTAAGCGTGGATGTGGTGGCCGAGAATCTGATGAGCGGCGTGAAGCGGGACACGAACTCGTGCCTGCTGACATTCGTGGCCATCGACCAGAACCATCGCCCAACCCCGGTAGCGCCCCTGAAGCTGGAGACGCCGGAGGATCAACGCCGCCACCGTGAGGCCCAGCGGCGTCGCGAGGTCAGAGAGCAGCTGGACCGGGAGCTCGGCGAGCAGCCGTAGGACGGCCCTACCGGATGCCGGCCTGCGTATGACAGTCGGCGCAGGTCACCCACACGCGCGCGAGCACGCGAGCGCGAGCGTCGGCGCTTCCGGCCGCGGACGCATCCTTCCCCAGTTGTCTCAGCTCGCCTGCGCCGCGGGCAAGGACGTCCTGGGGAACGTAGGTGGCGTCGGGAGGCGGGAACCCCTCGGTGCCTGCCAGCGCCTCGGCGCCGGTCCGCCACGTGCGATCGGACGGGCCTACGAGCCCGTCCCAGAGGAGCCGGTTGACCCACGAGAGATAACGCGCGTGTCGTCCCCGTGGATCGCTGCCGGACGGTGGATCGTCCTGAAAACGCACCCCCAGGTCCGTCCCGTAGGCGAGGTGACACTCTCCGCAGGCTCGGGCCACCTCCGCGACTTCCCGGGCCGCGGCGGAGGCCGAGGGGGCGGCGACCGCCGCACGGGCGGCCGCATGCACCCTGTCCACGTAGGACTCCGCTCCGGCCGGGACCCCTCTGGCCTCTTCCAGTGTGGAGAGCTCGCGTGCCGTGACGCGGAGGCCTTCCAGGTTCCCGGTCATGGCGAACGTCACCAGGTCGCGGGCGAGCGCGAAGTGCTCGTGCATGGTCGCGGGAGAAGGAGCGGGTTCCGGAGCGCGAGGTGCAGACGTCGGCGCGGCGTGGCAAGCGGCCAGCATCACGGCCGCCACGCTCGTGGGCCCGAAGCCACGCGAACGGATCGGGATAATCCTCATGGCGTGGCTCCTCCGAGCATCTGCCAGATCAGCAGCACGATCTCCACCACGATCAGCGCGACGATGTACCATTCCAATCTGATGGACTTTCTGGTGTTGAGTAGCTCCAGAACGGTGATCCGTCCCCTGAGGTACCGGGCCCGAGCGATCATGGTCTACCTCCGCTCCACCACCATGGCGAAGCCCATTCCTCCCGCAGCACACACGGTGATGAGCCCGAACTGGACATTGCGGCGCGCCATCTCGTGGAGCATCGTGATCGTGATACGGCCCCCCGTGGCCCCGAAGGGATGCCCGAGGGCGATGGAGCCGCCCATGACGTTGATGCGCTCCGGTTCCGGGTGACCGACGGCCTCGCTTCTGCCCAACTCCTTCTGGGCGAAGGCCCGGGACGAAAGAGCCTGGAGGTTGGACAGAACCTGCGCCGCGAAGGCTTCGTGCATCTCCATGAGGCCGATGTCCTTCATGGAGAGACCTGCACGGTCCAGAGCCCGAGGTGCGGCCCACGCCGGTCCCTGGAGGAGTTGGGCGGCGGGGTCGACGGCGGCCCAGGCCCAGCTCCGGATCCATCCCAGCGGTGGGATGCCCTCCGCCAGCGCCTTCTCGCCGTTCACGACTACCAGGGCGGAGGCGCCGTCGGTGAGGGGCGACGACGTGCCGGCGGTGACCGAGCCGTGCCTGCGGTCGAAGACCGGCGGAAGCGCGGCGAGGGCGTCGAGGCTCGTGTCCGGGCGGATGCCGTTGTCTCCTCCCAAGACGGTCCCGTAGTCCGGAGGCACGTAGACCGGCGCAATCTCCCCGGTGAGACGCCCGTCCGCCGTGCCCGCCGCCGCGAGTCGATGGGACCGGAGCGCCCACGCGTCCTGATCCTCCCGCCGGATGCCGTTCTCCTTGGCCATTCGCTCCGCCGCGGCCCCCATGGTCTCCCCCGTCGTGGGCTCGGCGATAGCGGGCGCCACGGGCACGAGATCCCTGGGCCTGATTCGCTTGAAGGAAGCGACGCGTCGACCAAGCGTCTTGGCCGTCGAGGCTTCGACCAGCGACTTCGAAAGCTTGTCGCTGACCGTGATGGGAACCCGGGAGAGCGACTCCGCCCCTCCGGCGACGACCACGTCCGCCTGGCCCAGCTCGATGAGCATGGCCGCGTCGCAGATGGCCTGGTTCGCCGATGCGCAGGCGCGGGAGACCGTGACTGCAGGGATGGTCTTGGGGAGCACCGCCAACCCCACCTCTCGGGCGATGTTGGGGGCCTTGGCGTCGTGCACGACCGTGCCGAAGACGACGTGGTCCACCTGATCGGCTTTCAGGCCGCTCCTCCCCACGGCGTCCCGTAAGACCACCTTGCCCAGCTCGATGGCGGACAGGTCGGCGAGGCCCGTGCCCGAGCGGAGAAAGGGGGTGCGACACCCGGCGACGATGGCGGCTTTCATGGAGGGCTCCTGACGCGTGGCGTGCCACGAAACATGGCATGGAAGGTACCCGGAAGACCATCTCTTGCCGCACCCGCTGGATCGTGCTTCGTTTTCGGTTGTCCCTCTCGCGGTTGCAGGCCTCCTTGGCGACCGCCGGACGTCCTCGCGACGCGCCCCCGGCAGGGCGCTCCAGGGGGCGGTCTCCGACCGCCGCCGAAGAGCCACTTCATCAGGAATGCCGATGATCTCAGGACCCGACGCCCTGACGCGTCTTCGCGAGGGCAACGCCCGCTTCGTCGCGGGTGGCCATGGTCAGACGGCTCCCACGGACGAGACCCGGCGAAGCGAGCTGGTCTCGGGCCAGGAGCCCTTCGCCATCATCCTCGGATGCTCGGACTCGCGCGTGCCTGCGGAGATCGTCTTCGATCAAGGGCTGGGAGACCTCTTCGTGATCCGGGTCGCGGGGAACATCGTGGCGCCGTCGCTCCTGGGGAGCGTGGAGTTCGCCGCGGAGCGCTTCGGCACGCGGCTGGTCGTGGTTCTGGGTCACTCCATGTGCGGCGCGGTGACGGCCACCGTGGACGAGCTCGAGCGCCCTTCGGAGAGCCGGTCACCGAACCTCCGGTCCATTGTCGATCGCATCCGTCCGGTGGTGAAGCCCCTCTTGGAGGCCGAGCCCGACGGTGACAGGGGCACGCTCATCCAGAGGGCGGTCCGGGCGAACATCCGCGCTTCGGTGGGTCAGGTGCGGTACGGCTCCCGGATCCTCGAGGACCTCGTCGAGCACGATGACCTGCTGGTGGTGGGTGCCGAGTATGCCCTCGAGACGGGCGCGGTCTCCTTCTTCGAGGATGCATGACGGTCGACCACTTCCTCACAACCGAGCGCCTGGGCTTTCGCCATTGGAGTGACGAGGACTTCGACCTGGCCATCAGCCTGTGGGCCGACCCACGGGTCACGCGTCTCATCGATGCCCGGGGGCGACTCGCGCCGGACGAGGTCCGCGAACGCCTGGCGCGGGAGATCCGCAACCAGAACGAGGTGGGCGTGCAGTACTGGCCCTTCTTCTTGCTGACTTCCGGAGAGTTCGTGGGGTGCTGCGGCCTCAAGCCGTACGAGGGCGACGAGGACCTCTGGGAGATGGGCTTCCACCTGCGCTTCGGATTCTGGGGCCGGGGGCTCGCCACCGAGGCGGCGCGCGCCGTCATCCGGTACGCTGCGGAGGAGCTCGGAGTGGCCTCTCTTCTCGCTGGGCACAACCCACTAAACCACGCGTCCCGCCGCATTCTCGGTAAGCTCGGATTTCGTCACCTGCGGGACGAGGTCTTTTCGGGAACGGGGTTGGTTCACCCTCTGTACGAGCTCGACCTCCGGAAGGGATGATGGTGCGGGCGAGCGGCCCTTCTCAGATTGAGGCACCCCGCGACAACGGCCGCGGGCAGGAGTTGAACATGCGAGTTGTTGGATCGAATCTCACGGACCTGTTTCTTCATACGCTGCGATCCGCCGTGATGGCGTGCCTCGCCCTCTGGCTCGTTGTGGCCGTCCCGGGGTGCACGGCTCGCGGTTCTGGAGGTGTCACGGTCGCCGACAGCGCCGGCGTGCGCATCACGTTGAGCGCCGACACGTCGCGGACCTTCGCGACGGTGGATACCCCTGCCGTGCTCAGCTTGGGAGGGCCGGACGCCAGCGGACCCACGCAATTCCGCAACATCCGGGGAGTGCGGGTGGACCCCCGGGGCAACATCTGGGTGGCAGACGCACAGTCCGACGAGATCCGGATCTTCCACCCCGACGGCTCGTTCTGGAAGTCGGTGGGTGGACGCGGCGAGGGTCCGGGGGAATTCATGAGCGTGCGCTTGCTCGGCGCCTTCCGGGGTGACAGCGTCGCAGTCTGGGACGACGCGCAGGGGCGTATGACCGTGTTGGACCCCGAGGGGGCCGTAGCTCGGATCGTCACGGCCCACACCGGCGAGGAGTACCCACCCAACGCCTTTCGTGTGTTTTCCGACGGGACGGTCTTGGCGCGGATCCGCCCGGTCCTTCCCGCGGGGACTCTCGAGCCCGGGTCGATCATCCCCGATACGGCGATCTTCGCGCGGGTGGACTACTCCGACATGCACATCGTGCCCGAAGGGGGGGCGCCGGCGCCGAAGTGGCTTTGGACGGGGCACAGTCAGATTCCCATCCCCTTCACCGTGAACCCGGGTTTCGACCTCTCCGGCGACGAGGTGCTCGCGACGAGTGGCCCCTTCTTCCGCATCCGGGTGTTCCGCGGTGGGAGCCTCGTGGAGAGCTACGGCTTCGAACGGGATCCCGCCCCGGTGACGGCCAGGGAAGAGCAGGAGTACATCGACATGTTCGGGCAGGGCGCCAGTGACTCGCCCCGTCGGCAGGAGTACCTGTCGGTGCTGCGTAACCCGCACGTCCCCCGGGTGCTTCCCGCGTACCGGAGCCTCGTGGTCGCCGACGACGGCAGCGTATGGGTCGAACGCTACGAGTACGGGAGCTTCGACGTGTACGGTTCGGATCGGGTGTTCCTCGGCCGCATTGAGGTGCCCGTGCAGCTGACGCAGGTAGTGGACTCCAGGTTGGTCGGGGTCTGGCGCGACGCGATGAACGTCGAGTACGTGCGTATCTACCGGTATCGGAAGTAGCGACGGGAGACATCGAGGACGTGCGCGACGTGGGCCGCGGGGTCCCATCGCGCCATGGGGCGAGAGCGCGCAATGGGCAGCTACGCGGCGGCCGCGGAGTTCTACGATCTGCTGTATCTCGGCCGGAAGGATTACCGTGCCGAGACCGAGATGATCGCAGGGGTCATCCGCGAGGGGAATCCGGACGCGCGGCGAGTCCTGGACGTGGGTTGCGGCACCGGGGAGCACCTCAGGCACCTTCGGGACTTGGGTTTCGAGGTCGACGGTGTCGACCTGGAGCCCGCGTTCGTCGATCTCGCCCGCAGGAAGTCTCCGGAGGCACGAATCCAGGTAGGGGACATGGCGACCCTTGCCCTTCCCGATCGGTACGACGCGGTGCTCAGCCTCTTCTCCGCCATCGGGTACGTTTGCACGAGGGAGCGGCTGCGGCAGACCGTCGCTCGCTTGGCGGCACACCTGACACCATCGGGAGTGCTCGTGGTGGAGCCCTGGTTCCAGCCCGGTGAGATGACGGACCGGTACCTGACGATGGTCACCGGCGAGGCGGAAGACCTCAAGGTCTGTCGTGCTTCCCGGCTCGTCATCGACGGCACGATCTCCCGCTTGGAGTTCGGGTATCTGATTGCCAGGCCGGAGGGGCTCCAACAGCGCTCGGAGGTGCACGAGCTGGGGCTCTTCACGCGGGCGGAGATGGAGGAGGCGTTCCGCCAGGCAGGGCTCTCGGCCACCATGCTTCCCGATGCGATGGCTTCGAGGGGACTGTACGTGGGCCGAAGAACCACGGTGGCGGCCAGCTGACCCTCGAGCCGCGGCAGGGGGGCGATGGCGACACATGCTGCCGTTGACTCTATCTTGAGAGCCCGACCAGATGCCTCCGGCACCCACAGCGAGATCGTGAGGAGACAGGTTCCATGCTGTCCGATCTGCAGAAGAAGAAGCTCACCCGGTACTTCAGGGTCTACGACGTCGACGACGACGGGTGTATCGCGCTGCAGGACTTCGAGCGGGTGGTGGAGAACGTCCGCATGTTGCACGGTCTGGGCGAGAACTCACCGAGGCACCGGGCCTTGAAGGAGGGCTATCTCCACCGCTGGGAGGCGCTCAGGAAGAGCGCTGACGTCGATCACGACGGTGGGGTGGATTTGGACGAGTGGCTCGGCTACTGGGACGAGGTGCTTTCCGACGAGGCGCGCTACGAAGCCGAAGTCGCAGCTGTGACCGACCGCCTCATCGACATCTTCGACGACGATGGCGACGGCATGCTGGGCGCCGACGAGTTCTGCAACTTCTACGGCGTGTACGGGCTCAAATCGACTCTGGCCCGCCAGGTATTCATGGACCTGGACCTGGACGGGGACGGGGTGGTCACACGCGGAGAGTTGCTGGAGATGGCGCACCAGTTCTATCGGAGCGACGACCCTGCCGCTCGAGGGAATCAACTCTTCGGTCCCACGGGCTGAAGGCGGGCGCGGGCGAATGCGGGCTGTCTCGTTCAACGTCACCATCCCAGGATTCCTGCTGGGCAAAGGACTCGGCAGGGTCACGGAGTCGGCTGTCTTCGGTGCCCTGAGTGGCCTCCGGATCGGCGATGTCGCCGAGGCTCCCCTGCCAGCCGGGGACTGGGTTCGCCTGGAAGTGATGAAGGCGGGGATCTGTGGCACGGATGTCAGCAATCTGACGTTCAAGGCCAGCCCCGCCATGGAACCGTTCGGATCCTTCCCGGCGGTGCTGGGGCACGAGATCCTGGCGAGGGTCATCGAGGCAGGGCCCGCCGTCCGTGGCGTAGAAGTCGGGCAACGGGTGGCCGTGGACCCGATGATCTCCTGCGTCATGCGGGGCTATCCCGGCGAACGGGCGTGTCCCTCCTGCGCCGATGGGCTGCACTGCACCTGCACCCGCATGGGAGAGGAGGGTGAGCTCCAGGTTTCCGGGCACGCGATCCGCCGGGGCGCAACGCTGGGATACCACGCCGACCTGCCCGGTGGCTGGAGCGAGCGCATCATCGCCCATCAGAGCCAGCTCTTTCCCGTCGATGACGCCTTGGACGATCGCACGGCGGCGCTCATGGAGCCTCTGGCCGTCGGCATGCACGCGGTCCTGGGGATGCGCCCCTGGGGTCGGGGGCCGGTGCTGGTCATCGGCAGTGGGCCCATCGCTCTCGGCACCATCTGGTCATTGCGCGCTGCCGGCTACCAGGGGGAGCTGGTGGCGCAGATCAAGCGTGGCAACGAAGCCGCCATCGCCCGGAAGCTGGGCGCATCCTCGGTGGTCTCACCGGGTGACGAGGCCAGGTATGCACTGGTGGACACCGGTGCCCAGGCGTACATGCCCATTGTTGGAGACGAGGTGTACGCCGGCGGCGGTTTCCCGCTGATCTTCGACTGTGTGGGCAGTGGCCAGACGCTCGCACAGGCCATGCGCTTCGCCGCAGCGCGGGGAAGGATCGTCATGCTCGGCTGTGCCGCCGAGATCAAGAAGCTCGACCTCACCTTCGTATGGGCGCACGAGCTCGACGTGAAGGGGTTCGTCGGATACGGTCGCGAAGCCTGGCGGGAGGGGCACGCCCACACGTTCCAGGTCACCCAAGACCTCCTGATCGAGACCGGCGCTCCGGTGTCGGATATGGTTACGCACGTCTTTCCGCTGCGGCAGTATCGGGACGCGCTTTCCACTGCGGCGAACCGCCGCAAGACAGGCTCCATCAAGGTGCTCCTGGATCCGCAGGTGGCCTGATGGGTTCGGCGAAGGTCGTGGTGGTCGGTGGCGGCGTCATCGGAGTGTGTTGCGCCTACTGGCTCCGTCTGCGGGGCGCGGACGTGATGCTGCTCGAGCGTGACCGGTTGGCGTCCGGGGCGTCGTCGGGGAACGCCGGAACGGTGTCGGCGGGACACCCGCCGCTGAACAAGCCTGGGCGGCTGCCTCAGGCTCTGAAGCAGCTCGCAGACCCGACGGGCCCCCTGTACATACAGCCCCGCTGGGACCCTGAGCTCATGCGGTGGCTGACCGACTTCGCGCTCCACTGTACGGAAAGCCACGTGCAGGCGTGCATGGAGGTTATGGCGCCCTGGGGTATGGAGGCCCTGCGACTCTTCGACGAGATCGTGTCGGATGAGCAGCTGGCATGCGGGTATCGACGGGCAGGGTACTTCGACGTATGCCGGACGGAGCGCGCGCTCGAGGGGGCGAAGCACGAGGCCGACACCGTCCGTGCGTACGGGTACCACCCGGACGTCGTCGACGGCGAGACCTTGCGCCGTACCGAGCCGGCGCTGGCCGAGGACGTCCTGGGTGGCGTGTACTATCCCGAGGCTGCGACCCTGAATCCCCACCAGTTCGTGCTGGAGCTCGCCGAGCGGGCGAGGATGCGGGGGGTGGAAATCCGCGAGGGCGTGGGTGTGGAGGAGGTGCTCGTGTCCTCCGGAAAGGCTACCGGCGTGCTCACCGCGCGAGGTGAGAGCCTCGAGGCGGACGTGGTGGTTCTGGCTACCGGGCCGTTCAGCCTTGAGATGGCTCGACGGCTGGGCACGCGTCTTCCCGTGCAGCCGGGCAAGGGCTACCACAGGGATTTGCCGGTGGGTGACGATGCCGCGCCGGCGCTGCGTATCGCGTGCGTGCTCAACGAGACATCGGTCTTCTGCACGCCCATGGAAGGCTTCGTGAGGTTCGCGGGCACCATGGAGTTCAGTGGCCTGAACCACCAGATGCGTCCCGACCGGCTCGAGCAGCTCTCCCGCTCCGCGCGCCTGTACCTGCCGACGCTGGGCGACCCGGCGCCCCTGTCGGAGTGGTGCGGCCTCCGGCCCATGGCTTCCGACGGCCTGCCCATCGTCGGGCCTCTGGCCGGTGTCGACGGGGTGGTTGTCGCCACGGGGCACGGCATGCTGGGCCTGACGCTGGGGCCAGCCACGGGCTCGTTGGTGGCCGACTACGCTGTGGACGGGCAGACCGATTCGCGGTGGGTACCACTGTCTCCCGCGCGGTTCACATAGCCCGCTCCGACGGGGACAGTCCCGGTCTTCTGTGTCACCGGCACCGGTGTCGTTGCCGGCGCCGCACTGCGTCGCTCAGCGGATGTCCACGGCCAGCCGCGGCGGGTTCCTGAACTCCAGCACTCGCACTTCTTTGCCGTCCGCCACGCTGGCGGCCCAGATCACGTCGTGGCCATCGTCGCAAACGAGCCCGCCCTTCTGGAAACGCGTGAGCCCGAGTGACTTCGTGCCCTCGCGCACCCATGTCGTCTTCCCGTCCCCCGGCCGGGCCGGATTGAGTCGCACGAGCAAGACCGCCGTGCCGCCGAGGTTCAGCGTGGTCGTGTCATTGCCGCAGACGAGGGTGTCGCCGGGCTGGCCCCGCGAGACGGCATAGCCGGGGAACGGGGTGGAGTCGTCGAATCCGAACAGGACCCGGTCGAATCCCTCGGTTCCCTTGGTGGCCACGCTCTTCAACGAGGCGCGGGGCGCCTCCGGCGCGGGATCGCGACTGACCTTGTTCTCCGTCCAGGGGAGCTCCATGACCAGCTGCGTGCTGTCCAGGCCCGCGAAGTCCGCTGCCGTCAACGGCTGACGCGCGATCTGCTTGATGGACGTGTCTGGCTTCTGGGCCGTGGCGTCGGCGGCGCGGTCGGCTCCGGACGAGCCGCCGCAGGCCGCCAGCGTAAGTGTGATGGTAGCGACGAATGCAGCGCCGGGGGCTCGCAGGAAAATGCTGGGTAGGGACATCGGCCCTCTGGGGGTCCGGTGGACGTTCGACATCGGCTCCGACCGGGCTTGGGTCGAACGGAGCGTTCGACTCCTACACGTGGGACAGCCTTGGGGTTCGCAAGACGGCCGCAGCGGCTACCGCGACCGAAGCTCCCGCCGGGGTGGGGCGTTCCGCTACAGCTCCAGCCGGAGCACGTCGGGACGCACCTTGCTGGACGGCCGGTCGCCGTCCACCTCGATGCCCTCGATGCGGAGGAGCGCGACCTTTGCGGGGAGCCCCCCTCCGAAACCCACCAGCTTGCCGTCCGACGCCACCACCCGGTGACAGGGGATCACGATGGGAACCGGGTTGGCGCCCACTGCCTGCCCCACGGCCCGGGCCAGCTCGGGACGGCCCACGCCTTCCGCCACTTCGCCGTACGACGTCACGTGCCCGTACTCGATCTTCAGCAATTCGTCGTAGACGGTCCTCTGGAAGCTTGTGGCCTCCATGTCCAGGGGCAGGTCGAAAGTCTGGCGCTTGCGCTCGAAGTACTCCTGGAGCTGCCGTACGGCCTCGTGCAGGAGTGGCGGCCACGCGCTCTCCGGGTCGATGTGCGCCTCCCCGGGGAGGGGTCCGAACTCGATGCGGCGCACTCCGGCCTGCGTCACCCAGATCGTGACGGGTCCGGCCGGGGTGTCGGCGAGATGCGCCGAACATACGGCTGCGGTGCTCAGTGTTCTTCTCCCCCAGCGGTCTGCTTCAGCGCCTCCTGCAGGGCGTCGAACCCGAGAAGCGCGCATTTGACGCGGACGGGGAACTTGCTCACTCCCGCCAAGGCACGCAGATCACCCATGCTGCGGTCCTTCGCGGCGGCTTCGTCTCCGTGCATCATCTCCTTGAAGCGCTCGGCCAGGGCGTCGGCCTCGTCCAGCGCCCGTCCTTTGATGAGCCCGGTCATCATGCTCACCGCGGCCTGGGAGATGGAGCAGCCGGAGCCCACGAACTTCGCCTCGGCGATACGGCCATCCTCGATCCGGAGCTGCAGGCGGATCTCGTCTCCACACGAGGGATTGCGCATATGGATCTCCACGGTCTTGTCCGGGAGGTCCCCCTTGTTCCTCGGGCTCCTGTAGTGCTCGAGGATGAGCTGCTGGTAAAGCGAGCTGAGCTGTGGCGTTTCCATAACGACTACAATCTAGCGGGACAGGCAACGGGTTGCAGCGCAGGTCCGGCGCGGTCCGGCCGGCCGGCCGAGTGGGGGAGAGGGATGCGCCGCCTACCCGAAGATGCCCCTCACGACCTCCAGGGCGTCCGCCAGGCGGTCGATCTCGTCCCGGGTGTTGTAGATGTAGAACGAAGCCCGAGCGGTGGCCGACACGCCGAACCGCTTCATCACGAGCTGGGCGCAATGGTGGCCGGCCCGCACCGCGATGCCCTCGGAGTCAAGGATGGTGGAAATGTCGTGGGGATGCGCGTCGCCCATGGTGAAGGAAACCACGGCGGACCGGTCCTCGACCGACTCGGGGCCGTAGATGCGCATACCGGGGACCTCTGCCAGACGCTCCATGGCGTAGGACATGAGCGCACGCTCGTGGGCCGCCACCTCCTCGGCGGGCAACGTCGCCAGGAAGTCCACCGCGGCGCCGAAGCCGATGGCCCCGGCGATGTTCGGCGTGCCCGCCTCGAACTTGTGGGGCACCTCGGCCCACGTGCTCATGTCGCGCTCGACGAACTCGATCATCTCGCCGCCGCCCTGGTACGGCTCCATGGACTCCAGGAGCTCGCGGCGTCCCCAGAGGGCGCCGATGCCCGTGGGCCCGCACATCTTGTGGCCGCTGAAGGCGTAGAAGTCCGCGCCCAGGTCCTGCACGTCCACGGGCATATGCACAGCCCCTTGGGCGCCGTCTACCAGGACGACCGCACCCACCTTCTTTGCCGCGGCGACGATGTCCTTCACCGGGTTGATGGTGCCCAGCGCGTTGGAGACGTGGTTGAAGGCGACGAGCTTGGTGCGCTCGGTGAGAAGAGAGGGGAGGTCGCCCAGTTCCAGACGTCCCTGATCGTCGATCTCGACGTAGCGGAGCTTCGCGCCGACGCGCCGGGCCAGGAGCTGCCAGGGCACCAGGTTCGAGTGGTGCTCCAGGACGGTGAGGAGGATCTCGTCGCCGGCCTTGATGTTGTCCATTCCCCAGGAGCCCGCCACGAGGTTGATCGCGTCGGTGGTGCCCCGGGTCCACACGAGCTCGTGGGGGTCCGCAGCGTTGATCCAGCGGGCGACCTTGGCCCGGGCCTCCTCGTATGCTTCGGTGGCCCGGCGAGACAGCTCGTGGATGCCCCGATGCACGTTGGCGTTGTCGTGCAGGTAATACCCGTTCAGGGCGTCGAGGACGGACCGGGGCTTCTGGGACGTGGCCGCGTTGTCGAGGTAGACGAGCGGCTTGCCGTTGACCTGCTGATCCAGCGTCGGGAACTCCCGGCGGATGGCCACCGGGTCGAAGCTGCTCATACCTCTACGTAGACGTCTCCATCCCGGATGTCGACCGGGAACGACCGGACGGGCCGGATGGCCGGGAGGCCCTTGTTCTTACCTGTGCACGCGTCGAAGCGGGCCCCGTGGTACATGCACACCAGATCGGTGCCCTCGAGGTCGCCGTCGGACAGGGGGTACTCCTCATGGGAGCACTGGTCCAGCAAAGCGTAGACGTCTCCGTCCACATTGGCCAGCACGATCTGCTCACCGCCGGCCGCCACCGAGGTGAGCTGGCCGACGGGGCAGCCGGCCACGGCGGCCACCCGGACCCACTCAGCCATGATGTCCCAACTTCTCTTCGATCACCCGGGTCACCTTGTGGCCTACACCTCCCAGGGGCAGCCGCGACAGCACCTCACCCAGGAATCCGAGCACCACGAGCCGCTCCGCGGCGATGCGCGGGATGCCCCGGCTCATCAGGTAGAACTTCGCCTCGTCATCGAGCTGGCCGACAGTGGCTCCATGGGAGCACTTCACATCGTCAGCCTCGATCTCGAGGTTGGGCAGGGAGTCCGCCCGCGCGTGGGGCGAAAGCAGAAGGTTCCGGTTCGTCTGGTACGCATCGGTCTTCTGAGCGCCCTTGTGCACTCGGATGATGCCTCGAAACACGGCCCGGCTGTGGCCATCCAGTGCACCCTTGTACAGGAGGTCGCTGCCGGCGTTGCCCGAGACGTGGTCCTGGCTGGTGTTGAAGTCGAAGTGCTGGTCGTCGTCGCCGAAGTACAGACCCAGCATGTCGGAGTTGGCGCCAGCACCCAGCAGCCGCGCGTTGAGGTCCACCCGCGTGGTGGTGGCGCCCAGCGCGACGTTCAGCGTGTCCAACGTGGAATCCCGCCCCGCCAGGGTACGCTGCACCGACTGGTAGAACGCGCCCCTTCCGAGGCGTTGTACGGCCACATACTGCACCTGCGCCCCATCCCGGGCGATGACCTCCACGGCCGAAGACGTCAGCGTCTGCGCCTCGAAGTCGTCGGAGAGGAACTCGTCCACGTACGAGACACGGCTTGCCGTATCCGCCACGATGAGCGTCCGCGAGAAGTAGGCGGCGCCGGATTCCGTGAACCAGCGGGTGATGCGCACGGGACAGTCCAGATGCACGCCCCGGGGCACGTACAGGAAGATGCCGTCGTTCCAGAGCGCTGCGTTCAGCGCCGCGAACTTGCCCTCCTCCGGCGGCACCGCCTGGGTGGCCAGGTATTCCTTAACGAGCTCGGGGTGCGTCTCGACGGCGTCGTGGAGCGAGCAGAGCACGACTCCCTTTGCCCTCAGCTCCTCGTCCAGCTCGGTGTGCACCGTGTGTCCGTCGAAGAGGACGATGCGCCCCGACGCTTCCCGGTCCAGCGCCATGGACTCCCGCAGCCGCAGCGGCCACCGCTCCGGATCATCCGGCGGCGGCGGCGCTTCCGACAGCTTCAGCGCAGCGAGGTCGAGCTTCTTCCGCAGGTCGGTGTAGCGCCACTCCTCGAGCTTCGTCGTGGGCATGGGAGTGCGCTCGTAGACGTCCCAGGCGTGGTCCCGACGCTCGCGGAGCCAGTTGGGCTCCTTTGCGGATACCTTGCCGACGGCCACGCCGTTCAAGGCTTCCGTGACGCCTTCCATCAACTCTCCGATCATCCGACGGAGCCCTCCATCTCCAGCTCGATGAGCCGGTTCAGCTCGACGGCGTACTCCAGGGGGAGCTCCTTGGCGATGGGCTCGATGAATCCCCGGATGATCATGGCCATGGCCTCACTCTCGGAGATTCCACGGCTCTTCAGGTAGAAGAGCTGCTCCTCGCCGATCTTCGACACCGACGCCTCGTGTCCGACGTTGGCGTCGTTCTCCTC
This sequence comes from Gemmatimonadota bacterium, assembly GCA_022340755.1. Classification (GTDB taxonomy): domain Bacteria; phylum Gemmatimonadota; class Gemmatimonadetes; order Longimicrobiales; family Gaopeijiaceae; genus SZUA-318. The sequence continues at coordinate 16,696 of JAJDNI010000208.1, forward strand.
GATCTCGATGTACGGATATGTGTCCGTACGCGACGTGTCGCTTATGAGGAGCGCGTCGCACTCCACGTTGGAGCGCGCGTGGTGCGCGCCCTCGTACACCTTGAGCAGACCGCGGTACGACGAGCGCCCGTGTCCCTTGGAGATGGACTTGGAGACGATGGACGACGTGGTGTACGGCGCCGCGTGGACCACCTTGCCGCCGGTGTCCTGGTGCTGGCCGTCACCCGCGTAGGCGATGGACAGGATCTCGCCGTGCGCGTGCTCTCCCACCAGGTAGCACGACGGGTACTTCATGGTGAGCTTCGAGCCCAGGTTGCCGTCGAGCCACTCCATGTGCCCGCCCTCGTGCACCATCGCCCGCTGGGTGACGAGGTTGTACATGTTGTTGGACCAGTTCTGGATGGTCGTGTACCGGAAGCGGGCGTTCTTCTTGACGACGATCTCGATGACGCCTGAGTGGAACGACTCGGTGGAGTAGACCGGCGCGGTGCATCCCTCGATGTAGTGCGCGTTGGCGCCCTCGTCGACGATGATGATGGTGCGCTCGAACTGCCCCATGCGCTCCTGGTTCACCCGGAAGTATGCCTGTAGCGGCGTCTCCAGCTTCACGCCCGGCGGGATGTAGACGAAGGACCCTCCGGACCACACCGCCGAGTTCATCGCTGCGAACTTGTTGTCCTGCGGCGGGATGACCGTGGCGAAGTGCTCGCGGAAGAGCTCGGGGTGGTTCTTCAGCCCGTCCTCGATGGAGTCGAAGATGACGCCCTTCTTGGTCCACTCCTCCCGCAGCGAGTGGTACACCATCTCCGACTCGTACTGGGCGCCCACACCCGCCAGGATCTTACGTTCGGCCTCGGGGATCCCGAGCTTCTCGAACGTGTCCTTGATCTCCTGCGGAACCTCGTCCCACGTGTGGCCCATGCGGTCCTGCGGGCGCACGTAGAAGTAGATCTCGTCGAGAACGTCCTCGAGGCCGCTCAGGTCGCCGCCCCACGTGGGCATCGGCTTCTTTTGATAGATCTTGAGCGCCTTCAGGCGGAACTCGAGCATCCACTCGGGCTCGCCTTTGTGCTGGGAGATCTGGCGCACGACTTCCTCGTTCAGCCCCTTCTCCGCCCTGAAGACCGGTTTGCCCTCGGTGATGAAGTCGTACTTGTACTCATCGAGGTTGAGGTCCTTGATGACTTCGTTCTGTGGCATGTGAAGTCTCCGTCTTCGTCAGACGCCGGTCGCGGCTTCGTGCTCCCGCCAGCTCTTGTAGCCCTCTTCCTCCAGCTCCAGCGCGATCTCGGGACCGCCGGACTGGACGATGCGCCCTTGCACCATGATGTGGACGTGGTGGGGCGTGATGTAGTCCAGCAGTCGCTGGTAGTGCGTGATGAGGAGCACCGCCATGTCGGGGTTCTCCTCGGCGAGCTTGTTCACGCCACCGGACACGATCTTGAGGGCGTCGATGTCGAGGCCCGAGTCGGTCTCGTCCATGAGGGCGAGGTTGGGCTTGAGCACCGCCATCTGCAGGATCTCGTTGCGCTTCTTCTCGCCGCCCGAGAAGCCGTCGTTCACGTGGCGCTCGGCGAAGGCGGGCTCCATCTCCAGCATCTCCATGCGCTCCAGGAGTATGTCCTGGAAGTCGAAGAGGTCCAGCTCCTCGCCCTCGGGGAGGTGCGCCTGCACGGCGGTGCGCATGAAATTGGCGATGGAGACACCAGGAATGTCCACGGGGTACTGGAAGGCCAGGAAGATGCCCGCCCGGGAGCGCTCGTCGGCCTCCAGGGGAAGGAGGTCCTTTCCGTAGAACTCCACGGTGCCGCCGGTGACCTCGTACGAGGGATGGCCCGCCAGCACCTTGGCCAACGTGCTCTTTCCGGAGCCGTTGGGCCCCATGATGGCGTGGACCTCGCCCTTGCCTAGGGTCAGGTCGACCCCTTTGAGAATCTCTAGATCTTCGTCCGCCACCTTGGCGCGGAGTCCGGCGATCTTCAGAATGGGAGCGTCGCTCATCGGGTCCTCGACGATGGGTGCTCAGAAAAGCTGGGCACCTTATCAAGAATGATTCTCGGTTTCATGAACCTAGGCAGGGCCCCTACGGGGGTCAAGTGGAGGAAAGACGACGCATGCCGGCGAATCCCGCGTCTCCAGTATCCCCCGAGGACGGGGCTGAAGGTACCCCTCCCGCCCACCTCGGATCCCTGGGAAGCAACCCGTGGCTCGTGCTCGGAGGTGGTGCCCTCAAGGGACTCGCCCATATCGGCGCCTGGAGGGCTCTGAAAGAGGCGGGAATGAAGCCGGCGGGCATCATCGGCACGAGCATCGGAGCGCTCGTGGGTGCCCTTGTCGCGGCCGGCGCGGGGTGGGAACAGCTCCGTGAGGCGGCGCATCGTCTACGCCGACACGACATCGTGCGGGTGAATCGCCGAGTGGCGTGGATCAACGGCATTCGGCAGCCCAGCGTATTTCGGGGGGACGTCCTCGAGGACTACTATCGGGCGCTGCTACCCAGCGGAGGGTGGGACGACCTGACGGTGCCGCTGCAGGTCAACGCAGTGGATCTGGAGACCGGCCACACCGAGTGGTTCGGTGCCGGCGCGCGGACCGACGTTTCGCTCCTGGAGGCGGTATACGCATCATCGGCGCTGCCCGTCTTCTATCCTCCCGCGCTCCTTGGAGGTCGGGTCTTCGTGGACGGCGGTAGCGAGCACCCGCTGCCCCTCCGCCGCGCCGTCGAGCTGGGAGCTACCGGCATCGTGGGAATCGACGTAGGGGTCGGTGAGAACGGGAAGATGGAAAAGATCCTTGCGCAGGGGATCCTCGGAATACACCAGCGCATCTACTCCATCATGACCTTCCGGCGCCGGCGGGAGCTCCTGGAGGGGTGGACCGGCCCCCCGCTGCTCTTCGTGCGTCCGCGCCTGGACGGGTACGAGTCCTTCGATTTCGCGAACGTCCGGTACTTCGTGGAGGAGGGGTATCGTGCCACGAAGGAGGCGCTGGAGCGTAGGTGAAGATCATGAGACCCTTTACGCGTGTCCGGACCCTCCTGGGTGCGGTTGCACTCTCGGTGCTGACAGCGGCCGTCGCGTGCCACGACGCCGGCCCCACCGCCGGCCCCGGCGTCGTGACGGCGGCACTGGTTTCCCCCAACGGACCCGAGGGGGCGGCCGTGTTCTCCCTGTTCGGGGCGGGTGTGGGGGACGTGACGCCGGTTCAGGGACGGGTCTGGAGCCTGCGCCGCGGCGACAGCGTACGCGTGGTGGTGGCCCGGGACGGTGTGGGTGATCTCGCCTTCCGGGTGGCCCTGGCCGACACCACACAGAAGCCCGCCGCGGTAGTGCTCCAGGTCGCCGGGTCCGACGATCGGCTCCGCGTGGGGTTGAGCGGCTACGCCGTGGAGTTCCGGTGATGGGCGCCCCAGGGGAGGTCCGCGTGCCGGGGAGGATGGGGTGGAAGACCCTCTCTGGAGCGGGGCGGAGGCGCGTCCGGGCTTGGAGGGCCGTGGCGGCGAGCACAGCGTCCATCGGGCTCTGTTCGATGGCTGTGGCGCACCTGGGTGCCCAGGTGAGCGCGCCGCGCACCGCTGGCGCCGTGCTCCCCAAGGCATACTACGATCGGCTGGAGCGTAACCCACGTGCGTTCACGCTTCCCAATGGGCTCTTCGGGGTCGACGCCAGCGGAGCGCGGGTCATTCGGAGCGCCGTGGGCGCCAAGCGTATCCTCGTGATTCCGGGGCTCTTCTCCGACTCTCCGGATCCGCCCGTCACCAGCCAGCAGATCCAGCAGATCCTCTTCACCGGGCCGGCGCCGAAGGGAACGCTCACCGACGCCTACCTCGAGATGTCCCAGGGAAAGCTGGAGGTCGACGGCGATGTCGCGTCTTGGGTGCGCACCTCCCTCACGCTTCAACAGGTGGTGGGCACCAGTCAGGGCCTGGGCGAGGACGCGATGGTGGGACAGTACCTGACCGAGGCCCTGGCGCTGGAGGACAGCACCGTCGACTTCGGGCTCTACGACAACGACGGTCCCGACGGCATCCCGAACTCCGGGGACGACGACGGCTTCGTCGATGCCGTCTCCTTCGAGTTCGTCGAGGTGGCCGGGTCCTGCGGCGGTCCGGGCATCTGGCCACACATGTTCGGCATCTCCGGATGGCCTCCCAACCAGCCGTACGTCACCAATGACATCCGGCCCGGCGGCGGCCATATCCAGGTCGATGCGTACATCGTCGAGAGCGCCATGGATTGCTCCGGAACGGAGATCCAGTCCGCCGCGACCATCGCCCACGAGTTCGGTCACGTCCTCGGCCTCCCGGACTTCTACCATCCGACGGTCGGCAACGTGGGGGCGGAAGGGCGGCGCTGGGTTCTCGGGTGCTGGGAGCTCATGGCCGCCGGCTCCTGGGGGTGCGGCCCCGTGGGCTCGGAGCGGGCGGCCTTCGGCCCCACGCACATGAGCGCGTACCCCAAGCACACGCTGGGGTGGGTCAACTACGTCGACGTGGGAGACGTGCGCAACAAGGTGTACGAGCTGGCTCCCATGGAGACGACCGGACGGCCGCTACGCATCGCGCTGGACAGCGTGGGTCGGGAGTACCTCCTCGTGGAGTACCGTACGCATACGGGCTTCGACGTCGACCTGCCGGCCACCGGGGTGCTCGTGTACCACCAGGACACGGAGGGTAGCCTGAGACCCACGCCCGGCTCCGGGCAGCCGTACTTCCTCTCCGTGGTGGAACAGGACCACAACAACGGGCTGCAGCGCAATTCGTTCGAAGGGGGCAACCGCGGCGAGGCGGGAGATGCCTGGGGCGTGGGTGGTGTCGCCCAGAGGCTCGACTACCTGACCACGCCTTCGCTCCGTCGGGACGACGGGAGCGCGACGTCAGTGACGATCCATTCGGTGTCGGCCGAAGGCGACCGGGCGCTCGTCCGCCTGTCCACGGCACGCACGCCGGTCATCGTGGAGCCGACCGACACGGTGCCTGTCACCGAGGTGGAGCCCTTCGAGCGACACTTCCGCATCGCGGGCGGCTACATGCCGTACACGGCCGACGGCGCGGCCCCCGACGGAGTGACTCTGACCGTGGACAACGACGAGCTGGTGGCGTCGGGCTCGATCCAGGGCACCGGGCCCTTCGACGTCGCGCTGCGGGTGGTGGACGGCCGAGGCAGCGAGTCGCCCGTGCTCTTCTATTCTCTCACCGCCACGGAGTGGCTGGTGGGAGAGGATCGGCTCGTCCAGCCCTTCCTGCTTTCCGACGCTCAACCCCTGACTTCCCCGGAGCGGCTGTACCTCGACGCGTCCGGGAACGGGAACGGCCAGTACGACGTGGGCGACCTGCGCGCCTGGCTTCGTGCGCACCCGGGAGCTTCCTCGGCCGCCGGCCGGCGCTGACCCGCGGGTCCTTCCGTACAAAGAAGTCGCCCCGCCCGACCGAGGCCGGGCGGGGCTGAGGGCACCCACCTGGGGGGTTCCAGGTTTGACCGGTGGGCCCCTCTATCGTCAACCACCCACGGGGGGCACGGTGTCCGGCGGCGTCCCACCGCGTCCACGGAAGGGAGGGCGGGCCATCCTGGCCGGAGCCTGTCGCTGACCCACACCGGGCCCCATGCCGGGCCCCATGCCCTGTCCGAAGCCGCCGCGGCGCCACATCCCCGGCTGCATCCGGGGTCCGAATCCTCGACCGCGCATCATGCCACCCCTTCCACCACCCATCATGCCTGGCCGCCCTCCGCGCATGGCGCTCCGGCGGCCCATTCTGAAAGCCCTCCCTTGGGCCTGCAGCGCGTCGATCTTCTGTTTCTGAGCGTCGTTCAGCACCGCCTGTGCGCGCTGAAGCTGCTGCGCGCGAACGGAAGCCGTTGCATCCCGCTGCGCCTGCATCTGCGTGCGCAAGTCTTCAGGTTTGATCTCACCGGCGCGGAGCTGGGAAAAGAGCTCCTCCATCTGTGCCATGTGCGCCGTGCGCTGCTTCACGACCTCTTCGCGAAGCTGATCGAGGCGCTTCACCTGATCGTCGGTCAGAGAGAGTTGATCCTTCAAGCGAAGGATACCCTCGGCGCCGGGGCCTCTCAGGCTGTCGGCGCGAGCCGCCATGCCGGGACCCAACCCCATCCCACGTCCACCTATCCGACCCATCCGGCCCTGTTGGGCCATCGTCTGCAGGGGCGTCAGCGCCAGCACCGCGGCGAGGATCGCCGCACCACCGAGTGTCCGCATCATCGTCCCGTCTCCTTTTCGGTACTCGTCCTTCCGTTCCCAGGACACTCGGGGCGTCCCGGCTCCGAACGTATGGAGCCCGCACGGGACGGGATCGTTAAGTGACGACCGTCGTCATCGACGGGTGTAGCGGCTCGGAGGGTGCAGGTCGAGCAAGAGGCGGGTCGGTCCGCTCCGCGCGGAAGACACGGACGCGGCAGTCAACCCGTGAGCGCGCGCCTCATGGTCCGCGACCAGTCGGCCAGGGAGGAGCGGAGATAGCGTGCCTCCTCGGCTTCGGTGCGGCTGATGGGGCCTTCCCGACCCCGCTCGACGCGGACGTGCACGAAGGTGGGGCCGGACCCCGCCAGCAGATCGGGGACTGCGGCAGCGTAGGCCTCGGCGTCCTCGAAGGCGAAGACTCGTGGAAAGCCCGCGGCACGTGCCAAGCCCGCGAAATCCACCCGGTCGTCTCCGGGGATTGGCTGATGCCCTGTGATCTCGTAGCTGCCGTTCTCCACGACGAAGAGCACGAAGTTCGCCGCTGACGTGCCGACCGCGGTGGCCAGGGTCCCCAGCGTCATGAGCATGCTGCCGTCGCCGTTGAGACAGACCACCGTGCGCTCCGGCTGGGCCAGGGCGATTCCCAGGGCGAGATCGGCCGTGTGTCCCATGGCAGAGTCCGCGGAGGCGAAGTCCAGGTCGGAATCCGAGATTCGACCCCAGGGCCGCGTGGTGCTCATGGTCGTCACCACCACCTGGTCGGTCCGGTACCGGGCGAGAGGCTCGAGAAGCTGGGCACGGGTCAACACGAGGTAATCTCCGTCAGCCCAGGGAGGTGGTGAGCACCAGGGCCACCGGACGTTCCTGCTCCCGCGACGCAGTCACCGTGCGTCGAATGGCATCGCATACGTCGTCACGATTCTGGCAGATGGACCAGGGGACGGCCCAGGCATCCAGGGTGGGCTCGGTGAGGAGAGCCACCGAATCCACGTTGGCCCGCACCAGGAGGTCCCGGGTACGTGGGGTGGATCGATCGATCCCCAGCCCGTTCATCTTGGCATAGCCGCGGCCGGTGACGATGAGGGGAATCGGGGCACCCATGCGCGCGGCCGTGCCCCGGAGGGCGTCTCCCGACTCCAGGAGACCCGTGTTCTGGATCAGAACCAGAGGCGACGCGCCGCCGAGCCACAGCCCCGAAGCCAGGGCGAACGCTTCGCCCTCGCGGGTGACGATGATCCGCCGCGGGCCCTCACCGGTCCCGAGGACGTCGAAAAGCGGACCCGATGTGTTGTCGGGGATGCCGAGGACGTGGGTGACACCCAGGTCGGCCAAGGTGGCGACGATCTCGGACAGGCCGGAGGTCGGAGCGTTCATGGCCCGAAAGGTCGCGGCGGATCGACGTTGGTGACAGAGGGAAGTCTTGTTCGCCGAGGCGGAACGCGCGCGCGTCTCAGCCGCGCCGGAGCTCAACTCTGTCGCGCGATGACGTGTCGTCATAGTACTCTGGTGACGACAACGCCGGACTTCGCCGCGGCATCGGCCCCGCGGCCTCCTGCCTCCGGCTCTACCGGCCGAAGGTGCCTGGATTGGCGGACACGACGGTGAACGGGGATGCGAAACGTCCGGGGGTCCACCCGGGGTGGTGGTGGTTCATCGTTCCGGCTCTTCTCTTCGGCCTTTCCTGCCCCGCCGAGGTGATGGGGCAGGAGTTTCTGTCAGCGACACCCGACTCCACACCACACAGTGATGCGCGGCTCGTCTCGGAGGTGACCTCCATACGCCCGGGCGAGACGTTTACGGTGGCGCTGGTCATCGACCTGGATGATGGGTGGCACACGTACTGGCGGAACCCTGGGGATGCCGGGACGGCAGCCGTCCTCGATTGGGCGCTTCCCCAGGGATTCGAGGCCGGGCCCGTTCAGTGGCCCGCTCCGGAGCGCGTTCCTGTGCCGCCCCTCATGAGCTACGCGTATACAGGCCGCGTGATGCTCCTCACAGATATCACGGCTCCGGCAACCGCCGCGTCGGGAGCCTGGGTGCACGTCGGCCTCTCCGCGGAGTTCCTGGTCTGTCAGGAGATCTGCCTGCCAGCCGAGGTGGTGCTGGGCGTCGACCTTCCGGTGTCCCAGGACGGCGGCAAGCCGGACCCGGCGTGGAAGAAGGCGTTCGCCGCCACTCGGGATCGACTGCCGATGGAGGGCTCGGGATGGCAGGCCCACGCAGTCACCACCACGGAAGGCTATGACCTCGTAGTGGACCCGCCGGCCGGGCAGGACGCGGGCTCGACCACGGTCTACTTCTTCGTCCTGGATCCCACGGCCCTCGAGCACGCGACACCCCAGGTTCCCGTATGGCAGGACGGCGCCATGCACATCGCTCTGACACGCTCGGCGTACAACACCGGCCCGAGCGAGTTGGACGGTGTGCTGGTCCGAACCGATGGAGGCGGCTTCGACCAGGCGCGACGCCGACCGGCTGTGGCCCTCACGGTACCGGTGGAGGGTGTCGCAACCGCGGCCGCCGGAGGAGAGGAAGGTGCCCCGAGCTCCTCGGCCGGGACGGCCGGCCGTGAAGCGGGCGCCGCGACATCGACCCCCGGGACGGCCGGCGCGAGTGCGCAAGGGAGTGCTCACGTACCTCCGCTGAGACTCACGTTGGCACTGGTCCTGGCGTTCGCCGGAGGCCTCCTCCTCAACCTCATGCCGTGTGTCTTCCCGGTCCTCTCCCTGAAAATCCTCAGCTTCGTCCGTCACGCAGATGGGGACGAAAGGCGCACGCGTCTTCACGGCCTGGCGTTCGGCGCGGGTGTCGTGCTCTCGTTCCTGGTGCTCGCGGGCACATTGCTTGGCGTGCGAGCGGCCGGCGCGCAGGTGGGGTGGGGCTTCCAGCTCCAGAGCCCCGGGGTGGTGGCGGCACTGAGCGTTCTTCTGTTCGTCATCGGTCTCGGCTTTGCGGGAGTCATGACGGCCGGCGCGTCTCTGACGCGCCTGGCTGGGGTCGGATCGGGTGACGAGCGCTACCGAGGCTCGTTCCTCACCGGCGTCCTCGCCACCATCGTGGCGACGCCGTGCACGGCACCGTTCATGGGGGCAGCGGTGGGTGCGGCGCTCGTGCGCCCCGCGACCGAGAGCATGGCGATCTTTGGAGTCTTGGGCCTTGGCATGGCCACACCATACACGGTCCTGTCGTCGTGGCCGGCCCTGCTCCGGCACGTTCCCCGGCCGGGGCCGTGGATGGAGTCCCTGAAGCAGGCGCTGGCGTTTCCCATGTTTGCGGTCACGGCCTGGCTGGTCTGGGTCTTTGGGCTGGAGACCGGCATGGGCGGCGTCGCGGCGCTTCTGGCGTGCCTGATCCTGATCGGCTTCGCGGCGTGGTTGGTGGGGCGATGGCCGGCAGCGACGACGCGGGGCGGGGCACTGGTGACCTCGCGTGTGCTGGCTGGCGTCGCCGTGGTGATGGCAGTTGTGGCGGTGGCCCGTGGCGTGCGGGCGGCGCCGACCGGAACGGAGTCTCGATCCGAGTCCGTTGCCATGTCCGGGGGGTGGGAGCCCTTCGGCGACGGGGTCGTGGAGGATCACCGTCGTGAAGGCCGTGCCGTATTCGTGGATTTCACCGCGGCGTGGTGCATCTCCTGCCAGGTGAACGAGCGCTTCGTGCTCTCCAGCGATCAGGTGATGGATGCGTTCCAAGCCGTGAACGTCGCGCTGGTGAAAGCGGACTGGACACGTCGTGATCCGGCCATCACCCGGGCGCTCGCGTCTTTCGGGCGGAGCGGTGTGCCACTGTATGTGCTGTATCCCCCTGATTCCGCGGCGGAGCCGGAGCTGCTCCCCGCGGTGCTCACCACTGGCATCGTGCTGGATGCGCTCGGGCGCCTGGACACGCCCGGGAGCGCGTACCTCACTGCCGGTCGATCCAACGGAGGTCCATGATGCTCACGCTCAGATCGCTGGCATGGATTCCATTTCTGGCGGGTACAATGCTGGCAGCAACGCCCACGTCGGTGGCGATGACCGAAGCCCGCCGGGCCGGACCGGAGATTGGGAAGCCGGCGCCGGACTTCAGCCTTCCCGACACCAACGGCGAGGAGCACTCGCTGGCGCAATACCACGGCAAGTGGGTGGTCCTGGAGTGGTTGAACTACGACTGCCCGTACGTGAAGAAGCATTACAGCAGCGGCAACATCCCCGGTCAGCAGGAGAAATGGACGGCGAAAGGCGTCGTCTGGATGGCCATCGTGTCGTCCGCCCCGGGGAAGCAGGGGTACTTCGAGGCCGCGGACATGAACGCGCGCTCCGCCAAGGAGGGAAGCCGTGCCAACGCGGTGCTCCTGGACCCCGACGGCAAGGTCGGTCACCTGTACGACGCGCGGACGACGCCGCACATGTTCGTCATCGATCCCGACGGCGTTCTGCGCTACATGGGGGGAATCGACAACGTGGCGACGGCGCGAGTCGAGGATCTCGAGCGGGCCACGCAGCTCGTCGACCAGGCGCTTACCGAGCTGTCCGCCGGGAAGCCCGTGAGCGTGCCCACGTCCCGACCCTACGGCTGCTCGGTGAAGTACTCGGGCTGAGGCAGCGAGGAAGCGGTCGACGGTTGAACCGCGCCTCGCGACTACAGCGATCGGGTCCCGTGGGCCGGCGTCCTCAGCCGACGCCGGCCCCTCTGCGCCGGGCGACGATCCACCCCGCCACTACCATGGCCGCCACCATGGCGCCGCCACCCAGGGCGAGGCCGGGTTGCGTCGACACCAGGATGGCCAGGATCGCCACGTAGAGTGCGATGGTGAGCCCGGGTACCCACGGGTGGCCGGGCACGTGGAAAGGCCGTGCCATCTCCGGGCGCGTCGCCCGCAGCCGGAAGTAGCCGAGGAGCACCATCGAATCCACGGTGATGGCCACCACCATCATGTACTGGATGAGAAGCTCGAAGCGACCCGTCACCGCCAGGAGCCCGATCCACGCGGAGATGAAGTAGAGGGCGTTGCGCGGCGTGCCCCGTTCGTCTACGCGGCCGAGAGCGCGGAAGGCCAGGCCGTTCCGTGACAGCCCGTACGCCACCCGGGGCATGCCAAGGAAGTTGACGTTGCCGCTGCTGATCAGGATGAGCAGGCTCGCGACCACCACCACCGTGCCCGCCGCGTGGCCGAAGACCCCGGCGATGGCGTCGCTGGCCACCAGCTCGGAGCCCGCCATCTGGGCGGGGGTGAGGGCCGCCAGAAACGAGACGTTCATGAGCAGGTAGAGCACCCCCACCGCAATTGCGCCGCCGACGAGGATGCGGGGCAGCGCGCGGCCGGGGTCGCGCACTTCCTCAGCCATCTTCGCCGCGTCCTCCCATCCGTAGCACGCGAAGGACACCGCCAGATAGGCCAGCGCGAGTCCGCCGAGGAACGAGCCTCCACCGCTGATCGCTCCGCCGTGGAAGCCGGCCATGTCCCCTGCCCAGATGCCGGCGGCGGCGATCACCAGGATCACGAGGACCTTCACCGCGGTGGTGACGTTCTGAAAGACCGTGCTGGCCCGGAGCCCGCGCGTGTGGAGAAAGAAGAACCCCAGGACGACGCCTCCTGCGAGGATCGGCACGTTCCCCCGGCCCACCAGGAGCCGGATGTACTCGGCGATGACCACCGCCTTCGAGGCTCCGGAGAAACCCCGGGTGACAAGCAGCTCCGACCACCCCGCCACGAAGCCCATGACCGGGCCCCAGGCTTCGCGAGCGTAGACGTACTTTCCTCCCGCTTCCGGGAGCGCCGCGGCCATCTCCGCCAGGACCAGCGTGCTCAGCCCCGCCACCAGGCTTCCCACGACCCACACGGCCAGAATGAGCCAGGCGTTGCCCAGGTAGCCCGCGATGAGCCCGGGGGTGCGCAGGATGCCCGCACCGATGACGATGCCGACCGTGACGGCGAGGCCGTCGCGTACCCGCAGAACGCGGTGGAGACGGCGAGGGTCGTCGCCGGTGGTGGTCATGCGTCCTCCAGGGCTTTCGGTCAGCGATTCAGGACAACGGCGCGTATCAGGTGGTCGAGCCGTGGAAACACGCGATCCAGGTACGCATTCCCGCCGGTCACGAGGGAGTCCTGCTTCGCGGCCCGCATGCCCCCTCCGGACGACTCACCGTATCCTCCGTAGAGGCTGTCCACAACGTCCATCCCCTCGACCACCCGGCCGAAAGGCCGGAAGCCCTGGGCGTCCAGGCGGATGTTGTCCACCAGGTTGATGTAGACCTGGGTGGCCCGGGTGTCCTTGTCGGTGAAGGCGAACGCGATGGTGCCGCGCACGTTGCTGGCCACTTCGACGCTGTCGTCGAGGATCGTGCGGTGCAGCCATACGGCGCTCACCCTGGGATCACCGGCAACGCCCCACTGCACGATGAAGCCCGGCACGACCCGGTGGAAGCGGGCGTCGTCGTAGTAGCCGTGGCGCACCAGGTTCCAGAAATGGTCGGCTCCTCGGGGCGCCCACGCCCGCACCACCTCCAGGATGAAATCGCCCTGGCTGGTCGTGAAGCGCGCACGGAAGGTGTCCGGGGCGGTCTGGGCCCAGGACGGATCGTCGGGACGCAGGAGTGCCGAGCGCAAATCCTGCGCTGCAGCCCCGCTTACGGAAAGAGCGGCACAGCCCGCCAGCGCCGCTCCGATCCGGGACCACGAGAAAGGCGGACGGATCATCCCACGAGCAGCGCGATGACGCGTCCGGGACCATGGACGCCCTTCACCAGGATCTGACCGATGTCGGCGGACTTGCTGGGGCCCGAGTGCAGCCCCACGGCGGAGGGTGGATCCCGGCTCACGACCTCGAGGGCCTCCGCGAGGGTCGGGTACACGACCTCCTTGCGCAGGAGGACAACGTGGGTGGGAGGCAGAAGCTGAACCCGGCGTCCGTCCCTGGCATCCAGAACGAGGGAGCCCGTCTCCGCCACCGCGCCCACCGCGGTCGACACGCCGAGCTCCGCGCTCTCCGGTTGCGCCAGGGAGAAATCCGGCACGAAGTCGTCGGGCAAGGAGGCTCCCAGAGCCACGCCCGTGAAGCCCGCGGCGAAGTCCCGCAGCCAGGTCGAGGCCAGACCCATGCTCGCGAGCCGCACGACCTCCCCTCCGGCCGCCGTGAACATCTCGGTGAATCCCGCGACGGCGTCGGTGACCGACGAGGCCGGTCTCCACCCCAGGAAGTCTCCTGGATGGTCCGTGCGCTTCCGGCCGTGAACGGCCGCGCGGACCCGTCCGAAGATCCGATCCCGGGCGGCGCTCACTCGATTCCCTCCCTCCACAGCTTGTGGAAAGGCCTGGCGCTGATCTCTGGCGGGTCCCGCTCCGCGCTCCACCCGCCCAGCACGGGAAGGGCGCGCCCCCCCCGCTTCCAGGGCACGTAGCGGAGCAGACTCCCGGCTCCGGAGAAGCCGCCGGGCCGCTCCGCGGCGGCAGCGTAGGCGCGCATTGCCACACGCTCGCCGAGCGGTGTCAGTCCCGCCTCCACCGCGCGCGCACGCCAATGCAAGAGGAGGTCGGGAATGGGGATGCGCACGGGACACACGTCGGCACAGGCACCGCACAGACTGGAGGCGAAGGGCAGGGGCATGGCCTCTTCCAGACCGAGGAGCGCGGGCGCGAGGATGGCGCCGATGGGGCCCGAGTAGGTGAAGCCGTAAGGGTGGCCGCCGGTCTGTCGGTACACCGGACAGATGTTCAAGCAGGCGCCGCAGCGTACGCAACGGAGCGTCTCCCAGGCGACGTCGTCGGCGAGAAGCGTGGTGCGACCATTGTCCACGAGGACGACGTGCACCTGCTCCGGCCCATCGGACTCACCTTCGCCCCGCGGTCCCCGAATCAAGGAGACGTAGGTCCCGATGGGCTGGCCGGTGGCTCCGCGCGCGGTGATCTGCAGGAAGCCGGAGAGGTCCACCATGCGGGGAAGGATCTTCTCGATGCCCACGAAGGCTACGTGCACCCGAGGCGCGGACGTGCTCAGGCGGATGTTGCCCTCGTTCTCGATCAGGGCGAGGGTGCCTGTCTCCGCCACCAGGAAGTTGCATCCCGAGATCCCCAGATCGGCTGCGAGGAACTCCTCGCGAAGCGCCTGCCGCGCCGTCGCCGCCAACGCCTCCGGGGTGGCGTCGAGGGGGGTGCCGAAGTGCCGGTGGAAGAGCCTCCTGCAATCGTCGACGCTCCGATGGATGGCGGGGCCCACGATGTGACTGGGTGGCTCGCCCAGAAGCTGGATGATGTACTCGCCCAGGTCGGTTTCTCGAACGTGGACGCCGCGCCCTTCCAGGAACGTGTTCACCCCCAGCTCCTCGGTGAGCATGCTCTTGGCTTTCACGACCCTGCGGACCCCCTCCGCGTCGACGATGCGTCCGAGAGTCGCGAGCGCGTCGTAGGCGCCCTCCGCCCAGTGCACCGTGGCCCCGTTCGCGACCAAGCGGACTTCCGCCTGCTCCAGCAGATCGTCGAGGTGCGTGAGGACGTGGTCCTTCACGTCGCGGCACCAGTCCCGCCACCGCTCCGCGTCGATCTGTGCCCACGATTCGCGGCGGTGGGTGTCGAAGGTGCGAGTGGCGGCCGTGACCGCGTCACGCACCTCCGGCGTGTCACGCAGCGTGGCTGCAGCGGCTTGCGGATAATCGGCGGGACGCGCTCTGGTCATGCCGTCGCCTCCAGGAGCAGCGAGGCGAGATGGCGGAACGGCGTCGCGAAGCCTCGCCGTCCGGCGCGGCCCGCCATCTGCATGAGGCACCCACCGTCCGCCGACGTCACGACGTCCACCGCGGGCAGCGACTCCAGCTTCCGGTCGGCCATGCCCGCCGAGACCGGGGGGAACTTCGTGCTGAAAAGGCCCCCGAAGCCACAACACTCCTGGTCGGCCTCCCAGGGCACCACCTCGGCGCCGCCCGCGCGCAAGAGGCTCACGGGCTCGTCATGGACGCCCAGCTCGCGCAGCGCGTGACAGCCGTGATGATAGGCGACGCGCCTTCCGCGAAGGCCCCCGCCCAGGTCGACCACGCCCAGCACGCGCACCAGGAACTGCGAGAGCTCCCACGTCCGCCCGGCCAACTGCCCGGCGCGAACACGCTCGGCTCCCTCGAAGAAGTCCGGATAGTATCGATGGAGCATGCCGGCGCAGCTTCCCGACGGCAGCACCACGTGATCGGCGTCGGCGAAGACCCTCATCGTGTGCCGGGCCATGCGGCGGGCTTCCGCGACGTAGCCGGCATTGAAAGCCGGCTGACCGCAGCACGTCTGGGCTTCGGGGAAGGCGACGTCGCAACCCAGTCTGCGCAGGAGGCGCACCGCGTCGGCGCAGGCGTCCGCGAAGAGACGGTCACCGAGACAGGTGGCGAAGAGAGCGACGCGCAAGGTCAGCTTCCGGGTGGATTCGAAGTCTGGGTGGGTTGATCGAGCACCCGGAAGATCGCCTCGTTCCGGGTGGTCAGGGCGAGCTCGAAGTGCGGGCTCTTCGAAAGATACAGGGACAGCTTGGGGTTGCGCCTCGGCTCCACCAGGATCCAGCGGGCGCCGAAATGCTCACGGATGACCGTCCAGGTGTCCGTCGCCTTGCCCTCGTAGCAGGGGAAGGCGTCGCAGGTGTAGTCCTGAATGAGGTCGGCGGACAGGTAGAACTGCTCCCAGTAGTGTCCGGGGTCGTGGGCGTACTGGAAGATGGGGTCCATTCCCCCGAGATAGCGGTCGACGCGGTTCCGGGCGAAGAGCGGACCGAAGTCGTCCCAGTGGGTCTGGAAGACGATATCATCAGGGCTGCTGTTCGCCGCGAGCCAGGTCGCCGCCTGCGCGAGATCGTCACCGGGAACCGCCACGAAACGCACGTTCAGGGAGTGGCGCCATGCCGTCCACGGGAGGTGTACGGCGAGGAGGAGTGCCATCGTCAGCCCAACCCGACGGCGTGCCGTGCCCGGCACGAGCCAGGTCCAGACCAAGGGCAGCGCCAGGAAGCCGAAGGCGGTCAGATCCACCAGGGCCCTGCGTGCCGTGAACACCGTGAGCGCCAGGAACACCCCGGAGATGAAGAGCGACGCCGCCAGGAGCCGCCGCTCGGGGAGGGGGAAATCCCGCCCCTTGCCTCGGATGTGCGCGGCTGCGCCCAAGATGTGGGCGGCGATCCATGCCAGCAGGAACGCCCACGCGGAGCGCACGACGTCAACGAACGGGAGGGGCAGGAGCTCGGTGGCGAAGATGAGCGGCCGTGTGCTGGCCTTCTCCTCGAAGAGACGCACGATCTGAACGTACGCGAGCTCCGCAGAGGCGAACGGGTGCGGACGGAGCAACCAGCCCAGGAGCGTGCCGGCGAGGACGGCGGCGAACGCGACTGGGAGGGGAACGCCCGTGTCGGTGTCGCCGGGGTGTCGTCGAGCCACGGCGCACGCCAACGCGTACGCGGCCACGATGCCGGGCGCCATCCAGAAAAGGCTGAGGTGCACCCACGTGATGGCCGCCGCTGCGAGCAGGACCTGCCACCAGCGGCCCCGGGCGAGGAAGGACAGCATCAGTAGCGCCGCCGCCAGCGACAGCACGTGGGGGCGCACCATCAGGTAGCGAAAGAGCACGTTGGGAACCGCAACCAGGAAGAGGGCCGTCCACCACCCCGCGCCTGGCACGGCGTGACGGCGGAGCATCCACCACACCGAGGCTGCCAGCGCCGACGTGAATACCAGGGCCGCCACCCGGATCTGCGTGGCGACGTCGCCCAGCACCGTGAACGGCACCAGGACCATGTGGAGCCCCCACCAGATGTCGGCGCCGAGATCGCCGATGACGGACTGTGTCGCCCATGGGAACGACGTGTCGAAGAGGCCGCGGTGCACGTAGGCGGCGGCGTGTCCGAGGTGGTAGAACGCATCCACGCCGGCGATGCGCGGCGCCAGCGACAGGTGCGCGGCGATGATGACGCCGATCACGGTGGCCAGAGGAGCGAGCGAGCCGTGGCTACCCGACGCCCGGGACGGTCGGTCCCCCGCGGCTCCCTCGGCGGACTTCACGAAGCCTGCTTGCCCTTGAGCCAGCGGTTCACCCACTGCATCGACACCCAATAACGATGGAGCGTCCGCCATGGTGTCCAACCGCCGTGATAAGTCTGCGGGTAACGCACCATCTTCGCGGGCACGCCCTGTTTCTGAAGAGCCGTGTACATCTGCTCGGCCTCCTCGATGGGCACGCGGGCGTCATATTCGCCGTTGACGAAGAGCGTTGGCGTGGTCACGCCCTTGGCGTGGACGATGGGCGACGACGCCAGCAGGTGCTCGAGGCCTTCCTCCTCCCACGGCGGCCCGAAGAACTCGCTCTCCTTGGTGCGGGGGATGTCGGCGGTGCCGTAGTCGGAGACCCAGTCCGAGATTCCCGCCCCGGACACGGCGGCCGCGAACCGGTGCGTCCGGGTGACGATCCAGTTGGTCATGAACCCGCCGTAGGAGTACCCGGCGACCGCCATGTGCGCAGAATCCACCGGGTAGTGCTCCAGGACTTGGTCGACGCCGGCCATGACATCGTCGTAGTCCTCGTCTCCCCAGCTTCCCCACGTCCCCCACAGGAACTTCTCGCCGTAGCCGGTGGAGCCTCGTGGATTGGTGTAGAGCACGAAGTATCCACGTGCCGCCTGCATCTGACGCTCGAAGGAGAACTCGTTGCCGTACGAGCCGTGGGGACCACCGTGCACGTCGAGGATCATGGGCCAGCGACCAGCTTCGCCCGGCGCGTAGCCCACGGGCGGCAGCACCCACCCCTGCGCTTCGGTGCCGTCGGGACTGGTAAAGGTCAGCTCCTCGGGCGAAGGCAGGTCCAGCTCCGCGCGGAGCCCCGCGTTCAGGTCGGTGAGGCGGGTGCCTTCCTCGGCGTCCGGGACCGAGACGTAGACGTTCCCTGGATCCGTCGGCGTCTGCATTGCGTAGACGAAGCGGGCGTGATCCCTCGAGAACGACACGGAGGAGACGCGTCCCTCGCCGGACGTCATCTGCTGGACCGACCCGCCCTCCGGATGGACGCGATAGAGATGTGTGTTGCCCGCCATGTCGGCGGTGAAGTAGATCCAACGCCCGTCCGGGCTCCATTCGGGGGAGCGGGGCACGAAGTCCCAGTCCTTGGTGGCGTTCCGCCGCTCCTTCCCGTCGGCGCTGAACACGTAGATGTCGGTGGCGGCGCCGTGGTCCCACTTCTCCCGGATGACCACGTCGAGGCCTTCGCCCCCCACGACTGCGATCCGCTTCCCATCCGCAGACCAGGCGGGAGCCCCGTAGTCATACTCGTCGTCGGTTAGGCGGGTGACGCTTCCATCGAGGGTCACGGTCCAGAGGTCGGCGCGCTCGTAGGTGTGCTCATCACGCTCGTGGGTGTCCGCGACGTACGCGAGAGCGGCACCGTCGGGCCTCCAGGCGGGTGCCGAAACGCTCACTGCAGAGCGTGTGAGCTGCCGCGCCGGCCCGCCTCCCGCGGGCACGAGGAAGATCTCCTCGGGAGGGGTGGCCCAGGGGTCCCTGGGGTCGGGCAGATACCCTCGCCGATCGAAGCGATACCCCATCCAGTCGAAGATCTTGCCGTCGAACCGTTCGGTGATCTTGCGTTCGGCCTCGCCGGCAGGGACAGGCGGGGTGGGGCGGGGCCCGTCGGGGGGCACCGGTCGGAGCAGTGCGATCCAGTGTCCGGTGGGGTCGAACCGGGGCGGTCCGTCCACGCCTTCGATCTGGAACGCTTCGCCCGGCGTGTCCATGCGCAGGAACCAGGTGCCCGCGACGGCGCTGGCTCCGGGCAGCAACCTGCGTGAGCTGAAGGCGAGGAGCTTTCCGTCCGCGCTCCAGCGAGGGCTCGACGCCTCGGTGGACGGACTGGTGAGCCGCGTGGGGGCACCACTACCGTCCGTCGCGACGAGCCACACCTCCGAGTGAGCGCGATTCTCGTTCTCCACCAGCGTTGAGCGCAGGAAAGCGACCTGGCGACCGTCAGGAGAAATGGCCACCTGGCCGGGAGTCTCGATGCGGTAGAAGTCGTCCCAGTCGAGGGGACGCCGGTCCTGGGCGGCACCGACGGCGGGAAGGAGCAGACAGGCGGCGAGCGCCGCGAAGGATGAGCGGGTCATGCGGCAAGATGCCGGCGTCCCGAGGGACGCGGCAAGGAATGGGGCTCGACCGCTCGGGCCTGCCCGCGGTGACGGAGGTCGCCGGTGTAGCCCTACGCCGTGCGTAGGTGCTTCAAATCCCGGAACCGGATGAGCCGTCCACGCTCCTCGTCCCAAAGCGCGAGGTTCATGAGCTTCCACGTATCCCCGAGGGTCACCTTCGTGACGACGTGGAACTCGGGATTCTCGTCGTGGACCTGCTGGAGCTTGTAGTTGGGGATGCGCGCGCTCATGTGGTGCACGTGGTGCACGCCGATGTTGGCGGTGATCCACTGCAGGAGCCTGGGCAGCTTCAAATAGGAGCTGCCGTAGAGCGACGCGTCGTAGTAGTCCCAGTTTTCGTGCCAGTGCCAGTAGGTGTGCTCGAACTGATGCTGCACATAGAAGAGCCACACGCCGAGAGCGCACGCGAGGGCCGTCACGGGTGCCTGCACCAGCAGGAAGCGGTCGATGCCGATGGTGAACCACATGAGCACCAGGACAGCGGCGATGGCGAGGTTGGTGAGCCACACGCTGCGCCAGGCCTGGGTCCAGTCCCGGGGGATGTCCCACGGGTACCGGTGCTTGATGAGGAAGTGGAAGAGGGGGCCCACCGAGAAGAGAATGAGCGGGTTGCGGTACAGGCGGTATCCGAAGCGCTTCAGGCGCGGCCACGACAGGTACTCCTTCATCGTGAAGGTGTCGATGTCGCCGAAGCCCCTGAAGTCCAGGTTGCCCGCGTGCGCGTGATGGTACGCGTGGGTCTTCCGCCAGTACCCGTAGGGCGTGAGCATGAGCACGCCGATGATGGCACCCGTCCAGTCCCGCGCCCGCCGGGAGTTGAAGAAGGACCCGTGCCCGCAGTCGTGCTGGATCATGAACAGTCGCATCATGAACCCGGTGGTGGGCACCGCCAGCAGGAGGGTGAGCCAGTACCCGACCTCGAGGCTGCGATACATGGCGTACCAGAGCAGGAGGAAGGGAATCGCGGTGGTCAGGAGCTGGGTGACGCTCCGCCGGGTGTCGGCTCCCCAGTAGGGCCTGAGGATCTCGTTCCAGTGCTGGACACGTTCGCGGTCGGGCTTGGCGTGCTCGCTCACTCGGCTCGTTCTGTCGGCGGAAGGACGAAGAGGGCCGCAAAAGTACTTCAAAGGGCGCGCGCCCGGTATGGGGGGACGAACGAGCCCCTGGGAGCCTAGGGCGTCGGGGGGTCCTCTCCCGGTCGGTAACGGGCGATGGTCGTCTTCCGGATGTCCTCGTCCGTGAAGGCCACGGGCTTCAGCTTCTCGTGAGCGAACATGGCCGCCTGGTCGTCGAAGTGCGGTGAGTCCTCCTGATCGCTCTCGCCATACGCCAGCACCGAGAACGCACGGGGCACGTCGTCGAACTCCACCGCCAGGATCCACCCGTCGGCTCCGTCGGCGACCAGCTTGCCGTCCGGATCCCTGTGGAAGTTGAGCGCCCGGAAGCAGCCGAGGGTCGCGGGGCACCCGGAGACGGGCTCGTCCACGCTTCCTCGGCGCACGCGGTGCCAGTCACCCCACGGCGCGTCCAGTGGGATTCCCAGCTGCGCCAGGTCGGACACCGCTTGCGCGAGGGCGGCCACCGCCGCATCCGGGGAGCCGATTCCCACGGGGGTCTCCGTCGGCCGGTCGGGGCTCCACGGGACCCGGTAGAACGCCCCGCTGTCCGCAGCGGCGGCGTAGCGTCGCGCCCATGCCTCGAAGATCTCACCTCCCCGGCTGTTCGCGTCGGCGCTCCGGTCCCACCGCTCCAGCACCTCGAGCGCCCGCGCTACGTCGCCCACCGGCTGCGACGCCCGGACCGCAGCGATGAGCTCGTCCATGACGCGCTCCGCCATGAGCATGCGGTGCGTGTGCTTCATACGAATGACGTCCTGGAGACCGAGCTTTTCCGTGGCCCCGTTGATGACGCTCAGAGCCAGCTGGCTGCGCAGTCGCAGGCGAGGAGCCGGCAGGTTCGCCGGCATGGTATCCCGATCCATGGGGACGTTGAGGTTCGTGTAGTCCGGTGTGTCGTTCTCCTGGTGGACATACCCGCCGGGGGGATCGAGGTAGAGGGGCAGGTCGTCGAAGGGCACCAGCTCGCTCCATATGTCCGCCGAGCTGCGAACCACGGGCACCGTGTCGCCGGTGAGGGAGTCAGGAATGAGGGGGAGGTTCGCGTTGTAAAGGTGCGCGATGTTCCCGGCGGCGTCGGCATAGGTGAAGTTCGAGGACGGGTGGGCGCGCATGCGCATGACGTCCAGCCACTCGTCGAAGTTGGTCGTCTGCATGAGTCGCAGAAACTGCTCGCCGCGCCGGAACTCGCCGTCACGGGGATCCGTGAGAACGTAGATCTGTCCGTCTTTGCGGAGGATCACCGGGCCGTAGGGGGTCCACTCGCTGTTTCGGGTCTCGGACGCGAGGCGACCGTCCGCGGTGCGGTACTGGATGGTGACGCTGCGGACGTCGATGTGGTGGAAGCCGCCGTCGAGGAAGTAGTAGTCGGGATGCTGGGACTCCGTCCACAGGCCGTACACCTTCGAATAGGTCGGGTAGTTGTTCGTCGTCGCCCAACCGAGGTGGCGGTTGAAGCCGCCGATGATCCCGAAGGGTCCACCGATGCGGAAGTCTCCGTAGAAGTCGAGCTTGCCGGGTACCCGTGCCTGCGCCTCGTAGTAACCCGCCGTCCACGACAGGTGGGGGTTGCGCAGGAGAATGGGGCGCCCGGATACGGTCCGGGTACCGCCGAACGCCCACGCGTTCGAACCCTCGAGGCCAAAATCCACGTGATCCTGGAAGAGATCGTCCCCACCTTCGACGCTCCCGGCGTCCGCACCCATGCGCTGGACGAACCGACGGGCGTCGGACCGACTCCAGGTCTGTCCGTCCAGGGCGGCGGCATCCGGGCCCGTGAAGTCGGTGGGCATCCACTCCGGGAACGCGCTCCGGTGCAGGCGCACGTAGTAGTCCACCCCGGCCGCGAAGCCCTCGTAGACGGCCCGGGTGTCCTCGTCGAGCTGGTTGAACGTCGAAACGGCATGTGCGTGTACCGGCCAGGCCGCGAAGTCCCCGTCGATGGAGTCGTGCCCGACGTACTTGGCATATTCGCCGCGCGCCTTGACGAGCCTACGTGCCACCCGATCTCCGTAATCCTCCGACTGCACCCATGCCATGGCGAAGCCCAAGGCCTCGAAATCCTGGGCGGTGATGTGCGGCACGCCGTATTGCGTGCGGACGATCTCCGCGCGGGCGGCGATGGCGGCCTCGACGGTGGAGTCGATGGCCTGGTACGCCGGAGGAGTAGCAGCGGCGGTGGCACCCCCGACAAAGGGGAGAGCAAGGAGAAGGGCGGTCAGGATGGCCATGGGCTTCGCGCCATGAGGGAGGAAAGCAACGCGTCACAATCTCCCGACGTTTACGTACAAAGGCCAGTCGATGGGCTTCTGCTGGTCGGCATCGGGCCAGGCCTCCGCGAGGCGGGGCCGCAGGATCTCCAGAGGGTCGGTCCCCACGGCGTCCCGGAACCGGTTCGTCGACGACCACGTTCCGAGCTGTGCCACCACGTCTTCGCGACGCCAGGTCGGGCGCATGCTGAACGCCGAAGCCCCCCCGGAGTTGTCTCCTCCGGACGAGTCCACCTCCGGCCCCACGCTTTCGAATGGGAAGGGGAGGTTCCGGTACCGATCCTCCACGTGCCACCGCTCCGTCGGCCAGTACGGTCCTACCACGTCGCGGTAGTACCAGCGCACCACCTCGTCCACGTCGGGATCAACCGTGAACAGGGAGTACGTCCACACGGCGAGGATCCCGCCGGGGCGGCCGATCCGACGGACCTGGGCATAGAACGCCTCGAGGTCGAACCAATGCACCGCCTGTGCGACGGTCACCAGCGCGACGCTGTGGTCGGGCAGCGGCGGCTGCTCGGCTGCGGCCAGGACGTAGGATACGCCGGGGCGTCGCCTGGCCTGTCGGATCTGCTGGGGACTGGCGTCGGTGGCCACGACGCGGCTGAAGTGACCGGCCAACCCCACCGCCGCCTGCCCGCTGCCCGTTCCGCAGTCCCACGCCACGTCGTGTCGGTCCACGAGGCCGGCGAGCCAGACGTACAGCTCTGCGGGATAGGTGGGCCGGTGCCGACTGTACGCGGCGGCGTGGCCGGAGAAGTGGTCAGGGAAGGACACGGTCAGCCGCGACGCTCCAGTGACGTAGACGCGGGGCGGATCCGCGCCAATCTGCGAAGACCGCGCCGGCCGGAACAGGACGAGGCGGACCCGGTCGCTGGTCCTTCCTCTTGACCCTCACGTAACGTGAGGTTCTATCCTGATCCCGATCAGAACGGGTTCAACAACGGGAGAAGATCCATGGAATCGGCCGCCCTGAAGGTGGGAGAGCTTGCGAGGCGGACGGGCCTGACGGTTCGCACGCTCCACCACTATGACGACATCGGTCTTCTGTCGCCGTCGCGTCGCACACCGGCGGGGCACCGGCTCTACGCCCTCACGGAGGTTCGGCGCCTCCAGCAGATCGCATCGCTGCGACAGTTGGGACTCTCCCTGGAGGACATCCGCGGATGCCTGGACCGGCCGGAGTACACGCTGGAACAGGTTCTGGACTTGCAGATCCGGAGGCTTCGCGACGAGATCACGCGGCAGCGACGCCTGTGTACGCTTCTGGAGGCGCTCCGGGACCGCGTTCGGAGCGAGACCGAGGATCTCTCGCTGGATGATCTCACGAACAGCGTGCAGGCCACGCTGGACTTCGGGAAGTACTACACCCCGGAGCAGCTCGAGCGGATCGCGCGCCGCGGAGCGGAGCTGGGCCCCGAGCGCATCCGTGGATCGCAGGTGGAGTGGCAAGAGCTCCTGGCGGCCTTTGGGCGCGCCATGGAGGAAGGGCTGGATCCGGCATCCGACGACGTGCAGGCGCTGGCGAGCAAGGCCTACTCCCTCGTGGAGGAATTCACGGGCGGTGACCCGGGGATCCGGTCGGGGCTGACGCGCATGTGCCAGGAAGAGGGTGGAGAGAATATCCTGGCCCGCTATGGGACGCCGCTGAAGGAAGGTCTGTGGGAGTACTACACGAAGGCGATGAAGGCCAGCGGGCTCTTCGGCGGGTCGCCCGAAAGTCGGCCATGAGCGGCACCGACGCGTTGTGCCTGTCCGGTGGAAACGAAGAAGGGGGCGACCGGCCGGTCGCCCCCTTCGAGCTCGGTTCGGCGAAAGGCGTTGCGTCAGCCACCCTGGCGGCCGAAGCGGCCACCTCGGATGCAGTTGCGTCCCGGCCTCGTGCTGAGGTCGATCTGCATGGTCTCGCCATTGATCACGGCCGTGGCCGTCGACGTGCCGTCGAAGGTGATGACCGCAGTCACTGTCTTCGTCTGGTCACCGTTGGGGCCGTTCATCACGGTGACCTTCATGTTCCGTGTGATAGTTCCCGAAAGCGGCCAGCGGGGGTCGGAGCCGGGGGTCGGCACCACCAGGTTCTCGATGGTGAACGACCCGGTCATGTCGAAGGTGCTTGCCGTCCCGGTGGAGTCCGTTCGGCTCCGGCTCACGGTTTCGTTTCCGGTTCCATTGAAGGTGCGAGTGGTCTCGTGACCCTCGAGGCCGGAGATCGTCATGTCCCGGGTGCGGTCGATGCTCGCGCTCCAGTTGTCCCGGTTCGCGTCACCGCTCAGCTCCAGCACGAGGTGGATGCTGGCGGTCGTCAGGGAGTCGTAGGCCGTCTGAACGTTGCCGTCGCCATCGTAGAAGGTCACGTCCCGGCTTCCCGAGAACGAGCCTCCGAAGCCCATGCCGCCTCCCAGGGGGCCCCATCGGCCTCCCGAGGCCGTGCCTCGAGCCGAAACGCCTTGTCCCCCGAACCCCAGAGGCGAGGTGGCGAGCGTCACGTCTTCAACGGCGGCATCCGCGGCTACCAAGGCGGCGTTGCGGAGAAGCGCGTCGTCCAGCGAAGGCCCGGCGGTGTCACTGCAACCTCCCAGGGCTGCCACGGCCACCGCCGCCACCCCGGGAAGCAGCAGCTTCCTCGTCTTCGTCGTCATCGTGTGGTCATCCTGTCCGTGGAGTCGAACGCCTTCCGTCGAGGATGGGGATGCCGAGGATCGGTCTCCCGTTAAAAAGTCGAAGGACCAGATCGCATGATTCGTGCCGACCCGCGCCGCGTGGGAATTGTGGGATGCCCTTCCCCCGGCTCCTCAGAGATCCGAATCCGGCTCCGCCCCCCGCCACTGCGCCCGCCGCTCCCCGAAGTGCCTGCGCTCCTGGCTGGCGGTCGACGGGTCCCGGTAGCGGATGAGGCTGGCCAGGTGGCGCTCCGTGGGCTGCCCCAAGGCGGCGGCGAGCTCGACGGTGCCCTCCTCGAGGATATCGGCGATCTTGCGCGCGGGCATGGGGACCTTCCCGTCGCGGACGGCGCTCAGACGGCCGAGTTGCTCGAGCGCGTTCATGAAGCGGGGAATGGCTGCCACCGCCTCGGGTTCGTTCGTGAGGAGGCGGCGGCTGCGCGTGCCGACGTTGAGAAACATCCCTTCGGTGAAGTCGGCCAGGACATCATCCTCGTTGACGGCTCCGAGAATACCGAGCAGCTCGTCGGTCTCCAGCTCGCGCGGTCCCCCTTGCCAGACCCACACGCCCGACTCCACCCCGTGGAGCGTGTCCCACGCCAGCTGGCGTCCCCGATTGTTCAGACGCCGCCGCTCCAGGAACGACTCGACCACCGCGACGGTGATGACGACGCCGACGATCTCGCTGCCGAGGTTGACCAGGATCTGGCCCCAGTCGGTCTGCGTACCGAGGTGGAACGCCAGCCACATGAGGAGGCCGGCCACGAGCAGGGAAGAGCCGATGAGTAGAGCTCGAATCACGGGGTGTGTCCTCGTGGAGCGCGTGGAGGGTCAAGGAGGAGAGATAGTACCGATTCGTCCCGCCGCGCCAGCGCTCGGAATCCTTTGCGACCCGATGGGACTCTCCATATCAGACGGGGCGAAAGCCCACTAAGCTTTGACCCAGGAGGAAAAACCATGTTCGCCAAGATCCTACCCCACAACGAGCACACCCTCGACCGCGTCCTTCGTGTCCTTCTCGGGGTCGTTCTTCTGAGCGTCGTGTTCATCGGTCCCAAGACGCCCTGGGGATGGGTAGGTGCCGTGCTCCTGTTCACTGCGTTCGTGGGCAGCTGTCCGTTCTACACGGTGATGGGATGGAGAACCTGCGCCGCGAATGACCGAAGCTGACGATCAGCGACTCCTGCTGGCCGCGTCACAGGGCGACCGCGCCGCGTTCGACGGCTTCGTCCGGCGGCACGAGGATGCCGTCTTCCGTCTCTTGCAGGCGTCGGCATCGTGCGATGCGGATGCCGAGGACGCCCTCCAGGAGGCGTTCGTGGCCGCCTGGAAGAACGCCGGCTCGTACCGTGGCGGACCCTCGGCGCGCGCGTGGGTCATGACCATCGCGAGAAACGCTCTTCGCCGTGCACACCGGAGGCGTGCGGGCGAGCCCGCCGACTTCGAGCCGATCGGAGAGATGGGGCTGCAGGCGGGGTGGGGGCGGGACGAGGCGCTGGAGGGACTCGCCCGACGGGAGGTCCTCGAGCGGGCCCTGGGCGCTCTCGACGGCGAGATGCGTGAGGTGCTGACTTTGCGGGACCTGGAGGGGTTCTCGGGCGACGAGGTCGCCGAGATGCTGGGCATCAGCGTGGCGGCCATGAAGAGTCGGCTTCACAGGGCTCGGCTCCGCTTCGTGAGCGCACTGCGGGAGGTGGCGCATGGTTGATCTGGATCGGGAGGTGGCGGGCATCCGCTGCCGCGAGGTGCTCGAGCTCCTGTCGAGCTACCTGGACGGGGACGTCACCGAGTCGGAGAAGAGGCGCATCGATGCCCACCTCCTCGAGTGTGACCACTGCCTGCGCTTCGGCCGTGACTTCGCGGAGGCCATTGGGGCTCTACGCCGGGAGCTTCGACGCTCCCCGGCCCTCGACCAGGACGTCGCGCGCCGGTTGAGGGAGCGCCTCGCGAAGGAGTAGCCGACCCGCTGGGGAAGGCGCTCGTAACGCGGGGCGCCGTACCTGTCGGAGCTTTTCTAGCCGTGGGGTGTCACCGCCGCCGTGTCCTGCACGGCGGCGGTGTCCCGTGTGCCGGTGGTGTCACGTACGGCTGCGGTGTCACCGGACGGGGACGCGGACGTGGTGTCGGGGCCGGCGGGCGGCACCGCCTCGCCCGGAGCCGTCTCCTGTGGGCCGGACGCCACCACCGAGACGGTTCCCGTAGTCAGGTCCACCCTGAGCGGTGTGCGCAGCAAGGCTCGATCCGTCGGCATGCGCACGTTGGGCGTAAGGTCCGGTGGACGCTGGAAGACGTCGGCGCCCAGGAGGTCGGTGGGTTGGAGCACCTGCTCGACCAGAGACAGGTCGAGGGACGTCGCGGCGGGGTTCACCCGGAAGTCCAGGTCCACCAGCGTATCCGGGATGCCCCAATACTCGAGGACTCCGGGGGTGGAGACGGAGTCGGCGCCGCGGGCCGCCTCCGTCGGCAGCGTCCGACCGTTCACCGCCACCAGGGTGGCCGTCTCCGGGGCCGGCAGCCTGAAGACCATGGCCTCGGCGCCGATGAGGGAACGTGCCACCAGGTGCGCGTGGCGCTCACCGCCTTCCATGGAGTCGGCCGTGAGGGCGACCTGGGGGAGCGGTGCGTCGACCGGGGTGGCGGCCGAGGCGTCGAGGAACAGCGGGCCCGTCAGGAAGCCGTCGAAGCGTCGCAGCGGTCCGAAGCCGGCGCTGAGCCCCGCATGCTGACGTGCCCATTCCCGAGCGGGATCCGGCGTGCTGTCCGATCGAGTTACGGAATCCGCGGGATCGGTTCCCCACCAGGCCTCGCCCGTGCCTCGGTCCATGGCGTACAGCAGCGTAGAAGGCTCCGGACGGTCCGCCGAAGGCCGGGCCTGAAGGACCCCGACGCCCAGGAAGGCGGCTCCCAGCACCAGCGCGGTGACCGGCGCCCACCACGAATTGGGCTCCCTCAGCGCGTCCAGGAGAGGCAGGAGGAACAGCAGAGCCAACGCAATCGCGACGCCGAGGGCCATGGCGATGCGGATGCTCCCCGCCAGCCAGATGACCTCGGTCAAGGGGACCAGGATCACCACCGCGGGCACCGCGAGGACCAGAAGAAGGAGCCACGTCAGCAGGCCGGGCCGATCTCCGGGGAGCAGCGAGATGACCAGCACGCCCACGACCGCGGCGAGGGCCGGCCACTGGAAGTCCACCGCCGCGAGGGGGGCGATGAACGTCACAATGGTCGCCACCGCAACCGGCAGGATAGCGGCGCCCAGGGCGAGCTCCGCCAAACACAGCTTGCGACGGGCCAGGCCGAACAGTCCGCTCACCGCGAACAGCGCGACGCCCAGGAGCGCGAGGACGTACCACCCCTCGCTGTAGTACGCGCTGCCCACGAGCCCGCCCAGCTCCGGGTGGATGCTGGGTAGCCAGCGTGCCAGAGCGTAGCCTGCGCCTCCGGTCACCGCCGCGGCCACCACGGAGATGGCGAGTCCGACGACCACACCTCCGCCGGTACCGCCCTTCCGCAGCACCGCGAAAAAGGCCAGCACGGCTAGAAGCAGGATAAGCGCCGTGAGGGGTATCGTCCACGACGTGGGATAGACCACGAGTCCGAGGACGGGCACGCTGATGTACACCACGTCCGGAGCGGTCACCGTGCCCAAGTCGGCGTTGCCGAGCTGACGCAGCATGCCGAGCGCGTTCATCCCTTGATGCTGGAGCGTGCCCTCGGAGAGGTTCTCCGGCGTGTCGAACGCCTGATGGTAGACACGGGCCCGGGCGATCCCCGCGAAGTCGAGGCCCTGCCGTCCCGCCCTCTTGAAGACCGAGAAGTCGGTGTCGTTGGGCAGGCGTTTGTAGACCTCGTACGACAGGGAATTCGCGAAGGCGCCGGGATCTCCGGATTGGAGCTGCCGCACCACCCAGCCGTTGTCGGTCCCGGTCTGGAACATGATGGCCGGGCCGCCCGCACCTCGCATCTCCAGGTCGATGACCACGGACACGTCCGCCATCCACGGGTGCTGCTCCGCGAACGCGCGGGCGCCCATGAGACCGAGCTCCTCGCCGTCGGAGAGGAGCAGGATGACGTCGTTCTTCAACGGCGGCCCATCCTTGAGAGCGCGTACCGCCTCGAGCACAGCCACCACTCCCGACCCGTCGTCGGCGGCGGCGTGGGAGAGCCCTGCTCCGTCATAGTGGGCATCGATGAGCACCGCGCCGGTCGATGCCGTGCCCGGAATGCGCGCGAGGATGTTGCGCACGGTGGCTGCGCGAACCCTCGATCCCCGCCGCATCATGGACGTGGCGGTTTCGACGGAGGGGTCGAGGCCCAGCTCCTGGAGACGGCTTACCAGGTACTCCCGGACGCGCTCGTGCTCCGCCGAGCCCACGGGGTGGGCCGCGCGGGCGATCTCCACGAGGCTGGACATGGCCCGCGCCGAAGAGAAGACCGTGTCCGGCGCATTGGCGGGAACGGGTCGGGGCACCGCCCGATACGAGCTGGACATGAAGCCGCCGACGGCCAGAAGCACGAGCGTGAGCGGACCCTTCCAACGAGTTCGCGGGGCCGTGTCCTGCGGCCGAGCGGACGGCGGCTTAGGCTCCTTGGGCGGTTTGGGCGCCTTAGGCTCCTTGGGCTTCTTCTCCCTCTTGGCCTTCTTCTGCTCCTCCTGCGCCGAGGGCTTCGGTGGGCCCTCTCCCTTCTTCGGAGGCGGAGTGGGCGCGCCGGCGGGCGGCTGCGCCGCCGACTTTGCCGAGTCGCCCAAAAGGGCCGCGCGCTCCTCGGGGGAGAGCTCCGGCTCGTCGTCACTCCCGTACTTCTCGATGTCTTGTTTGGTGATGCCGAGCTCGTCGTCGGACGGCAGCTCGGGGATCTTGTAGTCGCTCATGGATTGCCTGCCAGCACTCTCACGACGTCGTCGATGGCTGCGCGGACCCGGGCCGACGGGAGGCCCGAGCCGTTGGAGAGGATGGAGAACACCACCTCGTGGCCGTCATTCCTTACGAGATACCCCGACAGAGAGTTGACGTTGGAAATGGTGCCCGTCTTCGCGAAGAGTCTCCCCTCCAGCTCCGGCAGCCGGTGCTCGAGGGTCGACCCGCGCTCCAAGGGTTCGGCGAGGGCATGGCGGAAGAGATCCCCGTCGGGGCGGAGGGCCATGGTCCTGAGGATGCGCACGATGGCGCGAGGCGTGACCAGGTCGGCGGAGGAGAGCCCGGATCCGTCCCGTGGGGCGATGTCCAGGGAATCCACACCCATCTGGTCCCGGAGGAAAGCCCGCATCACGTTCAACCCTTCCGACCAGCTGCCCTCCTCGCCATGCGTGGCACCGAGGGTCCGGACGAGCTGTTCCGTCATCCAGTTCTGGCTCGGCTCCAGGATCGCCTCGATGATGTCCGACATGGGCGGCGACTCCAGGCCCGCTACCCTTTCGGCGTCCGGGCATGTCGGTACGGCCCCGGCCGCGCATCCGCGGCCCAGATCGTCACCGCGATCCCACGCAATGGACCATCCCTCGTCCATCTCCACCCCGTGGTCTTCGAGGGTGCGGTACAGCGCGGCGGTGGCCTGGCGCACCGGGTCACGGAGGGCCACCGCGACGGTGTCGGTGGTATCGGCGCGGACCCTGCCATGGAGCACGAGGCGGCGGGATTCCGGAAGGTAGGACGCCCGAATCCGGGTCGCCGAGTCGGCGGGCGCGGTGACCACGTGGGAGACCACGAAGCCGGGGGTCCCCACGGGGCTCCAGGTCAGCGCCGGCGCCTCTCCCGGAGTCGCGCCACCGTGGGCGATCACCCGCAGCTCCCCGCGATCGATGACGAAGGCTCCTCCGGTGGCGGCGTAGGCGTAGGGTAGGTCCTCCATCTCCCAGGTGGGTCCCACGGTCGTGGAGTCCCATGTCGAGACGTCCACCACGAGGGCGCCAGAGACCCTGTGGACTCCGGCGGCGACGAGGCTGTCCGCCAGGGCGTTCAGGGCGTCTTCCCCAGAAGGCCAGAAGGGCTCGGAGAGAGTCGGGTCCCCGCTGCCCACCAGCACGAGGTTCCCGCTCAGGACTCCGTCGTCGGCGGTGCCGGTGCGCCACAGGGCCGTCTCGTATCGGTATTCCGGCCCCAGGAGCGACCACGCGGTCGACGTCACCAGGAGCTTCTCGTTGGAGGCCGGAACGAACTTGCGGCCGTCGTTGCGGGCGTAGAGGGTCTTTCCCGTGGCGGCGTCCACGGCGAGGACACCGAAGTGCATGTGATCGTACGGGGGCGCATCCAGGATGCGGTCGATGGCGCTACGCGAAACGCCGCGCCCGCCGCCCAAAGTGGCGCATCCAGCCAGCATCCACAGTGACAGAGCCGCACCTGCCGCTCGCAGGGCGCCGTGGCGCCGCCTGGATCTCGCGGGGGACAGGACCTGATGTGCCAAGGCAGACACCATGAGTGGGTTCGCCGGAGGGGGGAGACGAGCGAATCTGGACAGGGGGGAGACCTTCAGCAAGCGAGCGCAGGGGGGCGCCGGCGCGATGGCCTGGCCGCGGCCGTGCGTCGGGGGCCGTCTACGCGGCGACCGGCTAGATGGGCTCCAGCTTCACCGCGGTGCCGTAGCAGAGCATCTCCGCGGCGCCTCGCATCATCTCCACGGTCTGGAAGCGCACCATGATCACCGCGTCCGCGCCGAGGGCCTCGGCCTCCTCGATCATCCGGTCGATGGACTGCTCCCGGGCCTCGGCCGCCATCTTGGTGTACTCCACGACTTCGCCACCGGTGATGTTGCGCAACGACGCCATGATGTCGCGGCTGATGTTCCGGGCGCGGATCGTGTTCCCGCGCACGAGACCGAGCGCGGAGGTGACTCGATAGCCGGGGACTTCCCAGGTGGTGACGACGATCATCGGTAGACGTCCCTGTAGGGGTCGGTGAGCCAATCACGGTACCGCTCCCAGATTACGCTGGCCAGGAGCAGGATCATGCCGATGACCACGGCGCCGACGGCGAGCTTCTCCCAGGGATCGACGGGTGAGCGCGTGAAGACGTAGACACCGTACGCCATCCAGGCCGCCACGCCCACGATCATGAGGATCCATCCGACGGGGCGCGTGAGGTTGGTGTTCACCGCGTCCCAGACCGAATGATGATACGTATCGGCCTGGAAGCTGAGATCCTGGAAGCCGCTCTTGAGCGACTTGAAGATGGCGAGCTCCCGTGCCAATTCAGTGGACGCCGCGACCTCGGACTCCACGCGCGCGTGCTCATCCGGCGAGAGCTCGCCGTCGATGAAGCGCATCAGGTCCTCGTGACTGACTCTCTGTGGCACGTCTCAGTACTCCTGGGCGAAGCTGGCACCCATCTCTTCCAACGCTTCCTTGAGCGCCCGCCGCGCATGAAAGAGCCGGCTGGCGACCGTACCTTCGGGAATGTCGAGGATCTTGGCGATCTCGTTGTATCGAAAGCCCTGCAACTCCTTGAGCACGAGCACCTCGCGATGCTCTTCACCAATGCGTTCGAGGGCACGCCAGAGGAGCTCGCGGGCGGCTGACCGCTGACGTTGCCGCTCGGGACTCGCGCCGGCGTCGGCGGGCCTGAGCTCCAGTTTCTCGTCCAGCACTTCCAACTTGAACCTCGCCTGTCGGCTACGAAGCATGTCCCGGCAGTGGTTCCGAAGGATCTGGAAGAACCACGGCCCGAAGGGGCGGCGCAGGTCGAATCGGTGGAGCGACTCGAACGTCTTCACGAAGGCTTCCTGAAGGGCGTCTCTCGCGTCCTCCAGGTTGCCGAGCATGGCCACCGCGAGCCTGAGTCCCGAAGGCTCGTACGCTCGGACCAACGGCTCGTAGAACCGCGAGTCCCCGGCCTTGCACTTGCGAATCAGCTCCCGCTCGATATCGGGCTGCAACTCCGCTCCTTCCTGTGAGACCGCCTACGGAGGTCGGCGCAAATTTCTTCACGCCGGACGCGGATGTCCACGACTATCTTCTGATCCGCGGCTGCCGGCGACCCGGCCACCCGGGAGCGGCGGCGGTCATCCGCGCGGCGCGAGACCCGGTCAGCCGGGGCCGATCTCCCGGAGGGCCTCCACCGTGAGCTCGATCTCGTCGCTCGTGTTGAAGTAGTGGGGAGAGAGGCGCAACGCGCCCTCCACGCCCTTGGCGTCGTAGTCCAGAACAGCGTCGAGGCGGGTTTGGGACGACGTGTTGATCCCCCGCTCTCTGAGGCTGGACACCAGATCCCGCGGCGCGCGGCCCTCCATGGACATCGTGACGATGCCCGCCAGGCGCGCCCCCTGATCGAGCACGGTGACGCCGTCCAGGGCAGCCAGGCGCTGCCGCAGGTCGTCCGTCAGCTTTCGCACCCGCTCCTCGATGTCGGGTAGCCCTACCTTCGAGGCGTAGCGCGCTGCTGCGCCTGCACCCAGCACCAGCGCCCAGGCGAATTCCCAGGTCTCGAACCGGCGGGCGTCGGGCGCCGGCTGGAAGAGGTCGCCGTCGATCCAATCCGCGCCGCGGAGATCGGGGAAGAGCGGCTGCAGCCCCGCCTCCAGGGCGCGGTCGGAGACCCAGAGACAGCCGGCCCCCCGGGGGCCGCGGAGAAACTTCCGCGCCGTGGCCGACAGGAAGTCGCAGCCGATGGCTTCCGGATACACTGGCATCTGCCCCACCGACTGGCACGCGTCCACTAGATAAAGGATGTTCCGCGCACGGCACATATGACCCACGGCCGCCACATCCTGGACCAGGCCGGAGTTCGTGGGCACGTGCGTGACGGCCACGACGCGAGGTCGCCGCCGGTGAATGATCTCCTCCATCGCCTCGAGGTCCACCCCTCCCTCCGGTACGTCGGGAGCACGCACCACCTCGACTCCCAGGCGATCCGCCAGTGAGAGATACTGGATCTGGTTGGAGGCGTAGTCGCACCGCGTGGTGACGAGCACGTCTCCTCTTTCGAATGGGATGGAGGACAGGGCCTGCACGAAGGCGGCGGTGGCGTGCTCCGTGAACGCCACGTTGTGGGGTCGCGTACCCAGCAGGTCCGCGACCGCGGCGTATGCCTTTTCGATGGCGGGGCCCGCTTCGGCCGCGGCCTCGTAGCCCCCGATCTGCACCTCCAGCGTCAGGTGGGTCTGCACGGCCTCCACCACCGGCGTGGGCATGAGGGACGCACCGGCGTTGTTGAGGTGGACGCGCCGGGCGCACCCGGGGGTTTCGGCGCGCAGGGCGGTGACGTCCATCACCGGGCTCACGGACAGATCAGGGATGCCGCGCTGCGAGATCCAACGCCCAACGCAGGGCGCCCATGGCCACCAGGGCGAAGCCTTCCGCGCGGCTGATGCGCCATCCGGTGCGCATCACCAGCAAAACCACCATCACCATGCCGGAGAGGGCCAACAGCGAGGTCCGGGCCGCCGGGTCCAGGGACATGGGGTGAAGGACGCCCGCGACTCCGAGGACGCCGAGGATGTTGAAGATGTCGCTGCCGATGACATTGCCGGCGCTGAGCGCCGTGTGGCCGCGCACGACTCCCGCGAGGGTGGTGGCGAGCTCCGGCACGGAAGTCCCGGCGGCGACGACGGTGACGCCGATGACCCATTCGCTGACACCGAAGCTGCGGGCGAGGGCGGTGGCCGACCCGACGAGGAAGTGTGAGGACACGCCCACGAGGGCGAGGCCGAAGAGCAAGAGAAGGCCGTCCTTCCAAGGGCGCGCGCTCGGACCACGGACCTCGTCGGGCGCGGGCGCTGACACGGACGCGCCGTCGTGCCGTCCCTTCCAGATGAGAAGCAGATACCCCGTCAGCAGGCCCAGCAGGATCATCCCGTCCATCAGGCCCAGGTGGAGGTCCAGCGCCACGAGGAGGTAGAGGACGACCGTGGCACCCACCAGGACCAGGCCGTCCCGCCACACCAGGAGCGAGTCCGTGGGGATGGCGCGAAGGAGCGCCGCGCTCCCCAGGATGAATCCCAGGTTGAAGATGTTGGATCCGACGACGTTGCCCACGGAGATCGAGCTCTGTCCCTCGAACGCTGCCACCAGGGTGACGGCGAACTCCGGTGCGGAGGTCCCGAACGCCACCACGGTGAGACCGACGACCAGCTCCGAGATGCCGGCCCGATGGGCGAGGGAAGCGGCGGAGTCCACGACGTACTTGGCTCCCACGGCGATGCCGAGGAAGGTCACCAATACGACCAGGCTGTTGGCCCAGGCGGGAAGTGTGGCCATGCCGCCAGATTCCGGAGCGCAACGGACGAAGCAGCGTGAAAGCTAGCAACACCGCCCCGCGCGGATCTACCTTCCGTTCTCTGGACCCACCTGACCACGGAGAACGGTGAACGCCGAAGACCCCCGCCGAGACGCGCCGCCCGACCTGGAGAAGGCCAGGGCCGAGGCCGCGGATCTCCGCCGGGAGATCCTCCGTCACGCGCACCTCTATTATGTGGAAGATCGCCCGGAGATCTCCGACGACGCCTACGACGCGCTCTTCCGTCGGCTGCAGGAACTGGAGCGTCTCCGTCCCGAGCTCCTGACGCCGGACTCCCCTACCCAACGGGTGGGTGGGGAGCCGCAGGAGCGATTCGAGACGGTGCCGCATACGGCCCCCATGCTCTCGCTGGACTCCACGCAGGAGCCGGACGAGGTGCGCCGCTTCGACGACCGGATCCGGAAGGCCCTCGGGGAAGAGCCGCCCACCTACATCCTGGAGCCGAAGCTCGACGGGGCATCCATCGAGCTCGTGTACGAGGCGGGTGTCCTGGTGCGGGCCGTCACCCGCGGGAACGGACGGGAGGGCGAGGACGTCACCGGGAACGTCCGCACCATTCCCACGGTGCCTCTGCGCCTGCGCACCGAGGAGCGACCCGCGCCGCCGTTCGCGGCGTTCCGGGGTGAGGTCATGATGTACCTGTCTGACTTCGAGGCGTTCAACGCGCGTCTCGTCGAGACGGGGCAGGAGCCGTATGCCTCACCCCGGAACTCGGCCGCCGGCAGCCTCCGGCAGCTGGACTCGCACATCACCGCATCGCGGAAGCTCGACGTCCTGGTCTACGACATCCTCGCGTTGGACGGAGACGGGTTCGCCACGGACACCCAGGGGGTGGAGGCGATGCGCCAGTGGGGCTTCCGCCTGCCCGATCGTCTGGCGATGGCCACCACTGTGGACGAGATCCTCGCGTACCACGAGAGCTTCCAGGCGGACCGCGACGAGCTCGACTACGAGATCGACGGCGTGGTCATCAAGCTCGACGATCTGGGCGCCCGCGCCGGCATGGGAATGACCTCGCACCACCCCCGCTGGGCCCTGGCGTACAAGTTCGAGCCGCGCAAGGAGATCACGCGCATCGAGAAGATCGCCGTGTCGGTGGGGCGCACCGGCGTGCTCACACCGGTGGCCCTCTTGCGTCCCGTGGTGGTGGGAGGCGTCACCATCTCCCGCGCCTCGCTCCACAACCGCGAGGAGCTCAGGCGCAAGGACATCCGGGAAGGCGATACCGTGCGCATCCAGAGGGCCGGGGACGTCATCCCGCAGGTGGTGGAGGTGGTCCACCACGACGCGAAGCGGGAACCACCCTTCGAGATGCCCTCGGAGTGCCCGACCTGCCACACCCCGGTGGTGGAGGACGGACCGCGGACGGTATGCCCCAACCGGTTCGGGTGCCCAGCGCAGCTGAAAGGACGCATCGTCCACTTCGGTGCCCGCGAAGCTCTGGACATCGAAGGCCTGGGCGAGGAAACGGCGAACCTGCTGGTGGACCGCGGCCTCGTCCACGAGCTGGCCGACCTCTTCGACCTGCGGCCGGAGCAGCTCATGGAGCTGGAGGGCTTCGCGGAGAAGTCGGCGACGAACCTCGTGGACGCCATCGCCGCGCGTAAGCAACCCGAGTTGCGCCGCTTTCTCTTCGCGCTCGGCGTGCCGGAGGTGGGCACGACGGTGGCTCGCGACCTCGCGACGTACTTCGGCAACCTGGAGGCCATCCGCTCCGCCGACGCCGCCGCGCTGGAGATGGTAAGCGGCATCGGGCCGAAGATGTCCGACGCCATCACCGCGTTCTTCGCTGACGCGCGCAACACGGCGGCCATCGACGCGGTGCTCGCTCGGGGCGTGGAGCCCCGGGAGACGGAGCCGGTGTCCGAGCCGCAGGCGCCGGCCGACGCCGGCGCGGCCGTCTTCACCGGCACCATCCCCATCCCACGCTCACAGGCCGAGGAGATCTGGCGCAGCGTCGGCGGGCGCGTGGTGGGGGCGGTGAGCAAGAAGACCAACTTCGTCGTCGCTGGTGAGAACGCCGGTTCGAAGCTGGAGAAGGCCGAGAAGCTCGGCGTGACGGTGCTCTCGTTCGAGGAGTTCGCGCGCAAGGTGGAGGCGCTGGGCGGGACGGTCCCGTCGGGCACCGAGGACGAGTAGGCCGATGGAGAACATCGACGTCGCCCGCACCCTGGAGGAGTTCGCCGATCTCCTGGAGATCCAGGGCGCAAATCCGTTCCGCATTCGTGCCTACCGGAACGTGGTGAGCACCATCGAGGGGTTGAGCCGGCCGCTCAAGGCCATGGTGGACGCCGGCGAGGACCTCACCGAGCTGCCGTCGGTGGGCAAGGACATCGCCGCCCACATCAACGAGCTGATGAGCACCGGCACCATCACGCGGCTGGAGGAAGTCGCGGCTGAGTACCCGCGCACCCTGGTGCAGCTCATGCGCCTTGACGGTGTGGGCCCCAAGAAGGCCCGGAAGCTGTTCACGGAGCTCGACGTGCGCACCGTCGACGACCTGCAGGTGGCCCTGGAAGCGGGTAGGGTGGAGAGCCTCGAGGGGTTCGGGAAGAAGAGCGCCCAGAAGATCCTCCGGTCCATCGAGGAGCACCGGCGGCACGTCGGCCGATTCCTCCGAGACGAGGTGGAGCAGCTCCTGGCCGGCGTCCTGGATCACATGAAGACGGCGCCCGGGGTCGAACGACTGGAGATCGCCGGGAGCCTCCGGCGCCGGAAGGAGACCATCGGCGACGTGGACCTTCTCGCCCAATGCGAGGGTGACGGCACCGCTGTCGTGGATCATTTCGTCGCGTTTCCCGGTGCGGACCGCGTGGAGGCGGCGGGTGGCACCAAGGGCAACATCGTGCTCCGCTCGGGCCTCTCCATCGACCTGCGGGTGATTCCGGCCCGTTCCTTCGGCGCCGCGCTCCAGTACTTCTCCGGATCGAAGGAGCACAACGTTGCGATGCGCACCCGTGCGGTTCGGAAGCGGCTGCGCGTGAACGAGTGGGGGGTGTTCCGAATCCCCGAAGGCGTCGACCCGGAGGCGCTGGGCAAGGAGGCCGGCGAGCGCATCGCCGGCGACACCGAGGAGGGCGTGTACGCGGCCCTGGGCATGCAGTGGGTGCCACCGGAGCTGCGGGAGAACCGGGGGGAGATCGAAGCCGCCCTGGACGGAACTCTCCCCCGTCTCGTCACCCTGGACGACATTCGGGGCGACCTGCAGATGCACTCGACCTGGAGCGACGGCAAGGCGACGCTCGAGGAGATGGCTCGGGCTTGTCGGGACCGCGGCTACGAGTACATGGCCATCACCGATCACAGCCAGGCCATGGCGATGGTGGGGGGGCTCACGCCCGAGCGGGCGAGGGCCCAGTGGGAAGAGGTGGAGGAGGTTCGCTCACGCGTCGAGGGCCTCGACATTCTGCGAAGCGCCGAGGTCGATATCCTGAAGGACGGGCGGCTCGATCTGCCCGACGAGATCCTCGCGGGTCTGGACGTGGTGCTCGTTTCCGTCCACTCCTTCATGGATCAGGACAAGAAGACGATGACCGACCGCGTGCTGCGTGCCATCCGGCACCCGGAGGTGGACATACTCGCGCACCCCACGGGGAGGCTGCTGAACCGGAGGGAGCCGTTCGAGATGGATGTGGAGGCGATCCTGGCGGCGGCGGCGGAGCTGGATGTAGCAGTGGAGGTCAACGCGAACCCGAATCGACTGGACTTGAGTGACGTGCACGTGTACCGAGCTCGGGAGCTGGGAGTGAAGGTGGTGTTGAGCACCGACGCCCACTCACCCCGGGGACTGGACGACATGCGCTTCGGCGTGGACCAGGCCCGGCGCGGCTGGCTGGAGCCAGGCGACGTCCTGAACGCTCTTCCCGTGGCGGGTCTGCGCGCATGGCTCGGCAGGCGCTCGACTTGAGGGAGTTGTCGGCGTGACGGGCTTGGCCGTCAATGTTCTGCTTCTGGTGGGCGGAATCGGCGTCCTCTACTTCGGCGCCGAGTGGCTGGTTCGTGGGTCCGCCCGCCTGGCGGGCACCCTGGGCGTGAGTCCCATCGTGGTGGGCCTCACCGTCGTGTCGTTCGGCACGTCGGCTCCTGAGCTCGTCGTGAGCACGGTGGCGTCCCTCGGTGGAAACTCGGATCTGGCCGTCGGCAATGTGCTGGGATCGAACCTCGCGAACATCGGGCTGATTCTCGGGGTCACGGCGCTGGTGCGCCCCCTCGACGTGGCTGCCCGGGTGGTGTGGCGCGAGATGCCCCTGATGATCCTGCTCACGGTGGCCATTTACCCTCTGGCGTGGGACCATGTGCTCTCCAGGGGCGACGGCATCATGCTCCTCATGGCGCTGGTGGGTTACCTGATCTTCGTCTTCCAGTCGGTGGAGGCCGAGGCGCCGGAGATCCTCGGGGAGTACGAGGAGTTCGTAAAAGCCTCGGCCGAGTCCGAAACGCGGATCCACCTGTCCGACGTGGGCCTCATCCTCACCGGGTGCATCGGCCTGGTCGCCGGGGGTTATGCCATCGTGCAGGGTGCCGTGGCGGTGGCCAGCACGCTCGGAGTGTCCCAGGTCATCATCGGCCTGTCGGTGGTGGCGGTGGGCACGTCGCTTCCGGAGTTGGCCACTTCGATGGTCGCGGCGATGCGCAAGGAAGCGGACATCGCCGTCGGCAACGTCATCGGCTCCAACATCTTCAACGTCGCCGCCATTCTCGGCACGTCATCGGTGCTGACGCCGATACAGGTGTCCTCATCGGTGCTTCGCCACGAGCTTCCGGCGGTGCTGTTCATGTCGGTGCTGGTGTTTCCCCTCCTGCGAACCGATTGGCGGATCGAGCGCTGGGAGGGAATGCTGCTGCTCGTGTGCTACCTGACGCTGGGCGCGTGGCTCTTGTGACCCCTACACGTTTTCCAGTGCCTGCTCCAGGTCCGCGATGAGATCGTCGGGGTGCTCGATGCCCACGCTGATCCGCACGAGGGCCGGTGTGATGCCCATGCGCAGCTGATCCTCCGGCGGCACGTCGGCGTGGGTCATCGTGCCAGGGTGCTCCGCCAGACTCTCGGTGCCCCCCAGGCTCACCGCCAACTTGATGAGCTTGAGCGCATTGAGGAGCCGGAAGGCCTCGGCCTCGCCGCCGCGCACCTCGAAGGAGATCATGGCTCCGGAGCCCACGCACTGCTTCCGGTAGATCTCGAACTGCGGGTCGCCCTCCTGCAGATGTCCCAGGTAGTGCACGCGCTCCACCTTCGAATGATCCAGCAGATAATCCGCCACATAGCGGGCGTTCTTCATCTGGCTGGTCATCCGCAGCTTGAGCGTCTCCAGGCTTCGGAGCAGGAGCCAGCTCGTCCAGGGTCCCGCCATGGTGCCGAAGATCGTGCGGGTGACCTTCACCTGATCGACGAGCTCAGCCGAGCCCAGGCATCCGCCCGCGATGAGGTCCGAGTGGCCGCCGACGTACTTGGTGAGGGAGTAAAGCACAAGGTCGGCCCCCAGGTTCAGAGGGTGCTGGAAGAGGGGGCCGAGGAACGTGTTGTCCACCGCCACCAGCACCCGGCGCTCGCCGTCGCCCGAAGCGCGGGCGATGGCCACGCACGCCTCGATGTCCATGAGGGCGTTGGTGGGGTTGGCGGGGGTCTCCACGAAGATCATGCGGAGTCGCTTGCGGCGATCGCCTTCGGCCAGCACGCGCTCCAGCCCCTTGACGCCTTCGGTGGCCGGCAAGCACACGGCCTCGATACCGAACTGCGGGAGCACCTCGTGGAAGAGGTATTCGGTGCCTCCGTAGATCGGCTCCGGGAAGACGACGACGTCGTTGGGGCGGAGGAACGTGAGGACCGTGGTGGAGATGGCCGCCATCCCGCTCTCGAAGACGGCCGCGGCCTCGGCGCCGTCCCAGACGGTCAGCCGATCTTCGGTGATCTCGAGGCCGGGGTTGTTCAGGCGGGAGTAGATGAGTCCGGGCGTCTCGGCGGGCTTCTTCTCGCGCAGGCCGTATGCGACCTCGAAGAAGGCCTTTCCGGCCTCGGCGGACTCGAAGACGAACGTGGACGTCTGGAAGATGGGGGGCTTCGCCGCCCCCTCCGACCACTCGGGGGTGTACCCGTAGCTCATCATCAGGCTTTCGGGCTTCACCTCGTGATCACCGATGTGCTTCTTCTTCTCCTTGTCCCACATGGGGATGTTCCTGGGTTAGCCGGGCGCGTGAGGGCGACGCGCCGTCGCGACGGCTGGAACGACGGCGGCCGATTCGTCAGGCGGGAGGTGGCTGAAAGCTAGCGTCTCAAAGCTCGAATGCGATTGGAACATCAGATGCACTCCACTACTTTGGGAGCCATGCTATCCATCGACCTGACCGGCAAACGCGCTTTCGTGGCGGGCGTGGGGGAAGACAGCGGATACGGATGGGCTATCGTCCGGGCGCTGTCGCAGGCGGGGGCGTCCGTGTGCATCGGCACATGGCCGCCCATGCTGAAGATCTTCACCCGCAGCCTCGAGCGCGGGAAGCTCGACACGGCGCTCCCGGACGGCGGCGAGATCGTGTTCGAGAAGGTCTACCCCCTGGATGCCGTCTTCGACACGCCCGAAGACGTGCCCGAGGACATTCGCAACGACAAGCGCTACGTCGACCTGACGGGCTACACCATCCAGGAAGTGGCCGACCAG
The DNA here is from genome assembly GCA_022340755.1 of Gemmatimonadota bacterium. GTDB lineage: Bacteria > Gemmatimonadota > Gemmatimonadetes > Longimicrobiales > Gaopeijiaceae > SZUA-318. Next base: position 58,942 of record JAJDNI010000208.1, read on the forward strand.
CTCCGCGCCGACCACGGCGAAGGGTCCCTGGACATCCTGGTGCACTCCCTGGCCAACGGCCCGGAGGTGCAGAAGCCGCTGGTCGACACGAGCCGGGCGGGGTATCTCGCGGCGCTCAGCGCCAGCGCGTACTCGCTGGTGAGCATGGTACAGCGATTCGGACCGCTCATGCGGCCCGGGGGCGCGGTGATCTCCCTCAGCTATCTGGCCGCCGAGCGCGCGGTGCCGGGCTACGGCGGTGGAATGAGCTCCGCGAAGGCCGCGCTGGAGGCGGACACCCGCCTTCTGGCGTACGAGGTCGGACGTCGCTGGGGGATCCGGGTGAACACCATCAGCGCGGGTCCGCTGGCGAGCCGCGCGGCGAAGGCCATCGGCCTCATCGAGAAGATGGTGTCGTACTATGAGGTGAACTCGGCGCTCCCCGGCGTCCAGAGCGCGGACGACGTGGGCGCGACGGCAGCATTCCTGTGCTCGCCCCTGGCGGCCGGCATCAGCGGAGAGACACTCCACGTGGACAACGGATACCACGCCATGGGCATGGCCGTGGACGTGATGCCGGAGCCGGAGTAGCGCGCACCCACACCTCGACCCGCTCGGCGGGCGAGCCATACACGTCATGAGCCGGACTGCGCTGGGCCAGAGACTCCCCGAGATCCGGGTACCCCCTCCGGGGCCCGCTTCGCGAGCTCTTGCCCGGCGCCTGCGCGACGTCGAGTCGCGCAATGTCACCCAGGTCACCGAGAAATGGCCCGTTTTCTGGGACGAGGCGCGTGGGGCCAACGTCCGCGACGCCGACGGCAACGTCTACCTCGACCTCACGGGTGCCTTCGGGGTGGCCCTCCTGGGTCACGCCCATCCCGCGGTCGTCGAATCCGTCCGGGCGCAAGCCGGGCGACTCTTGCACGGCATGGGCGACGTGCACCCGCCATCGGGCAAGGTGGAGCTGCTGGAGCGCCTGGCGGCTCTCTCGCCCTGGGAGGACGCGCGGGTCGTCCTCTCCTCCACGGGGTCCGAGGCGGTTGAGACGGCGCTCAAGACCGCTCTGATGGCCACGGGGCGGCCCGGCATCCTCGCCTTCGAGGGAGGCTATCACGGGTTGACCATGGGAGCGCTGGCAGCCACCGCGCGGTCCCTCTTCCGCGATCCGTTCTTGGCGCGCCTGTATGGCGGCGTCGCCTTCGCGCCTTTTCCCGACCCCGTCCGATACGGTGCCGGGGCGGCGGAGCGCTCCCTGGCCCGGGTCTGCGAGATCCTCGAGAGCGGCGTCACGGCGTCCGACGGCTCGGTGCATCCCATCGGCGCGGTGTTGGTGGAGCCCGTCCAGGGGAGGGGCGGAGCACGCGTAGCGCCGGACGGGTTCATGGCTCGGCTCTCCCGGATGGCCGCCGACGCCGGCGCCCTGGTCATCGCCGACGAGGTATTCACCGGCATGGGCAGGTGCGGGGAGGTGCTCGCCTCCGCCAGGGTCGGGCTCCGGGCCGACCTGGTCTGCCTTGGCAAGGCGCTGGGCGGTGGGATGCCGCTGAGCGCGTGCCTGGCACCACGCCGCGTCATGGACGCGTGGCCGGAAAGCGGCGGCGAAGCCCTGCACACCAGCACCTTCCTGGGACATCCGCTGGCGTGTGCGGCGGGAGTGGCGGTGCTGGACACCATCGAGGCCGAGGGTGTCCTGGAGCGGGTGCGCCGCGTCGGGGGGCGGCTGGTCACCAAGCTGCGGACGGCCTTGGGAGGTCTGGAAGGCGTGGCGGACGTGCGCGGGCTCGGTCTGATGCTGGGGATCGAGCTCGCTCGCGGACCCGAGCTGGAGCCTTCGGCGGGAGCGGCGGCACGCGCCGCCCGGATTGCGCTGACCGAAGGGGTGCTGATGCTGCCAGCGGGCGACCACGCCCACGTGCTGGAGCTGACGCCTCCGGTGGAGCTCAGCGATGCCCAGATGGCCCGTGCCGTCGACGTGGTGGCGCGAGCCGTGGGTGCCGTCGCGTGAGGATGAAGCGGTCGAGGTCGGGGATACGGGCGGCGGCGGCGCTGCTAAGCGTCTCGATGGTCATGGGTGGAGCCGGGTTGGCCGAGAAACCGCCGCCCACGCATCTCCAGGAGAGCTCCGTTCCGGTGCTCCTCGTGCCCGGGTGGTATTCCACCGGGCGGGACATGGCGCCCCTCCTCATCCGGCTCGTCGCCGCGGGGTGGGCGGAAGACCACGTCATGGCGATGACGTTCTCCGATCCCACGGGGAGCAATAGGGACCACGCCCGGGAGATCGTCGCCGCGGTGGACTCGTTGAGAGAGGTGACCGGGGCCGAGCGGGTGGACATCGTCGCCCATTCCATGGGTGGGCTGGCCACACGGCTCTATCTGGAGGAAGGCGGGGCGGCACATGTGCGCCGCGTCGTGTTCATCGCCACGCCGCAGCGAGGCACGTACACGGCGTACCTGGCGTTCGGGCGGGGGCGCGACGAGATGATCCCCGGCAGCGACTTCCTGAAGGCGCTGAACAGCGGGCCTTCGGTGCCGCCTGGCGTGGAGGCGCTCACCATCCGGACCATGGTGGACGCCCACATCGTGCCGGAGGAGAGCGCGACCCTGCCTGGCGTGCCCGACCTTGAGGTCTGCTGCCCTACCCACGAGGGACTCCTGGCCGACATGGACGTATTCCGCGCGGTGTGGCAATTCCTTACGAACGGAACCAGCGACGGAGGAGACGGACAGTGAAGGTGAACGGGGGATGGGCGGCCGTGCTCTTCGATCTCGACGGGACCCTGGCCGACACCGTGGAGCTGATCTTGCGCTGCTACCGGCACACGATGCGTACCCATCTGGGCCGGGAGCTGCCCGACGAGCGCTGGCTGGCCACCATCGGGACTCCCCTGCGGGACCAGCTTCGAGACTTCGCTCGGGACGACGACGAGGCCGCCCTCATGCTGGACACGTACGTGACCTACCAGCGCGGCATCCACGACCACCTCGTGCGGCCCTTTCCCGGGGCGTTGGCGACGGTGCGTGGCCTGAAGGAGGGAGGGACCGCGGTAGGAGTGGTCACCAGCAAACGGCGGGAGATGGCCCTCCGGACTCTGGACCGGTGCGGTCTGGTCGACGAGTACGACGTCCTCATCACTGCCGACGACGTGACGCGGGGGAAGCCTGATCCAGAGCCCGTGAGAACGGCGCTCGCGAGGCTCGGTCTGAGCGACGGGGCGCGGCGCACCCTCATGGTAGGCGACTCGCCGTGGGACATCCGCGCCGGGCGTGCCGCCGGCACCCGCACGGCGGCGGCGCTGTGGGGCCCCTACGAACGATCGGTGTTGGAGAGGGAAGCCCCGGACTTCTGGCTGGAGGAGTTGGGCGGCGTGGTGCGGGTCGAGCCCTGAGCCTCAGTGGGCGGAGGTCGCGAAGTCCACCTGCTCGGCCAGCACCAGGTCCTTCTCCGTGATTCCCTGGGCGCTATGCGTGTGCAGCGTGAGCACGACCCGGTCCATGAGGATCTCGATGTCCGGGTGATGCCGCATGTCGTCGGCGATAGTGGCCACACGGTTGACGAACACGATGGAGTTGCGGAACGAGGAGAACTTGAACTCCTTGACCAAGGCCCGCCCCTTCCGCTTCCAGCCCGCCCTCCTCTTCAGCCACCCAGCGATGGACTGCCGGTCCAGTGCTTCAGCCATAGATGGCACCTCGCTTACCCTCATGCTGCCCCCCGCCTTTGGCCCGGAGGGCCGATCAGCCCCTCCGATGCCCCGATGCTCCGATGATCGAACCAGCACCGAGGACACGCCGACGGGCAAACCTGTTGAGGTGCCCGGAAGGACCGGGGCCGCGACACGCGCCCCGACGCAGGCCCGGGGTTGACCCTCTCCCGCGGCCGTTCGTAAAATTGGGGCCCTCCCTGAACCGGAAGGGCCACCGCCCCCATCGTCTAGCGGTCGAGGATATCTGGTTCTCAGCCAGAAGACCGGGGTTCGAGTCCCCGTGGGGGTACTGACGAAGGAAGGCGGGGTCCGGGCGCCGCCCGGACCCCGTTCAGATAGGGTCGCTTAGCTCAGTTGGTAGAGCGCCACGTTCACATCGTGGAAGTCGCAGGTTCGAGTCCTGCAGCGACCATAACGGTTTTGGCTAAATGATTACGCCCCAACGGCTTGTGGCCGTTGGGGCGTTTCCATAGGTGGGATGACCTCTGGAAGGTCTTGAGGGGCGGGTCGGTCAGGAACCGTGTAGCTGCGCGGATTCCGGTAGTTGAAGTGCCAGAGGCTCTGGTCCCTTCCGGACTGGAAGACGTGGACGCGGGAGCGATTGGCAGTATGCGAAGAAGGAACTGGCGTGTAGACCATGCCGGCGCAAGGTTGTGCGATCATGGTCGACCCTCCCCGGATCCTCGACCGTCTGAACGCGGCCCTTTCGGGCCGCTACGCCCTCGAGCGCCAGCTCGGCGAGGGCGGCATGGCCACGGTGTACCTGGCCGAGGACCTGAAGCACCACCGCAAGGTCGCCCTCAAGGTCCTGAAGCCCGAGCTGGCCGCCGTGGTGGGCGCCGAGCGCTTCCTGGCGGAGATCGAGACCACCGCCAACCTCCAGCACCCGGGCATCCTGCCGCTCTACGACTCCGGCGAGGCGGACTCGTTCCTCTACTACGTGATGCCCCACGTGGAGGGCGAGTCTCTGCGCGACCGGCTCGACCGCGAGCACCAGCTCCCCGTGGACGAGGCGGTGGGCATCGCCACGGCGGTGGCCCACGCGCTGGACTTCGCCCACCAACACGGCGTGATCCACCGGGACATCAAGCCGGGCAACATCCTTTTCCAGGGCGGCCAGCCGGTGGTGGGGGACTTCGGCATCGCGCTGGCGCTGGGCGCCGGCGGTGGGGGACGCCTGACCGAGACGGGGCTCAGCCTGGGTACGCCGTACTACATGAGCCCGGAGCAGGCCACCGGCGACCAGACGGTGGGCCCGAAGAGCGACATCTACGCGCTGGGGTGCGTGCTGTACGAGATGCTCGTCGGCGACCCGCCGTACACGGGGAGCACGGCGCAGGCGGTGCTCGGTCAGATCATCACCACCGACGCGGTGGCAGCGCGTAAGAAGCGCCCGACGGTGCCGACACACGTGGACGCGGTGATCCGCCGGGCGCTGGAGAAGACGGCGGCGGACCGGTTCGCCACGGCGAAGGAGTTCGCGGATGCCCTGGGCAACCGCGCCTTCCGACACGGGGATGACGAGGAGGTCGCAGGCGCCGGCGGACGCCTGCGCGCCTGGAAGATGGCCACGGCGGTGAGCGGAGCGGTGGCGCTGGCCTCCCTGGCGGTGGCATACGGGGCCTTCCGATCCGGCGGCGAACGAGGCGGGGCCCGCACGTACTCCCTCGCCCGCCTCACGGCGGATCCATCGCGGACGCAGGCAATCATCTCCCCCGACGGGTCCACCTTCGCCTACATCGTCCTGGCCGCCGACGCCCCTCGGGGCGTGCCTGTCACCGACTCATCCCAGTCCCACATCTGGATCCGGGGCCGGAACGACCTCGACGCCACGCCCATCCGGGGGACGGGAGGGGCCAGGCTCGTGGCGTTCTCTCCCGACTCCCGCAGCCTGGCCTTCACGGCGCTGGACACGTTGAAGGTCGTCCCCGTGGACGGGGGCCGACCCGTCACGGTGACTGCCCTGCAACTGACCAGCGGCCTGGCGTGGGGTGACGACGGGTACCTCTACGTCAGCCCTTCGAGCTCCGGCGACTCGATTCTCCGTATCAGACCGGACGGGAGCGGCAAGGCGCGAGTGTCGGTCGTGGACCGTGTCGGTGGATCCGATGCCTTCGCGGGCGCGGTGGCCGTCCTTCCCGAAGGTCGCGGCCTGGTGGGAATGCGATGGCACGGCATGAACCTGCAGGCCGCGGAAATCTATGCGGCGAACCCGGCGACGCGGACGTACCACGCCATCGGAACAGGGTGGGATCCCCGCTACACACGCTCCGGCTACCTGATGTGGATCGCCCCGAACGGCAGGCTGATGGCGGCGCCCTTCGACCCGGCGGCGCTGGACACCGTAGGACCCGCCGTGTCCATCGCCGACGATGCGCTCTCCTTTTCGGTCTCCCGGGACGGGGACCTCCTGTATTCCCGGGGCACGCGCGAGAGCAGGGTCCCGGAGGTCCTCTGGATGGACCGCTCGGGAAAGAGCGAGCCCATCGAGTGGTCCTTCGCGCCGGGCCAGTTCCCTCTCGATCCAGCCTTGTCGCCCGACGGCTCCCGCCTCGCCCTGGCGGTGCCGACCGGCAGCACCTGGGACTCGACACGCGTGTTCGTGAAGGATCTGAGCGACGGCGCCCCCACGCCCCTGATGAGTGGCGGTGCCCAGCAGCTCAGGCCCGCCTGGTCCGCCGATGGGCGCGACATCGGCGTCCTGTCCGATCGCGTCGACGGCCGCTTCCGACTCTGGCGCCAGCGCGCCGACGGGAGTGGCCAACCGGTGGCGCTGACGGGGCCGGATCCGGATTCCCTGGATGTCGGACCGTGGTCTCCGGACCAACCCGCGGTCGTGGCGGCAACGAGTCACGGGCTCGACGTCGTGAAGCTCGATGGGGACAGCGTGCCGCGGTCCATCCTGAAGACCGCCGGGGCGTGTGCCTGGCCCACGCTCTCGCCCGACGGCCACTGGCTGGCATACTCCGAAGCGGTCGGCGGCCAACTGCGTGTGTTCGTGAGCCCCTTCCCCAACGTGGACGGCGGCAGGTTCCCGGTCTCGGAAGGCCAGGGGTTCCAGCCGAAATGGTCCCACGACGGCCGCGAGATCTTCTACACCCTCATCGAGGGCGCGGGCACGATCGGCTTGTGGTCGGCCCGGGTGTCCACCGATTCCGGATTCCGGGTCCTCTCCCACACCTTCCTGTTCAACACCCAGGTGGGCGGAGGGACCACGACGGACGGCTGGAACTACGAGGTGGATGCCACCGGGAAGCGCTTCATCGTGGTGCGCACCCGAAGCGTGCTTCCCACCGTCACCGGGCTCATCCTGGTGCAGAACTTCCCGGCGAAGGTGAAGGCGAAGCTGGCGGAGGTGGGGCGGTAAGCGACGCCCCATCAGCCAAGGTGTGGAAGCAGGGTGTGGGACCCCACGCCCGATTCGGGCCTCCGTGAGGGCCGTCGGGCCCCGAACCACCGCCGAAGATCGTCTAACGACAGGCATCTTCCGGGATCAGCCGGAATTACCGGGAATCGGGATGCAGTCCTGCAGCGACCATTAGAGTCTGCGAATAATTGTGCCCCCACAGCTCCAGTGATTGGCGCGTTATGCGTATCTGGGCCTGCAACGTCCGGTCGCTTCGCGAGGGACTTGTGGCACGAGGGGTTTCGGCGCCTCCGCTCGCCGTAGGCCGAAAACCTGCAGCGACCAGTCATGTGTGCGGCCGGTACCGGTGCGCAGGCAGGTCCCGATGCTTGAGGTCCGCTGGGGCTATGTCGCCTCGCCTCGTCGCTCCTACGGCCGCTTCAGCAGCGTGTTGCCCGTGCCGTAGATGAGCACGGGGTGGACGACCGACACGGAGGCCAGCGTCCACCCGAGCGCGTGTTGTCCTGCGACGTAGATCGCCGCGGCGGCGAGGCCGGAGACCACGAGCTCCTGGATCACCCGCAACGGTTCGGCGGCCCGCCCGGCCTGGTGAAAGTCAACGGCTCCCCAGAAGCCGAACCCGACCGCCGGGGCTCCAACGGCGAGGAGAAGGCCCTCTCTCCAATAGCCCCAGTACGCGAGACCACACACCACGCCGAGCTCCATCAGCGCGCGCAGCGTCAGGTTGAGTCGCTCCGTCCCGGTCAATGGCGCCCTAACACGCGACCGAGGAACTCGGCCACCGCTGGAGACACGACCTCCGGGTACTCGGCCTGCGGGTAGTGGCCCGCCTCGGGCACCGTGAGGATCTCCCCATTCAGCCGCTCGGCCACCACCTGTGCTTCGACCGT
>JAJDNI010000058.1 GCA_022340755.1 Gemmatimonadota bacterium
AGGCGCGCTACCGTCGCCTTCAACTTCCGGCGATCAACGACCATGTCCACCATGCCGTGATCCAGCAGGAACTCCGAACGCTGGAAGCCTTCGGGGAGCTCCTGCTTGATGGTCTCCTCGATGACGCGGGGGCCGGCGAACCCCACCAGGGCCCCGGGCTCGGCTACGTTGGCGTCGCCGAGCATGGCGTACGACGCCGTGACCCCACCGGTGGTTGGATTCGTGAGGATGGAGATGTACGGCAGGCCCGCCTCGTGCAGTCGTCCGAGGACCGAGGACGTCTTCGCCATCTGCATCAGGGAGTAGATCCCCTCCTGCATGCGGGCGCCGCCCGAGGCGCTGACGATGAGAAAGGGGATCCCCCGCTCCAATGAAGCGCGTCCCGCCCGGGCGATCTTCTCACCCACCACCGAACCCATGGACCCGCCGATAAAAGAGAAGTCCATGACCGCGATGGTCACCGGGATTCCCTCGATCTCACCGACGCCGCTGATGAGCGCCTCGCTCTTGCCCTTGGCCTCGGCCGCCGCGACGCGCTCGGGATACGCCTTCAGGTCCCTGAAGCCCAGGGGGTCCGCAGCGCGCAGGTGGTCGTCGAGCTCCTCGAAGCTCTCATCGTCGATGAGCAGCTCGAGGTATGCCTCGGCGGGGATGCGCAGGTGGTGCCCGCAGTTGGGACACACAGAAAGGTTCTGCGCGAGACGCTCGCTGTAGAGGATCTCTCCACAACCGGCGCACTTGTCGAAGACGTCACTGGGAACGTCGCGACGGTCCTGCGCCTGCAGGGGCTTCTTGTCCTTGCGGAACCAGGCCAAACGCGCGCTTCCTTTCGTGGGTTTCAGCGAGGGCGGCGACCGCCTCCGGTCACCGCTCGTAGGCCACCCGAACCGCGATGGCTACCGCCACCCAGGACATCAACAGGAACGTCCCTCCATAGCTGATGAACGGAAGGGGTATTCCGGTGATCGGCATGAGCCCGACGGTCATGCCGATGTTGACGAAGATATGGACGAGCCAGGCACCGAAGATACCCAACAGCACCAGGCCGGCAAAGGGATCCGGTGAGTCCTGGGCCCGCTTGACGAGGCGCCAGAGAACGTAGGTGAACGCCAGGATCACGAGCAGCGTGCCCACGAAGCCCAGCTCCTCCCCCACGACGCTGAAGATGAAATCCGTGTGCTGCTCGGGAAGGAAGTTGAAGCGCTTCTGCGTGCCGAGGGTGAAGCCCTTGCCCAGCAGCCCACCGGAGCCGATGGCCACCTTGGACTGGATGATCTGGTACCCCGCGCCTCGGGGATCCACCTCCGGGTTCAGGAAGACGAGAATGCGGTTCTGCTGATACGCCTTGAGGGAATTCCACAGGGGACGGGCGATGGTGCCCGCCGCGAGGTTCGCCAGCACCACCGCCACGGACTCGAAGAGGAAGAGGCGATGTCGGTAGAGGTAGAGGAAGGCCAACACGCCGAGGATGTAGACGGACCAGATCATCGTGTTGAAGGAGAGGACCAGCGCTGCCGCGGGGCTCGCCACCAGGAGCAGTATCGCCGCCGGCGTGCCGGCCCAGAACAGCATCGCAAACAGGATGCCGACGAAGGCCATGGCCGTCCCCAGGTCCGGCTGCAGCATCACCAGCCCCAGAGGCGCTGCTACGATGGCGGAGGGCGCGAGGATGTCCTTGAGCGACGTCGGGGCGTTCGTCCGTTGAGCCAGAAGACGCGCGAGCACCAGGATGGTGGCGATTTTCGCGATCTCCGACGGCTGGAATCCGATGGGCCCCAGCCTGATCCAGCTCTTCACGCCCGCCGCGGTACCTGCACCGGTCCCGATGACGAGCGTGACGGCCAGTAGCAGGAGGGAGAACACGTACGACGGCACGGCGACCCACTCGATCCAGCTCAGGGGAACCCGAGCCAGACCCGTGAAGGCGGCCAAGGCCAGTCCGAACCATATGCTCTGCCGGATCCAGGCGTGCTGCGTGACGGGGTTCGGAACGTAGACGACGCCCGCCGAATAGATCATGGCGATGCCGAAGAGCGAAAGCAGGATGACCGCCAACACCAGGGCGGGGTCCAGGGCCCACTTCGTGAAGAGCCGGATCATCCGCCTCCTCTGAACCGGGCCCGGTACCAGGGTGGGATTCCTCTGCCCGCGTTGAGGTAGTCGAGGTAGGTCTGGATCGTGTCGATGGGCAGGCCGTACTTCCTGCGGAGATAGAAGTCGGCGGCCTTGGCCACGATGGGTGCCGCCGCGCTCGATCCGTGGGCCCCATGCTCCACAAGCGCCACCACCACGATCTCGGGGGGCTTGCCGGGCGGGCCCGCCATTCCCGCGAACCAGGCGTGATCCTCACCGATCCCCTGCGCACTCAATCCCGTTTGCGCGGTGCCCGTCTTCCCGATCACGTCCCAGTACTGGAGCGCCGTGCCGAAGTGTGCCGTGCCGCCGGGCTCCGTCACCCGCCGGAGGCCTTCGCGCAATCCCGCCAGATTCTGCGGGGAGAGGTTGAGTTGCCACTCCTCCCCCGGCGGACGTCCCTGGGCGATAGAGGGCGCCGGGGCCGAGCCGTCCCGGGCCAGCGCCATATAGAACTGAGCGATCTTGAGAGGCGTCTGGGAGTTGGGGCCCTGACCGATGGCAAGAAGGGGCACCTCCCCTTCCTGCGCTATGTATCCGAAGGGCTTCTCCCACCAGGAACGGTCGGACGGAAAACGTCCGGCGTTCTCCTGAGGCAGGTCGATCCCGCACTTTCGGCTGAAGCCGATGTCATTGGCCTTCTGTAGAAATCGATCCAGGCCGATGCGTAGCCCCAGCTGATAGAAGTAGATGTCGCAGGAGTTGCCGATGGCCTGGGTCAGCGTCTGTTTGCCGTGACCGTTGCGGTCCCAGCAGTGCCACACCCGACCTCGGTAGAACCAGGAGCCCGTGCACCGCTCCGGCATGGTGTCCTGGGGGGCGACCACACCCAGATCCATCCCGATGGCGGCCGTGGCCAGCTTGAACGTCGAACCCGGCGGATAAAGGCCCAGGACCGCCCGGTCGAACATGGGGGTCATCGAATCGGTGGTCAGCTGTGCCCACAGGCCCGGGTCGATTCCCCCGACGAAGGCGTTGGGATCGAAGGCGGGCGCGGAGTAGAGCGCCAGCACGCCGCCGTCGGCCGGATCCAGGGCCACAACGGCGCCGGCGAGGGTGTCCGGGAAGATGTGGGCGATCCACCGCTGGAGTTCCAGATCGAGGTTCAGATGCAGGTCCTTACCGGGTGTACCCGGATCCGCGGTGGAGCCCGCGAAGTCGCCCACGATCCGGCCGCGGGCGTCCACCTCGACCGTTCGTAGCCCCTGGCGTCCCTGGAGGATGCGCTCGTACTCCTTCTCGATGCCCGCTTTGCCCACCACCATGCCCTGCTCGTAGACTGAGTCAGGGAAGGCGTCCGAGTTGAGCTCGTCGGAAGTGATCTCTCCGACGTATCCGAGGACGTGCGCGGCGGCGGGCCCCAGGATGTAGCGACGCCGGGGACGCATGTCGATGTAGATGTTCGGGAAGTCCGCCTTGCGCTCCTCCAGGGCACTCACCACGTCGAAGTCCGCGTCGCCGTCCACCACCACCTCCCTTCCGTACCGCCGTACGGATCCGACCACCTGATCGATGCGGTCCTCGGGCAGGTCCACGTACGCCTTCATGCGCTCGAGGGTGGCCCGGATGGAGTCCAGCGGTCCGGGGAGGAGCGTGATGGCGTATCCCGGGACGTTGTCGGCGAGGATGCGACCCTCCCGATCGTAGATGGTGCCCCTCGGAGCCGGAACCGAAAGCTGGCGAAGACGGTTGGACTCGGCCTTCAGCGTCCAGACGGTGGAACGGAGCACCTGAAGGCGGAAGAAGGCGCTGGCCAGGAGTCCCATGACCGCGAACAGGACGAGCTGTACCGCGACGGCCCGAGTCCGACGTAGGTGCGGGTGGAAGAGCTTCACCGGCGCACCTCCCTCGAGCCCCGCAGCACCATCACGATCACTACACCTACGGCGGCGGCGTACACGCCTCCCACGAAGCCATGCACCACGACCTGATTCACGAATGGCTGTCGAAGCCCCTCACCCATCATCAGCCACGTAACCAGGTCACGCACCCATTTTCCCAGGATGAAATACGAGACCAGGAACCGGAGCGAGTCCCCCACGAAGAGGTCCCGGGTGACGGCTCCCAACAGGCCCACCACCGTCAGCGACACGGCGTTGGCGCCGAATGAAACCACGCTGAGGGAGTCCTCCAGCAGGCCGAATGCGAGGCCGATCCACGCCGCGGTGCCTATACGCACTTCCCGCGCGGCGAGCAGCAGGGCCAGGGTGAGGAGATCCGGAGCACCACGCCCGACCCCCAGCCCGACGTGCAGAACGAAGTGCAGGAGGACGAGGGCGCCGACGGCTGTCCACACGGCCAACCGGCCCCTCATCGCGATTCTCCCACGGGAGCCCGGGGCGAGTCAGACGGCGCCGAGTCGCCGGCGGCGCGACGCAGTTGCCGCAGCCTGGCGCGCAACACGCGCACGCTGTCGGTGAGTGCGGCCAGGCTGTCGGCCTCGGCTCGTTCACGGTCCAGCACGTCGTCCCTGGTGCGGATCGAGTCCACCGGCCAGGCGTCGCTCAAGTCGGAGACCTCGCTCCCGACCTCGACGAGGACGTGCGTCACCGACCCGGGCTGGACCATGGGCTTCAGCCAGTAGCTCTTGAGCCACCCGGCCTGGGTCTCGGCCACACCGGTGACCCGGCCGATGGGGATCCCTCTCGGGTAGACCCCGCCCAGGCCGCTGGTGAGCACGGCCGTGCCGTCCTCCACCGACTCGTGGTACGCCATCCCGTTCAGCACGAGGCGGTCCGCTCCCCGGAACACACCGCGCCGGTTCTCGACCAGGCCGAAGTCCCCGCCGTTCGCCAGCATGGCGCTGACCCGGAAGTCCGGGTGCGTCCAGTCCATCCCTACCGACAGGTGGGAGCGTGCTTCCCGTACCACGCCCACCAATCCATAGGCGTCCACCACCGGCGCCCCTTGAACGACGCCATCATCACTGCCGACGTCGAGGAGGAATATGCTCTCGGAGCCGGGCGTGCCCGGGCGCAGCACCGAGGCCGGCCGGAAGGTGGTGCCCACCCGCCGAGCCAGGCCAAGCAGGGAGCGGAGGGTCCGGTTCTCGTCGAAGAGCGCGCCCTGCGTGGCGACCACCGCAGACAGCGAATCCAGGCGGGCCTGCAGGTCCTCGACCTGACGAGCCCGCAGCCTCGCCGCCGCGACGCCTTCCTGGAACGTCAGGAAAGGTCTCAGAAGGGTGGCGCGCACGGTCCAGGCCAGCGTCTGTTGTCCGCCCTCCGGCAAATACAGGGTCGTGAACGCAAGGATCAGGAAGAGCATGGCCAGAGCCCGTTGGCGCCGTGCGCCGCGGTCCTCCGGCTCACGAACGTAGACAGGCACGTTCTCCCCCCGACCCCGCGCTCGGAGCGCGCGACCGACTCGCCTCACGTGGCCTTGCCCGTGCCCTCGCCCCACAGGTGAGGTCCTGGGTCGGTGGCGTCGCGTTGGCGACCCAGAATGGGCTGATCGCAGGTGAGAGGACCTTTCCGCCACGCTTGGCCCTCGTTTCGGCGGCGTCGGTCACGATCGGGCGCATGGCGGTTGCGCGGTTGATGGTTCCTCTCTCCTCTTCACCGTCGTGCACCCGAGGCTGGCCGACACTCCTGCCGACCTTCACTGCTCGCTGGCCGAGGTGAGCCAGCGTGCTCCCCTATTGCACCAGGACGCTTCGGTACTTCTGCAGGTCGTCCAGGATCCGCCCCGCTCCTCGAACCACGCACGTGAGGGGCTCCTCGTCCACGTGGATGGGCAGGTTGGTCTCATGCTGGAGGAGGCGATCCAACCCACGGATGAGCGCCCCCCCACCCGTCATGACGATGCCCCGGTCCACGATGTCCGAGGAAAGCTCCGGGGGAGTGATCTCCAGCGCTCGGCGCACCGCTTCGACAATGGCCTGAATGGGCTCCTGAATGCACTCTCGGATCTCCTGCGAGTGCACCTTCACCACCTTGGGGATGCCGCTCACCAGGTCGCGGCCCTTTACGTCCATCTCTCTCTCTTCACCGAAGTCGAATGCCGAGCCTACCTGGATCTTGATGGCTTCGGCCGTTGGCTCACCAATGAGAAGATTGTAGTTCTTCCGCAGGAAAGTCACGATGGCGGAATCGAGCTCGTCCCCACCCACACGGATTGAGGTATTCGACACGATGCCCGACAGCGCGATGACCGCGATCTCGGTGGTGCCGCCGCCGATGTCGATGACCATGTTGCCCGTAGGCGTCTCCACGGGCAGCCCCACCCCGATGGCGGCGGCCATGGGCTCGTCCACCATGTAGACGGCCTTGGCACCGGCGGCTATGGCCGAAGACCGCACGGCCCTCCGCTCCAGCTCGGTGATTCCGGACGGCACGCCCACCACCACTCTCGGCTTGATGCGAAAGACGCGCTTGGCGGTCACGTGCTTGAGGAAGTGCCGGAGCATCATCTCCGTCACATCCACGTCCGCGATCACGCCGTCCTTGAGAGGACGTATGGCCTCGATGCCCTCCGGCGTGCGGCCCAGCATTCGCTTCGCCTCGAGGCCGATGCCCATGATCCGCCGCGATCCCCGTTCCACCGCGACGACAGAGGGCTCGTTCAGGACGATGCCCTCCCCCTTCACGTATACGAGGGTATTCGCCGTGCCCAGATCCACGGCGATGTCGTTCACGGGGACGAGGCGCCCCGAGCTGAACCAACTGGTCAGTTCGGCCAAAGTTCGCATTTCATCAACGGAAGCTGGGACGCTGAATGGGGCTGCAAACGTACGTTTGCACCTCGTGCGATGCCAGGGCTTTCATGCGGGAACCCAACGACGGACCACTACTACACGACACGCTCATCCGGTTCCCGTGCTGCCGAATCCGCCCTCGCCCCGGTGGGTGGCCGACAGCTCGTCCACCTCCAGCACGTCCGGGGTCTCGAACCGGGCGAAGACCAGCTGGGCGATGCGCTCCCCCCGCCTCAGCGTCACCGGCTCGGGACCCAGGTTCTGTATGATGATCCGCAACTCCCCCCGATAGTCGGGATCGATCGTCCCCGGGCTATTGGGGAGGGTCACCCCGTGCCTCAGCGCCAACCCCGAGCGTGGACGCACCTGGCACTCCACGCCCTCGGGCAGCTCCATCGTGAGGCCGGTGCTAACCAGGCGGATCTCACCCGGGCGGAGCACCACATCCTCTTCCGCCGACCGCACGTCGTAGCCGGCGGCGTGCGGCGTCGCGCGCTCCGGAAGGGGAAGGTCCGGGTTGGACTCCAGGCGGCGGAAGTGGACCCGGGGGTGGAGCCCGATGGCTCCACCCCCGGCGCGGACGTCCTCGGACGTCCTGACCTGCTTCGACTCGCTTTCCTGCGTCACGCCTTCCTAGACCGCCTTCTTGGCTGCCTTCTTCGGCGCCTTGAGGAAGTCGTCGACCTTCCTGGACTTCATGCCGAAAGCCTGTGCCACGGCGGGGTACGTAATGTGCCCGTCCACCGCGTTCACGCCGAGCTTCAGCGCCTCGTCCTCGCGGCACGCCTTCTTCCAACCCTTGTTGGCCAGAGCGATGGCGTAGGGAAGCGTCGCGTTGGTGAGCGCCAGCGTGGAGGTGCGCGGCACGCCACCGGGCATGTTCGCCACGGCGTAGTGGATGACGTTGTCCACCACGTACACCGGGTCGTGGTGGGTGGTCGGCTTGATCGTCTCGATGCAGCCGCCCTGGTCCACGGCGACGTCCACGAGGACGGTGCCGGGGCGCATGAGCTTCAGGTCATCCTTGGTGATCAGGTGCGGGGCTTTCGCGCCGGCGATCAGGACCGCGCCGATGATCAGGTCCGCGTCCTCGATCTGCTTGCGGATGGCGTACCGGGTGCTGTACAGGCAGCTCACGTTGGCCGGCATCACGTCGTCGAGGTAGCGCAGGCGCTGCAGGTTCACGTCCATGATGGAGACGCGAGCGCCCATGCCGGCGGCCATCTTGGCGGCGTTGGTGCCGACGACGCCGCCACCGAGGATGAGCACCTTACCCGGCAGCACGCCGGGGACGCCACCGAGGAGAACACCCAGACCGCCCGCGTGCTTCTCGAGGTATTTCGCGCCCTCCTGCACGGCCATGCGGCCGGCGACCTCGGACATCGGGGTCAGCAGGGGCAGCTCACCGGAAGGCAGCTCCACCGTCTCGTACGCGATGGCGACGGATTTGGTCTTCAGCAACGCCTTCGTCAACTCCTCGTCGGCGGCGAAGTGGAAGTAGGTGAACAGCACCTGGCCCTTGCGGATCTTCGGCCACTCGGGACGGATCGGCTCCTTCACCTTCAGGATCATCTGGGCGCGCTTCCAAACCTCATCGGAGGTCTTCACGATCTCCGCGCCAGCCGCCTTGTAGAAGTCGTCGGTGAAGCCGCTGCCGAGGCCTGCATTCTTCTCAATCACGAGCTTATGGCCGGCCGCCGTGAGCATCTCCGCGCCGGCAGGAGTGAGCGCGACGCGGTATTCGTCGGGCTTGATCTCTTTGGGTACGCCGATGAGCATGTCCGTCTCGCTTGCCTAGGGGTCGATCTCGGTCATGTGACGGGAGGGACCGGGCCCACCGCCGCGACGGCCGGGAGCCCTAGCCCATGAAAGCTAGGAGTCCCTGGTAGAAGTGCAACGGCTCGCCTTACGGCGCCACGGCCCCCGACTCCTGGACGGGACCGAGCCTCAGGACCAGTTGTCTGTCCGGGTTGAAATAACGGGCGGCGAGCTCGGCGACCTCCGCGGGCGTCACCGCGTCCAGACGGAGGAGGATGTCGTCGAGGCCCAGGAACGGCTCGTCGTGCAGCGCGAAGCCCGTCAACCGGTAGAGCCGGGCGCCAGTGGACTCCAAAGAGAGCATGACCTGGCCCTTCACTTGCTGTTTACTGCGCTCCAGCTCGTCGACCGGGATCCCTTCCGTGGCCAGCCGCGCCAGCTCGGCCCGGACCGCCTCCACCGCCCGCTCCTCGGTGGCGGGACGGGTCGCCACGTAGACGCCGCCTATCCCGCCCTCTCGCTGGAAAGACTGATACGAGTAGACCGAGTAGCAGAGCGCCTGCTCTTCTCGGACCTTCTGGAAGAGCCTTGAGCTCATGCCGCCGCCCAGGGCCGACGAAATCAGCGCCAGTCCATACCGCCCTGGATCGGAGTGGCGCGGAAGGGCCGTGCCGAAGACCACGTGAGATTGGGCCGTGTCCTTCTCCGTCCGCTCATCCCCCTCGACCCCAGGGCCGGGCGAGGAGATGTCCACTGGGGCGGGCCCCGCGTCGAGATCACCGAAGAGCTTCTCCACCCCGCCGACGAACTCCTCGTGCTCCACGTTTCCGGCCGCGGCTACCAGGAGGTTTCGTCCCCGATAAGCCGTCGCGTGGACATCCCACAGCGCATCGGCCGACATGGCGGCGACCGTCGCGGTGGTGCCGAGGATCGAGCGGCCATAGGGATGGCTTCCGAAGAGTCGCTCGCCGTGGAGCTCGAACACGAGGTCGTCGGGGGTGTCCTCCACCTGAGCGATCTCTTCCAGCACGACCTCCCGCTCCAGCGCCAGATCCTCCTCGCGGAGCAGCGGCTGCCGCACCAGATCCGCCAGGACGTCCATGGCCTCGGGGAGGTGCTGATCCAGGACGCGTGCCTGGAAGGCGGTGTGCTCCCGACTCGTATAGGCGTCCAGCGATCCCCCGAGAGCCTCGAGCGAGAGGGCGATGTCGTGCGGAGTGCGGCGGCGCGTGCCCTTGAAGACCATGTGCTCCAAGAGGT
>JAJDNI010000061.1 GCA_022340755.1 Gemmatimonadota bacterium
TGGCGCGTTCCTGCACGACGTGGACGGCAATCGCTACCTCGACTACGTGGGCTCCTGGGGGGTGATGCTCCTCGGCCACGCCCATCCCGCGGTATCCCGCGCCCTCGAGCAGGCCGTGGGAGCGGGCACGTCGTACGGAGCTCCCACGGAAGGCGAGGTGCTCCTGGCGGAGACCCTCGTCGGGCGTGTGCCCGGCCTCGAAGTGGTCCGACTGGTGAATTCGGGCACCGAGGCCACCATGAGCGCGCTTCGCCTCGCCCGAGCCGCCACGGGCCGCGACCGGTTGGTGAAGTTCCGGGGGGGATACCACGGTCACGCGGACAGCTTCCTGGTGGAGGCGGGCTCGGGAGCGGCCACCCTCGGAACACCCTCCTCCCCCGGCGTGACGTCCGGGGCCGCGTCGGACACTCTCGTGGCGGACTATAACGATCTCGAAGGCGTGGAAGCGCTCTTCCGAGTGCATCCGGGGGAGATCGCGGCCGTCTTCGTCGAGCCCGTTGCGGGCAACATGGGCTGTGTGCCTCCCGTGGACGGATTCCTCGCCGGGCTGCAGGCGCTCTGTCGTGAACATGGCGCGCTGCTGGTGTTCGACGAGGTCATGACCGGATTCCGCGTCGGGCCCAAGGGAGCACAGGGTCGCTACGGGATCACGCCGGACCTCACGACCCTCGGCAAGGTCATCGGAGGGGGGCTGCCGGTGGGTGCGTATGGAGGCAGGGCGGACCTCATGCACCAGATCGCGCCCGACGGTCCCGTCTACCAGGCGGGCACCCTCTCCGGCAACCCGCTGGCCGTCGCCGCGGGGCTGGCCACGCTCCGATACATCGATGAGGAGCCGGGCGTCTTCGAGCATCTCGAGGCGCTCGGCCGAGCATTCGACAACGGCTTCGCCGAGCTGGGCCGACGACTCGGCATCCCCCTGCGTTGGAACCGCGTGGGCGGCATGGGGTCCCTGTTCTTCTCCGAAGCGCCGGTGACGGACTGGCCCTCGGCGTCGGCAGCGAGCCGGGAGCGGTTCACGGCTCTGTTCCACGGCCTCCTGGACCGCGGTATCCACCTCCCGCCCAGTCCCTTCGAGGCGTGGTTCTGGTCCTTCGCCCACACCCCCGAGGACATCGAGCGCACTCTGAACGCGGCCGAAGACGTCATGACGCGAGAAGACTTCCCCAATGCCTGAACCCAAGACCCTCTTCGAGAAGGCCTGCCGGGGGATCCGCGAATCCCGTCCGCCGGTCTGGATCATGCGACAGGCGGGCCGCTACCTGCCCGAGTACCGCAAGCTGCGTGAGCGTGTGGACTTCCTCACGGCCACCAAGACACCGGAGATCGCCGCTCGAATCACGCTGCAGCCCTTGGAGCGCTTCCCTCTGGACGCGGCCATCCTGTTCAGTGACATCATGACGCCCCTGGAGGGCATGGGCGTGGGTCTGGACTTCGCCCCGGGACCTGTCCTGGACCGGCCCATCCGCTCCGCCGCGGACGTGGATACGCTGCGTGCGCTCGTACCCGAAGAGAGCGCGGGCTTCGTTCTGGAGACGCTCCGTATGGTGCGCGCCGAGCTCCGGAGCGACGCCGCCCTCATCGGTTTCGCCGGCGCGCCGTTCACGCTGTTCTGCTACCTCGTCGAGGGAGGTGGGTCGAAGGACTTCGCTACGGCGCGGGCTTTCCTCCACGCCGAGCCCGAGGCCGCCACCCGCCTGCTGCGCCTCCTCGGTACGTCCATGGCGGCGTACCTGGTGGCCCAGGCACGGGCAGGAGCCGACGCCTTGATGCTGTTCGACTCGTGGGCGGGGCTCGTCGGCCCGCAGAGCTTCGGCCGCTACGTTCTCCCGATCCTCAAGGACACCGTGGCGGCGATCCGTGCGGAGGTGGACCGGCCCCTCATCTACTTCGCCAACGCCGGCGCCACGCTGCTCTCCCAGGTGCGGGAGCTCGACGCCGACGTGGTGGGCATCGACTGGACGCTGCCCCTCTCCCGGGCCGTGCAGGATCTCGGCGCGGACGTGGTGGTCCAGGGCAACCTCGATCCCGCCGCGCTTTTCGCGTCGCGCAGCGAGCTGGCCGCCGCCGCGGACGACGTCCTGAGAGAGGGCGCAGGCGCCGCCGCCCACGTGTTCAACCTGGGACACGGCATCCACCGTACCACGGATCCCGACCAGGTGGCCTTCCTCGTCGACCACGTGCACGAGCAGTCGCTTCGCAAGGCGGGGTGACCGCACCTGCCGGAGCCCTGCCCGACCCCACCCCCGGAGCCCGCGACGTGTCTACTGGAATCCTGGTGCTGAATTTCGGTGAGCCCGACGAGGCGACGCTCGAAAAGGTACGTCCCTACCTGGAGAGGATCTTCCTGCAGAACGCGAGCCTCGAAGGGCACGCCGACGACGCGGCGGTGGCCCGCGCTCGGCAGCTCGCGACCGACAGGGCTCCCGGGCTCGTGGCGGATTACGCCGCCATCGGGGGCTCGCCGCTCAATGCTCAAGCCGACGCTCAGGCCCATGCTCTGGAAACGGAGCTGAGGTCGCGGGGCCGTGACGTGCGCGTATACTCCGCCTTTCAGTTCACCGAGCCCTCCATCGACGCGAAGGTATCGGAGGCGAGGGACGACGGCGTAGATAGCCTGGTGGCTCTCCCCGTCTATCCTCTGTGCGGGCACTCCACCACGGCAGCCGCGCTCCGCGACGTTCGTGCCGCCGTCGACGCCATCGGCTGGGCGCCCGGCTTCGTGGGCGTCGCCGGGTGGCATCACCATCCGGCCTACCGGAGCATGCTTGTCGAGCACCTGCGCGCGTTCGTGTCGAGCCGGGGCCTCGACCTGGGCGACCCGGACACCCTGCTCTACTTCTCCGTGCACGGGACGCCGGTGCGCTATCTGTCCGACGGGAACAGGTACGACCGCTACGTCTACGAGCACTGCCGCGACATCGCCCACGTGCTGCACACCGACCGATACCAGGTCGGCTTCCAGAACCACGCGAACCGACGCATCCGGTGGACGCAACCGGACAACGAGGACGCGATCCGCGGTCGCCCCGAGCGACGCCTCGTGGTGGTGCCCATCTCGTTCATGCACGAGCAGTCCGAGACGCTGGCGGAGCTCGATCACGAGTTGGTGGACTTCGTCTCGGGCCTCGGCAAAGAGATGCATCGCGTGCCGGTGCCGCACGACGATCCACGCTTCGTCCGCTTCCTCGCGGACCTGGTGAGTGAGGTGACCGCCGACGATCCTGCCCAGCCCGGGCTCCTCTCTCCGTGCCGCTGTTGTCCGACGGAGAACACATGGTGCACCAACGGGTCCCGGGAGCTACCCCCCAGCCCGTATGTCACCGTCGACGAGCCCCCGGAGCATCCCGCCGGAAGATGATCGCCGTCGTTGGAGGAGGAATCACCGGACTCGCTCTCGGATGGGAGCTCCGCCGGCGGGGTGCGCCCTTCTTGGTACTGGAGTCTTCCCCCCGGCCCGGCGGTGTCATCAAGAGCGCACGCGTGGAGGACCGCGTGCTGGAGTGGGGACCTCAACGCACCCGTCTCACCTCGGGTCTGCGCGAGCTCGTGGAGGACCTCGAGCTCGAAGGGGAGGCGCTCATCGCTCCCTCCGGTCTCGGCCTCTTCGTGTATCGGAAGAAGCGCCTGCGCCGCGTCCCCTTCTCGGCGGGGGATTTCCTCCGCTCGGACGTCGTCAGCCCCGTCGCGAAGCTCCGCCTCGCCCTCGAGCCGCTCACTTCGGGGGCCGACCCCAGGGAGCGCGTGGCTCGCTACTTCACGCGCAAGGTCGGGCGGGAGATCTACGAGACGCTCGTGGCGCCCCTGTACGGGGGCCTCTACGGTTCCGATCCGGCGGACATGGTGGTGGGGCTGTCACTGGGACACGTGCTGCGGGAGTTCGGCATCCGGAGAAGTCTGGTCCTGCCGCTCCTGCGGCGCGGGGGGCGAATCGAGCCTCCGGCGCCGCTCTCGTTCCGGGACGGCATGCAGGTCCTCCCCAACGCCCTCGCCCGGTCCCTGGGCGACCGACTCCGGCTGGACACGCCGGTGCGGGCCGTGCGGCCCACGGGCGGAGCGTCCTCGTCGTCCGGTTGGACCGTGGAGCTGGATCAAGGCTCCGTGG
>JAJDNI010000066.1 GCA_022340755.1 Gemmatimonadota bacterium
GCACGCCCTGGATCAGAAACGCCAGTAGTTCGGCGGGAAGAGTATCCCCAGCAACACCAGCATCGCGGCCAGGGCGATGATCAGTGCGATCGGTTTGAACCAGCGCCGCTTGTACAGCGGCTCCCTCGTCTCCGCCTCCTCGGCGTCGGGTGATTCCGGCGCAGCCTCCGATTCCTCGTCCATGCGTCCTCCCTACGTGATGCCCACGGCCGGCAGCCTCCGCGAGGTCCTTCCTGACTCGTCCTCAGACCCGGAGCGCACAACGGAAGCCCCGCGCGGCGTAATAGGACTCCGCACCGTTGTGATACACGAAGACGGCTCCGAACCGGTAGTCACCGAAAATGGCGCCACCGAGGCTTCTGATGTCCGGCGGTGTCTGCAGCCAGCTCGACGTCTTCGCATCGAACTCCCCGAGCTCCTGCAGCCGCCGGTAATCTCCCTCCGTCAGAAGGACGGCTCCCATGGCGGTGGCCGTCTCGACCGCACTGCCTTTGGGCTTGTGCTCCTTTCGCGCGTCCAGCGCCTGGCGGTCATAGCAGAGGCTCCTGCGTCCCTTGGGGCTCTCCGGCGAGCAGTCGAAGAACAGATATTCGCCGGTCTTCTCGTCCTGACCGATGACGTCCGGTTCGCCGCCGCTTCGTTCCATCTCTCCGAGGGACCACAGCTCCTCGGGCTTGCCTTCCAGCCTCGCCTGCACCTTCCCCCACTGCAGGCCTCCGTGGCGGTGCATGTTTCCTTCGAAACGGGCCTTCAACGCCGCCAGCAGCTCGTCGCGCTCTCCTGGCCCGAGCGTCTCTTTGCCTTTCCTGGCCATTCGCCATTCCGTCCTTTCGCCCTTCGCTCTGCTCCGAGTGCCGCTTCCCGGTTCACCCTTTGCCGCCGGGCAACGCGATCCAGGCGACCGAGGCCACGTCGAGCTCGTCACGCTGCACGCCCCAGATCCGATCGGGGGCAAACCGCATCGCATCGAATCGTTCGGGAAGATCGAACGCACGCACGGTCCCATCGGCTTCGATCCGCAACCACCGGCGTCCGCCCTCGAGGGCACCGATGCTCAGGTCGATGGGCTGCAGCCACGTCGTCTTGTCGCTGGAACACCTGAAGTCGACATACCTGGGAAGATACGCCGCCAGCTGCTGAGGGCTCCCCTTCAGGCGGCTGGCCAGCTCGTGAACGACCCGAACGCTGTCCTCGGCGGTCAGACGCTTGCCGACGGCGCCGGTGACCTCCGCCTGCCGAAGGGGGAAGACGGCTCGGGCGAACTCCATCGGCGTGACCTCCGTCAATTGGACGGGAGGCAGGTCGACGGGAGCGATCTCCTCTCCGGAGCCCGTGAAGCCGCGGAGCTGGTTGCGCGTCCGGTCGTAGACCCGGAGCTCGTCGCCGCACACCGCCCAGAGCCGATACCAGAGCGGGAAGCCGCCGTCCGTCGCCTCGAACCCCGCCGTAGGGTCGTCGAGCGTGGTTCCGAGATCCACCAGAGTCCGCACGACGTCCGTCCGAGGGTCGAAGGCGGCGAGCTTGGCCCCGAGGAGCGCCATTCGATACGCCTCGACCCCGGACCTCGGGGTCGCCGGGGTCCATGGAACGATGAGCTCACGCCCCAGCCGGGCGGTCCTCACCGTGTTGTTCATGACATTCATCCCGCCACGCACGCCCCCGGGCGGAATGTCGGCGCGGGGCAGCGGAAGCTCGGCCCAGGCCGAATCGGGCTCCGATACCCGGATGAACTCGTGTCGCGCGAAGTCGAGGGCCCAGGCTTCGCCGTCGAATCCCCCGGTCAACAACCCCGCGGGCATCCGGAACTCCTGCGGGCCTCCCCCCCTGGTGCCGTACTGCCCGATCACGTGCCCCTGGGTGTCGAATCCGATGAAGAACGGAGACACCGAGTTGAACACCCACACCGACGTGTCCGGAAGCACCTCCAGGTCTTGAACCGCCCCGATGGCCTGAGACGTCCCGACGATGTGCACGTCCGACGCGGGCAGGGTCACCGGGCCCGTGTCCTCCCGCACGTCGTGCGACACGCAGGCCACCAGGCCCAGGGCCAACACGGGCGTCAACGCCATGGCGTGCCGCATAGGTCACAACCTCCCGGGGGTCGCCGTGAAGTCCCTCGGTGGACCGGTGCCACTTCCCTGGCTCACCGGGAGACTCCAAGAAGTCTGCACAGGCCGAGCGTCACCGCGTAAGGTGCTTGCCCGTGGCGATGGTTTGCCATGCCCGGGCGATGCGCTCGTTGGGCAGCCAGGCGGTGGTGACGTTCGTGTTCACCCGCTCGCCGGCGGCGTGATAGGAGAAATCCGTGATGTTTCCGACCAGCCCCGAGCTCTCGGTCAACGTCCTGAGCTTCGTCGTGCCGTCCGCGGTGGTGCCCGCACCGTCGAGCCGGGCGGCGAGCATGTCGGCGAAGAACATCATCGCCATCGCCTGCGACTCACCGACAATGTGCCCGGCGCAGGGCTCCACCGAGAACGACCAGAGCGCACCTCCCCGACGATTCAGCGCGAACAGGCCGAAGATCGTGCCGATGCGAGAGTCCAGGTCCATGCCCCCGGCGAAGAAGATTCCCGGTACCGCCCGCGCCTCCGGCGAAGCGAGGGCATGCCAGTAGATGCCCCCCTTGTTCACGACGAACGCGATGACCCGCTCGGGTCTCCAGAGCGTCATCTCGTAATTCAGCTCACCACCCGCGGACATCCCCCACAACAGGAAGGGTGCCGTTGCCAACTCCGCGTGTCCGGACTGGGCGGCGAAGTTGCGCATCGCGGAGAGGAGCGCGTCCCCGCTCCCCCGAGCCACGTCGACGTAGTCCTCGAAGATTCCGATGGGCGGCTTGTCCCTCAGGCTCACGCCCACGAGCGCCAGGCCGTGTTCGATCGCGAATGCCTCCCACGTCGAGTCCATGACCTGACTTCGGCCGTCCCCGTTGGAGCCGGGGGCGAGGACGAGGACAGCCCTGATCGTCTGGGCATCCCGGGGGATCCACATCCTGAAGTCGGCCACGGCGTAGTTCTCACCCGAACCCATCGATTGGTCGAACACGCCTCCGGCGAACGCCGGTGTGGGGGTCGCGGGCTGTGGGCGCCTGGCCGCTCCGACGGTGGCCGGGCACGCGCCCTTGGCGGGGCTGAGCGGTGGCATCTGGGCCCCCGCACCCGAGGAAACGAGCCCCGTGACGAGGGCGGCGGCGGCGGAAACGCGAAGTCGACCCATGGGGAATGGGCGCATGTGCCTCTCCTGGAATCGCAAGGTACGAGGCCTTGGGACGCGCGGCTGTGGTGCTGGCTCCCAATGTAGGGAGGCTACCGCGCATATGGCGAGACCGGTCGCGGATGTAGGTCTCTACTGAACCGTGCCGCCCCTGACGCCTTGGCTCTCGAACTCGGCTCGCAAGCCGTGGCCCGTCACGATGCGTTCGCGCCGACCCCTCCCCCGCGGGCTCAGCGGCGGACCAGCGGATAGACCTGGACGGCCTCCACTCCGAGCTCATCCCGTCTGACCCCAACGACCTGACTCTCGGTGATCTGGCTGGGCTCGAGCTCTCCAGGCATCCGGATGCTCCCGACCCTGGCGCCGCTCTGTGACAGCACGGTCCACACCCCGCCGGGCCCCGGCCCTCCCAGGCCACCTAGCGCGGCAG
>JAJDNI010000128.1 GCA_022340755.1 Gemmatimonadota bacterium
TTTGGGACTCCGGAGCCCGCTCCCCCCGGATGACGACGTGGTGGGGACGGGAGGAGAAAGGGATGGGTGGGCTCCGGAGTGCGCCCACGCGATTCGACGCACACAACGGGAGGGGAGAGTCCCATGGCCGGAGAGGCGCTGATTCACCTGGATGGACGTAGCAAGGTCTTCTACACGGAGGACGTGGAGACGCACGCGCTGTCGAACATCGCCCTGCAGATCCAGACGGGCGAGTTCGTGTCCATCGCGGGGCCGTCGGGGTGCGGCAAGACGACGCTGCTGTCGATCCTGGGCCTTCTGGATTCGCCGACGGCGGGCAAGTACCTGTTGGACGCGGAGCCGGTGGAGAACCTGAGCGCGAGCCAGCGGGCGAAGATCCGCAACCAGGCCATCGGGTTCATCTTCCAGGCGTTCAACCTCATCGGGGACCTGACGGTCTACGAGAACGTGGAGTTGCCGTTGACGTACCGGGGGATGGCGGGGTCGGAGCGGAAGGAGCGTGTGCAGGCGGCGTTGGAGCGGGTGGGGATGGCGCACCGTATGGGGCACTATCCGAGCCAGCTGTCGGGAGGTCAGCAGCAGCGGGTGGCGGTGGCGCGGGCGATCGTGGGCAAGCCCCTGATCCTACTGGCGGACGAGCCGACGGGAAACCTGGACTCGAAGAACGGCAACGCGGTGATGGCTCTGCTGAAGGAGCTGCACAACGACGGGGCGACGATCTGCATGGTGACGCACGATCCCCGCTACGCGCACGTGGCGGATCGCTCGGTGCACCTCTTCGACGGTCAGATCGTCAGCGAAGACGACGCCAAGCGTCACGCCTTGGAGGAGTCGGGCTTCGACGTGGCCCGTTGACGTCTCCCATCACCTGAGGACAACGGAGAGAGGCGGCGACCCCACTCGGGTCGCCGCCTCTTCTATTTGTCCCGCGGGTTATACGCGCGCGCGACGAACGTCGGATCGTCCTGATAGCCGCGCTCCGACATGAGGAAGTTGTAGTACGCGCACACGGGTGTGCCCGGATGGTCCCGGCAGATCGCCGGACGTGCACCGTGCACCGTGCACATGCGCGTTTCGAGATCCAGGAACCGGCAGGCGGTCCCGTAGGTCTCGTCCTTCTGGTGTCGGAGGATGATCTCGCCGGGCTCCTCGCCCTTCTTGGTGAAGCGCTTGCGGGCAGCGGTCTCGTCGATTCCGAAGTGTCTCGCCAGCCTCCGGATGTCCCGCGGAGTGACGGCGATGCGGGGGTAGGAGCAGCAGTACGACGGGCAGTTGTGGCAGTCGTAGAATATCGGGAGGGCCTGGCCCATTGGATGTCCGGGGCGGTCGTGAAGATGCGGAAGCGCCGGAAGCTATAAGCCACGTGAGGGCATAGCCAGCGGGGCTTGCGAGCGCCGGCAAGGATGGGGTGATCGTCCCGGCGGCGCCTCGGCACCTCGGTGCTCGACGTGCCACCGGGACGTCACAATCGCGTCAGCTCTCCTCGAGGTGATGGAAGACGTGCACACCCCGGGCTTCCAGATGCTTGAACACGGCCTCGAAGCAGTCTTCGCGGCGCCCGACCATCTCGGGCGTGGCGAGCCCCGGCTCGGTCCACAGGCCTGACGCCACGAGCCTCACCATGGCCGTACACATGTACCCGGTGGTGCGGGCCATCGAGGAGGTCTCGGTGTCGGGATCGTAGTAGTCCAGCAGGTTGTAGATGTGCCGGACGCTCTTCCCGTCCTTCGTGCCCTCGAGGGTGACCTTCATGACCGTGAGGTCGGGCTCCCCGTCCTGGAAATGCCAGGCGTTGAAGAGAAGGCTCTCCGTCACGTCCCGGGGACGCACGAGCCCCGAAGCGGCCATCACCGGGTTCTGCGAGAAGAAGCCGGACTCCCGGAGGACGCGCATGAGCTCGGCGTGGCCCGGATAGCGCATGGTCTTCTCGACCATGTCCGGGGTCGAGCACGTCGTCAGAAGCGACCGCAGACCGTCCGTGTTGAATGCCTCGAGCGTGCCCAGCCCGGGGAAGTGGACCAGCTCGACGTCGGACAGCGCAGGAAGCGTGACTTCCTCGCCCGCGCGGCGCAGCCTCGCCGGACGCGTGTATTCCTCGATGACGTCACCGGGAGAGAACGGCGCCTTGTAGTCCCACGGCCAGGTCCGCTCCACGGGGAGCCCGCCTACGAGGCAGTGGAAGCTGTGACTCTCGTCGAGCGCTTCCTCGAAGCGCCCCAGGATGAGGTTGCTCAACCCGGGGGCGACGCCGCAGTCAACCAGGCAGGGTACCCCCGCGTCCTTCGCGGCTTCCTTCAGCCCGAAGGCATCCTCCGGGAAGAAGGAGATGTCCACCACCGGCTTACCGGCCTCTAGGACCCGCGCCACTGTTGCGTATCCCATGAATCCCGGCACCGCCCCCACCACGAGGTCGGCGTCCGCCACCGCCCGGCCCACGTTGTCGGGGTCCGACAGATCGATGCACATGCCGTCGACGCCGTCCTCAATGAGACGGTCCACGGTCACGGGATCCACGTCCGCCACGGTCACTTTGAAGTCGTCCTGGGCCGCCAGATCGCGCACGATGGCGCTGCCGACTCGGCCACCGCCGAGAACCACGATATTCAGGGGAGCCTCCTGCAGTTGTAGTCGATTCGCCGACCAGAATGAGGCAAGACGGGCCGCCGTGTGCAAGGGGAGGATCGAAGGGGTGGTCGGAAGGTGAGTCGCACAGACGCGCGATGTCCCCCCGGGAGGACAGATTCCCGGGGGGACATCGGTACGCCGGCCGAATGGAATCCCCGGTAGGGGACCTCCTCAGTTCAGATCGTTCCCGGGTACGGGATAGAAGCGAAAAAGGTGGTCAAGGCCGAGGGTGCGCAGCACCCTCCACGCACCCTGCGGCAGTGCCCGCACCCACACGCGGTCACCCGGTGCCGTGCTCAGCCGTGCCGTGAGAACGAGCGCGAGGTCCGCCAGCTCCAGGGGGTGTAGGCCGCTGAAGTCGAAGACGAGGTCCGTCTCGCGGTCGCCCTGGCTCTCGCGTTCCGCCTTGGCGGGCATCACGGAACCAGAAATGACCTGCGGCCTGCTGCGCCCGTCGTCACGTTCGTTCGGTTCCATGGTTGCCTCCTCCGGTTGGGTCCACCCC
>JAJDNI010000133.1 GCA_022340755.1 Gemmatimonadota bacterium
AGCGCCATGAGCGCTCTCGGCCGCGCGGGCCCCCAGCTGGCCGTACGCCGGGACGGCAGAGCGGCGTACGGAGACGGATCCACGTATCAGGTGGCGCTCTTCGACCTCCCTGCGGCCCCACCGGGCGGGTACCACGGAGCCATGCCCAAGCCGGACCTCGTCATCCGCCGCCAGGCCGAGGCCCCCACGCTATCCCAGGACTCCATCGACGCGTATCGGAGCCGGTATATGAAGCCGCCCAAGGGCACACCGGTGAACCGGGACATGATCCACGCCGTCGAAGCCGCCTGGGACTCCACGGGCTTTCCCGATCACCTCCCCTTCTACCGCGCGCTCCTCTGGGACGATCAGGGGCGGCTCTGGGTCGGCGAGACGCCGCCGGAGCATGCGACGGTACAGCGCTGGGCCGTCTACGGCGACGAGGGAGCGCTCCTGGCGGAGATGGAGCTCCCCGTCGTGCTCTCGGTGAAAGCGATCTCCCACGAACGGGTGTGGGGGACCGTGACCGACGAGCTGGGAGTGACTTACGTGAGAGGGTACCGCATCGAGCCGGGAGGATGAGCCGCTCTCCCGGGACTCCAGGTCGAAGGACCGGTAGTCGCAGGTGAGCTCCTCGCCGGTGCGGACGAGCCGTCGGGTGAGGGTGTACTCGCCCTCCGGGTCTTCGCAGTTGGGCTCGTCGGCGTGGTTCATGGACTTCGCGTTGTCCCCGCAGAGGACGTACACGCCGGAGTCCTCCTACTAGACGTAGTGGCGAAGCCGCAAGCGGAAGGGCTCGGGGAGGAGGGAGAGCTCCTCCGGCGCGATGCGCCAGTCCACGCCCTCGGTGAACTCCCAGACGATGGTGCCGGTGGTCGCTCCGGGCAGGTGCGGCATTGACAGCTAGCGACTCGCGCTCCCGGCTTCAAGAGGGTCGAAGCGCCCGTGCCGCGCCTTCCCACCTTCCTACAAGGCCACCCACCGGGGCGGGTGCTCCACCGCCTCCAGGAAGCGGAGCATGTCCTCGCGGGTGACCGCGGTGGTCATGGCGTTGTCCAGGGGATGCGCGTTCCAGACATCCTGGCCGCGGAGGCCCTCGTCCAGCACGACGCTCACCTTCTTGCCGTGGTCGTTGATGAGCGCGAACGGCGTCACGGAGCCCGCCGTGACGCCCAGGTAGCGCATGAGCCGCTCCGCGCTCCCGAAGGAGAGGCGGCCGCGCGTGTTCAGCACCGCCGCGAGGGCGTGCAGGTCCACGTCGCGGTCGTGGAGCGCCACCACCAGCCACATGGTGCCCTTCTTGTCACGGAGGAAGAGATTCTTGGTGTGCGCTCCGGGCAGCTCTCCCTTCACGGCCTGGGCCTCTTCGACGGTGAAGACCGGCTCGTGGCGGTGCGTGTCCGCCTGGATCCCCACAGCCTCGAGGTGCCGCAACAGCTCCTCCGGGGTCGCCGGCGGCGTCCCGTCGTCGAGCAGGCGCTCGGGCATGTCGCTCATCGGATACCACCTTCGTTCGACGTTCCACCGGGCGCTGCATCGGTCGAGTCCGTCACCGACCTCACGAAGGCCAACGCCGCCGCGACGACCGTGTCCGTCGTGGAGGGAGACATGATGTCCCCGGTGACCACGTGGTGCTCCGGGTCTTCGCCTCCCCGGATCACCAGCGTGTGCTTCGCGTGAGATCCGAAGCGCGCAATCATCCTGGCGGTCTCCCTTTCGTCCACCACCTCGTCCTCCGTCGAATAGACCGCCAGCACCGGCGCGGTCACGGCACCGACATCCATGGAACGCACCATGTCCACGAGAGCCATCATGGGCATGAGCGCCTTCGTAGGATAGCACGTCGTCCAGTGCCGGGCCTGTTCGAGGTTCCTCGCCTCGAAGCATCGTTCCCTCCCCGCCACCGCTCGCGCGAGGAGACCGCCCCATGGCCACAGCAGCATGCGCGCACGTCCGTCCCTCAGCGCGTAGTTCGGGGAGATCAACACCACGGCGGCGAAACTCCCTCGAAGCTCCGGCCGCGCGGCGACCCACGTGGCCAGCGTCCCCCCGGTGGACGTGCCCATGAGCACTACGCGCGCGCCCAGACGGTTGCCCACCGCCATGGCTTCCACCACATCCCGGATCCACGCCTCTCCGGTGGCCTCTCCCATGGCGGCCCCGTCCCGGCCGTGACCGGTCAGGCGCGTGTAGAAGAGATTGGCCCCCAACGAGTCGGCCAGCATCCGCGGCACCGGATCGATCTCGTGTCGGTCGGCGGAGAAACCGTGAAGGTAGACCACCGCGAGAGCCGTCCGGGCGGGAGCCGTGGAGTCGGCCCACACGATGGCCTTCTCGGCCCCGGGTCGGATCCCGGGGACCCTGGCCTCCTCGTCCGCGAGATACGAGTCGAGGTCACGGGGGGTCGTGGGGAGGTCGGGCATCGTCAGCGCCTCTGGGGAGGGGCGCAATCGGGCCCGCGGCCCCAGAAGCGCCGTGGCCGCCAGGATCACCACCCCGGCGGCCACGTATGTCCAGCATCCGCGCTTCAAGACGCCCACGGTGGGAGGTGAGGAATCGGGACGGTCACCCGCCGGTCCTGGTGTGTTGCCTCCGACACCACATCAGAGACCCGTCCCGCCTCCCTGACCCGCGACCTTCCCGTTCTCCAGCTCGAGACCGAGCGTCTTGCCCTTGAGGATGGCCGGCACGCCCTCCTGCAGCCACACCGGCGCCGGGGCTCCTTTCAGGTAATGGTCGAAGAACTGCTGCATCCGGATCGCCCAGTCCTTGCGATCGGGCTCTCGCGACAGTCCGTGCTGCTCATGGTTGTACACCACGAGCCACGCGGGCTTGTGCAGCCGCCGGAGCGCCGTGAAGAACTCGATGCCCTGGTACCACGGCACCGCCGTGTCGGCGTCGTTGTGCATCATGAGCAGCGGCGTCTGGATCTTCGGCGCGAAGAAGAGCGGCGAGTTCTCGATGTAGGTCTGGAGCTTGTCCCAGAGCGTGCCTCCGATCCGGCTCTGGGTGTGCTCGTACTGGAACTCGCGCACCATTCCCGAGCCCCACCGGATGCCACCGTACGCCGACGTCATGTTCGACACCGGAGCGCCCGCTTCGGCCGCGGCGAACAGGTTGGAGCGGGTCACGATGTAGGCGGTCTGGTACCCACCCCAGGAATGCCCCTGGACTCCGATGTGCGCTCGATCCACGAAGCCCCTGTCGCAGAGCTCCAGGACGCCGGGGATGACCGCATCGATGGCGCTCTCACCGGGATAGCCGATCTCATACGGGATGTCCGGCACGAACAGCAGGTAACCACGCGACACGTAGAACGAGTAGTTGATGGACGAGCTGCCCGCCGCCGGGATGACGTAGCGGTGGAGGTTGTCGGAGTTCCGCTCGTAGAAGTACACCATCATCGGGTACTTCTTCGATGGGTCGAAGCCGTCGGGCTTGTATAGGATACCCTGGAGCGGAATCCCATCGTTGGACGTCCACTCCACCAGCTCCTCGGTGCCCCACGTATAGTCGGCTTGCTGCGGGTTCGCGTCGGTCACCTTGCGGGGTGCGCGGAAGCCGGAGTCGGTCACCCACACGTCGGGGAACTCACGGAACGTCTGCCTGTCGAAGAGCACGACATTCGCGTCCTCGGCCTTCCTGGCGCCGGAGTACATGGCGTCGCCCCAGACGAGGCGCTGCGGCTCACGGTTGCCGTTGAAGCGATCCCGGTAGTAGCCGCCGGCCTTGGTCTTCACGTCGAACGCCGAGAGCGTCACGTCCTCGTCGGCGGGCACCGCTTCCGCCGGTCCGCGGCGGAAGCGCCCGCCGAAGCCGCCCCCGCCATCCATGGACACATACCGGAAGCGGATGTCGCTCTTGCGTCCCAGACCTTCGGTGACGTCGCGCGGAGCCTTCTCGCCGGTGGGATCCAACATCCAGATGTCGTAGGCGTCGTAGGCGAGGAACGCGTCGTCGCCATCGGTCCAGCCCGCGGCGCCGTATGCCGGCGGCAGATCGGGATGGTCGTCGACCTCGTCATAGAACGCGACCCCGGCATGCGCAGTGAGGTTGCGTACCTGCTTCGTGTGGGTATCCAGGGACATCCACGCCTTCGCCACGCCGTCCCACCACCATGCGTATCGCCCCTCCGGCGAGAGCCGAGGAGCCTGGCTCACCTTCTCCAGGACCTCGTCGCGGGCCCCGGTAGCGGTGTTGATGACGTAGACGTCCACGTAGTTGCGCCCCTCCCACGACTGGAGCTGCCGGTACGGCAGGTCCGAGATCCCCAGGGCCACGTCCGCGTCGCCCTTGTTTCCGACGGTGACCTGCGGAACCTCCGTCGTCGCGAGCTGCACCAGCTTCTCTCCGGCAATGTCGTAGAGCGCCTGGTAGGTGCGTCTCTTCTCCTGATTCAGCTGCAGAAGCTGCATGGGCTGCAGCGTGGGGTCCTTCCAGTTCCAGATGTCCACCGAGACCTTCTCGTCGTCGAGCGTCGAGTCGGGCTTCTCGTAGACGGGCTTCTCGGCGGACCCGAAAAGGACGCGGCGCCCACTGTCGGAGAAGGACACGGCGCCGTTCTGGCTGGGGGCCCATCCCTCGGGCAGGCCCGCCGCGCCCGGCGCTACCACCGCAGAGGCGGATCCCGATGCTCCACCCAGGTAGAGCGCGAATGCGGGGGCATCCGCCGCGCGATCGTCGCGGTCGGTGACGAAGGCCACATGACCGCCGTCGTCGGACACGGCCAGCTGCATATACCGTCCCTCGCCAGTGGCAACGGGTTCGGCATCGCCGGAGCGCGGCACGCGGAACACGCCGTCCGCAGCCCCCTTCTCGCCCGAGGCCGTGTAGTAGAGGGCCGAGCCGTCCTTGACGAAGTCGTAGTCCACGACGTTCTCGAAGCGGCGCTCCTGCCCGGACGCAAGGTCCCGGACCACCAACGTCGAGCCGTCGGGGGTACGTGGCTTCTTGCTCTGGTCTGGCTCCTGCGACGCAGCAGCCTGTCCGCGGCCTCCCCGCCCGCGGCCCGCCTGCCCACCGGCGGGCTCTTCGCCCCTCGTGGTGGTATCGGCGGCCTTCTCCAGGAGATACGCCATCCAGCCGGAGCCTTCCTCGGGCAGATTGAACGACTTCACGCGCTCGGTGCGGAAGGCCGCCGCGCCGTCGAGTGACCCGCTCAGGTCGAGGATCACGAGGGAGTCCTTCGGCTGGTCCGCCGCCTTCTTCTTCTCCTTCTTGGCCTGCTCCACCGCCGAGT
The DNA here is from genome assembly GCA_022340755.1 of Gemmatimonadota bacterium. Taxonomy (GTDB): domain Bacteria; phylum Gemmatimonadota; class Gemmatimonadetes; order Longimicrobiales; family Gaopeijiaceae; genus SZUA-318. The sequence goes on from JAJDNI010000133.1 coordinate 5,219, forward strand.
CCATGGGCGCGACGCGCGCCACGAGCCATCGGCCGTCGTAGGAGATCACCGGAGCGACGCCCCGCTCCAGGGTCGCGGATCGATCCTGGTTCAGGCCCTGCACCTGCAGGGTGCCGTCGCCGTCGCCGGGGGTGAGCTGGTACGCGAGCCAGTGTCCATCCCTGGACACGGTCTCGCCTTGGATTCGCTTCCAGATGTCGTAATCGGCGTGGTCGAGTGCCCGCTTCTGCTGCGCGGACAGGGGGGTCACGAGGGCTACGAAAGCCAGCGCCGTCAGGGTGGTGCGTAAGGCGTTCATGCGCTTCCTGCCGGGTGGATGGGTAAGTCGATCCAGAAGGGTACCGGGGTCGTGAAGACCCTGCAACGGCACGGCTCTACGGCCGCCCGCGACTCTCCGACAGAGGGGGAGCACGGCTCCGGATGGCGGTGACCAGTGGCGCGCGGCGAACCGCCTGCCGACATTGCATCAGATTCCGTCACGCACCTATCCCGGGAGGGCTCATGCTCGGCCGAGAACATGCGATCGGCCACCCTGTGCTCACGGATGCGTCCACGGGCCTTGCGAACCGACTGCACTTCGAGCTGGTCTACAGCTACCTCTTCAGCGCTGCGGACAGGGGTGTCCCTCTCACGGTGATGCTCGTCGCCACGGGGGTCACTGACAACGACGGCTTGAGGTTCCTGGGGGAGAAGCTGCAGATCGCCACCCGCGCCTCCGACCTCGTGGCGCACCTCGGGGAAGGGCGAATCGTGGTCCTGATGATGGGGACCAACATCTCCGGGGCGCGCGTCGCCGCGGACCGGGTGGAGCTGTCCCTGCAGGGTCTCACTCCGGGGCAGACGAGCATCGGGATCGCCGCCTACGTCCCCGAGATGAAGGAGTCGTCCGAGCTCCTCGAAGCCGTGGACACGGCGCTCCGGGCCGCCGAAGCCGCCGGGGGTGGTATAGAGATGGCCACCTGAGGGTGAGGCGCCCGCGTGGCGCCCCACCCCGCGATCCGAGTCAGGCGGCAACTTCCTCCCGGTAGCTCCAGGCCCCCACCAGGATGCCGACGGGCACTTCCACGAAGCCCCACACCAATGACACCCAGATGAGCTTCGCGGGGAATGCGCCCCAGAACAGGAGCGCAAGCGTCGGCCAGGCCCACGCGAGGAGCCAAACCACGAGGCCGACCTTGACGGCGGTGGCCGGCCCGGGACCCATTCGGGGCCGCACGGCCGCGTACAGCCACACGCCCACGAGGCCCACCACGAATCCCCCGACGACATAGTAGGCGATGGCGGCCGGACCCTGCTGGGCTCCGAGACTGTCGGCCACCTGCTGCCACTCGTCGCCCAGGATGCCCATGCTCAGGATCGACTCGCCGATGTTGATCACGAGACCTGCGAGCAGCCCTCCCATCACCACCCGACCAAGGTTCACGCCCTTCATGGACCACCTCCGGTGTTGGGGTCAGGCACTTCGTCTCATCCTGCCCCGGCGTCGTCCTCCACGAGCTCGATGACGTCGGGTTGGTTGGGTACCACGCACAGAAACTCGAAGGGCTCTTCCCCTTCGGCCTGGTAGGAGTGCGGCTGACCGGCCGGGATGAACACCACGTCGCCTGCCTTCACGCGATGCGTCTCGTCGCCCAGCGTGATGGTGGCCGCACCCCGAAGCACGTACTGCTCGTGCTCGACGGTGTTCGTGTGCCGGGGCATGCCACCACCCGGCTGCATGATGAAGCGGCGCAAGGCGAAATTCGGCCCCTCATCGGGCCCGATGAGCACCTGGCGGACAGTCCCGGTGCCCGCCTTCACTTCGTCTGCGGACACGTTGGCGGCCGTACGGACGGGCATGATGCCTCCTTTCGAGGTTCTGGTGACCGAATGTTGGCGAGACGCCTCCGCTCCAGCCAGGGACGTGCTCGCCCCCACCCGCTACGCGAACGTCGGATATTCCGGATCGAACATCGCGGCGCGCACCACTCCACCCAGATCGGCCGGTCGCTCCACACGGGCCAACCCACGCTCGAAGGCCACGCTTGCCACCGCCTCGGCGATGTACGCCGAGACTTCGCGGATGCGCTTGAGCGACGGGTAGATCCGGCCCTGCTTCAGGTCGTCGTCGTTGACCATGCCCGCCAGCGTACGGGCCGCCTCGAAGAACATCTCGTCCGTGCACTCCGACGCCTCCGACACGATGAGGCCCAGTCCCACCCCAGGGAACACGTAAGCGTTGTTTCCCTGCCCGGGCACGAACCGCTGACCCTCGAGATCGACGGGATCGAACGGGCTCCCGCTCGCGAACACGACGCGCCCCTGGGTCCAGTGATACGCCTGCTCGGCGGTGCACTCTGCCTTCGAGGTCGGATTCGACAACGCGAACACGATGGGCCTGTGGTTGATCCGGGCCATGGCCTCGACCACCGGCTGCGTGAACGTCTGCGGCTGCCCCGACACGCCGATGATGGCACCGGGCTGTAGTCTCTCCACGGCCTCGACGAAGTCGGCGGTGAACTCGGCGTCGTGCGCGAACGGCCGCTTGTGGGGAGCCAGGTCGGTGCGGCCGGACACCACCAGCCCCTTGGAGTCGAAGAACCAGCAGCGCCGGCGCGCCTCCTCCTCGTCCCATCCGTCGTGCACCAGCGCTGACGCGATGAGATCACCGATGCCGATGCCGGCCTCTCCAGCCCCCAGGAACAAGTATGGATGGCCTCCCAGCGCTTTCCCCGTGATGCGCAGAGCCGAGAGAATCCCCGCCAACGCCACCGCGGCCGTGCCCTGGATGTCGTCGTCGAACGTGCAAAAGCCCCCGCGGTACTTGTCGAGCATCCGGAACGCGTTCCGCGTCGCGAAGTCCTCGAGCTGGACTACCGCCTTGGGGAAGACGACCGAGACCGCGTCGAAGAACTCGTCCACGAGCTCGTCGTACGCCTCGCCGCGGAGGCGGTGGCGCGGGATACCCAGGTAGAGCGGATCGTGGAGCAGCCGATCGTTGTCGGTCCCGACGTCCAGGGTCACGGGAAGCGTGTGCGTCGGAGGGATGCCCGCGCAGGCGCTGTAAAGAGACAGCTTGCCCACGGGAATCCCCATCCCGTCGGCTCCCAGATCGCCGAGCCCGAGGATGCGCTCTCCGTCCGTGACGACGATGATGCGCACATCCTCATGGGGCCAGTTCCGGAGCACTTCTTCGACGTGCCCCCGGTCGTACGCGGAGATCCACAGCCCACGCGGCCGTCGGAAGATGTGGCCAAACGACAGACACGCCTTCCCCACCGTCGGCGTGTAGATGATGGGCATGAGCTCCTCGATGTGGTCGAGGACCACACGATAGAAGAGCATCTCGTTCCGATCCTGAAGCGCCGACAGCGCGATGTAGCGCTCGAGGTCCGTGTGCTTGCCGCGCAGGTCCGCCATCACTCGCTGAGCTTGCAGATCCTGGGTGAGGACGCGTGGCGGAAGGAGTCCCCGCAAACCGAACGTCTCTCGCTCCGGTTCCGTGAACGCCGTGCCCTTGTTGCGGATGGGGTCGTGAAGGAGCTTCACGCCCCGCGGAAAATCCGTGGAATTGGACACCACCACATCGGCGGGTCCATCGGCAATCGTCGCCATGATGCCTCGACACGAAAGTTGGGGTCGAGGTGGAGCGAATGGCAGGTGAATCGCCCCAACCGCTCAACGCGGGAGGGTGGTAAGAACGAATGAATGTTCATCGATTTCCGCTTCATGTTCAACGGTCTTCGGACGCTCGGAACCGGGCCCCCCTCCTGGTGACCCGCGCAGCGGATCCAAATGGTTTTCCGCGAGCTCATCCATCGAAGTGAGATAGGTCACGTCCGACAAACGAAAGGCCCGGTGAGACTTTCGCCTCACCGGGCCAGGGCAGGGGCGCCTGCGACCCTCCCGCCAACAGGACACCCCTCACCGCACTCAGGAACTCGATCCCTCGGGCTCCCCTTTATGTTTGGGCCGCCGGAAACTCCTGCCCAAAGCTTCCGGCGGACCCAGGAACCGCGACTCGGCGAGGGCGGGTAGAGGTTGCTGGACCTCGTCCCGTCGAGTCATCGGTCCCTCAAATAGCTGCACCATGATACCCAGCGGGGGAGTCCTACTGCTGTCGGGGAAAGTCGGCGTCGGCGTGTAGGGCATCGCCCCACAGACCCGCCAAAAGCCAAGAACGAGAACGGCTATCAGCTACGCCGCCTGGTTGCCTACGCCTCCCTGGGGGCGTACACGGCCATGCGCAGCGCCGGCGCGACGGAGTAGTCGAAGTGCAGGCGGTTCTCCCCGTCGACGACGGTGTTCCGGAGGTGCTGCTTTGTCTTGGGCCAGTCCGGACCGTCGCTGTTGTCGACCACCAGGACGCAGTGCGGATCCAGGCTGGCCTCGAGCTCCAGGAGTCGTGATTCGAGCCGGTCCAAGAGGAGCTGCTCCGTGTGGTCCTGTACGAGGCCATCAGCTTCGGCTACGAGCTCGTGCGTGGTGAGGTGCTCGTACGCGCCCTGGAACTCTTCCACGGGAACGACCCGTTCCTTGTCCTTGCGGAAGCCGATCTCATTGAGGGCCTTCGATTCGAAATTGGGATCGACGCTGTGGTAGGACGTCCCGTATTTCTTGAAGATCACGGTCGCCTCGCGGTGAAGGTCCGACGAAGGGAGCTGGAGATTCAGCCCCGTCCGAGGTTCAGCAGCTCCTCGAGCTCTTCGGGCGTCAGGTCCTCCGCCGCTCGGGAGCCGAGTCCGTGGGGTGCGCGGGACTTGCTGCCCCGGCGCGCCGCAGAGCGCTGTTCGGTCTGTGGCGTCCCCGCGTAGTCGAATTCAGGCAGGTGAACGCGTTCCACCGTGCGGCCCAGGCGGTACTCGAGAGTCTTGAGCGCCCCCAGGTCCAGGGCCGTTACGAAGGTGACCGCCGTACCCGTCGCCCCGGCCCGACCGGTGCGCCCGATCCGGTGCACGTAGTCTTCCGGGTCGAGGGGGACATCGTAGTTGACGACGTGGCTGATCCCTTCCACGTCCAGACCACGCTGAGCGATGTCGGTGGCCACCAGCACACGGACCTTGCCGCTGGCGAAGCGGTCCAGGGCCCGCGTGCGCTCCTTCATCTGTCGATTCGAGTGCATCACGTCGGTCTTGATGCCCTCGCGTTGCAGCCGCGCCTCCAGAACGTCCGCCCCGGCCTTCGTCCTGGTGAAGACGAGCACCTGGTCCCAGGCCGGATCGGCGAGCATTTCCAGGAGCAGATCGGGCTTCTTCTCCGGCTTCACCGAATAGAAGATCTCCTCGATCCCCTCCGCGGTGGTGCCGGAACGCGCGGCCTCGATCCAGAGCGCCTCCCGGGTGATGCGCAGTGCCAGGTCGTGCACCCCGTGGGGCATCGTGGCGCTGAACAGCATCGTCTGCCGGGTCGAGGGCATGCCCCGCATGACCTGCTCGATCTGGGGACGGAATCCCATGTCCAGCATCCGATCCGCCTCGTCCAGCACCAGATACGTCACCGCGGACAGGTCGGCACGTCCCTGATGCAGGTGGTCGATGAACCGACCGGGCGTGGCGACGATGACCTCGTATCCGGCCTGAAGCGCCTTGTTCTGCGGGCCATAGCCCACGCCCCCATAGATGGCGTGCACCCGGACGCTCGTCCCCTTCGCCAGGGCCTCCGTGTCCTCCGCGACCTGAACCGCCAGCTCCCGGGTCGGACACAGGACGAGCACCTGGAAGCCGCCGCCCACCTTCAGCCGCTCGAGGGCGGGAATCATGAAGGCCGCGGTCTTGCCGGTGCCGGTCTGTGCGATTCCGACCACATCCTTCCCCTCCAGGCCCGACGGAATGGCCTTGGCCTGGATGGGTGTGGGGGCCGTCCATCCAAGGGCCTCGATGGCGGCGAGGCGCTCCTCGGAGAGGTTCAACTGGTCAAAACGCACGACGACTCCGTGTGGGCCCGCAGCGGAACGGGCCGTGACGTCTCAGGGGACCGAAAAGCTAGACTGTTTCTTGCCACGGGCATAGGGCGCCGTGAGGTTACGTGCATGCCGCAAGCCACGTCCGTGCTCTTCGTCTGCCTCGGGAACATATGCCGATCCCCCCTGGCCGAAGGGGTCTTCCGACACCTGGTGGAAGAGCGGGGACTGACGGATCGCTTCGCCATCGACTCGGCGGGCACAGGAGCCTGGCACGTCGGTCAGCGGCCGGACCGCCGCTCCGCCCAGGTTGCGGCAGCGCACGGCATCAAGCTCACCGGGCGAGGGCGGCAGGTCCGGGCACGGGACCTCGAGCGCTTCGACGTCGTCGTCGCCATGGACCGCGAGAACCTGAGGGATCTCCAGGAGCTGGCGGGAACCAGCGATGGCCACGGGCGACTGCACCTGCTCCGGGAATTCGATCCGGAGGCGGATCAACCCGACGTCCCCGATCCCTACTTCGAGGGTCCGTCGGGCTTCGAGAGCGTGTATCGGATGGTGCGCCGCTCGTGCGAGCACCTGCTGGAGTCGCTCGCGCCCGAGGACGAGTGAGATGGACGTGCTTCCCTCCCCGGTCCGGCAGGGTGTGACGGACGCCCTGTCGCACCTCGGAGCGACGTCGATCCGTCAGGTGGTCCCGGCGGGTGGCGGGTGCATCAACAACGGCGCGCGTGTGGACACGGACGACCGCTCGTACTTCCTGAAGTGGAACCCGCGGGCGCCGGAAGGGCTGTTCGAGGCCGAGGCCGACGGACTGAGGGCGCTGGCCGCGCCGGGGAAGCTCCGGGTCCCTGCGCCGTTGGCGAACGGCGGCGGCTCGGACGGGCCGCGGTGGCTCCTCATGGAGTACGTCGCCCAGGGCTCACGGGCGCCCGACTTCGATGAGCTCCTGGGTCGCGGCCTGGCCGCCCTTCATCGGTCCGGCGCACGTCGCGGCGCCCTCGGGTGGCACCGCGACAACTGGATCGGATCCCTCGATCAGAGCAATCGGGAAAGCTCCTCGTGGGCTTGCTTCTGGCGTGACCAGCGCATCGCCCCGCAGCTCCAGAGGGCTCGAGAGAGAGGTCACCTCGCGGGACGCGGAGGGCAGATCCTCGACCGTGTGCTGGACGTCATTCCGGCGGCGTTGGCGGACGTGGACGACGCGCCACCCCATCTTCTGCATGGCGACCTCTGGGGCGGCAACGTCTACGCTGGACCCGGGGGCGAGCCCGTCGTGATCGACCCGGCCGTGTACCGGGGACACGGCGAGGTGGATCTGGCGATGACCGAGCTGTTTGGCGGTTTTGGGCCGGGCTTCTACGACGCCTACGACGGCACCGTCGGCATCACTCCCGCCTACCACGCCTACCGACGGGAGCTCTACCAGCTCTACTACCTACTGGTGCACGTAAACCTGTTCGGCGCTTCCTACGAGGGGAGCACCGTGCGCGCGGCAGGACGGGTGCTGTCCGAGGTCAGCTAGTCGCCGTTGGCTGCGCCGGCGATCCTGCGCAGGGCCTCCTCGATGACCTCCTCCGAAGCGGCGTAGCTCATCCGCGCCCAGCGCTGGTCGCCGAAGGCACCTCCAGGCACCAGCGCAACACCAGTCCGCTCCAGGAGTCGGCTGCACCACGCGGTGGAATCCTTGACGTCGTCGTCGAAGAGATGATCCACACGGAAGTACAGATAGAACGCGCCGTGAGGCCGGATGTATGGCACGCCCGGCATGAGCTCGTCCATGCGCCGCGTCACCAGGTCCCGGCGGTTCTTGAACGCGGCCGCCATCCGGGACACCGATTCCTCCGCCGCGGCCTGGTTGCTGTAGGCCTCGAGGGCGGCGAACTGCGCCGGCGTGGAGGTGTTGGAGGTGATCTGGCTCTGGAGGTCGGCGAACTTCGCGGCCAAACGGCTGTCGGAGTATGAGTAGCCGACGCGCCAGCCGGTCATGGCGTGGCTCTTGGAGGCGCCGTCCACGAGGACGAAGTCGGCGAGGCTGGCTTCGGGGATGTCCAGCAGTCCCGGAGCCGCGCCCACACCGTCTTCGTAGTACATGTTGCGATAGATCTCGTCGGAGATCAGCCAGACGCCGCGATCCCGTGCCCACTCCGAGATCGCGGTCAGCTCCTGGAGGGAGTAGACGGCGCCCGTGGGGTTCGAGGGCGTGTTGATGATGAGCCCACGCGTCCGCTCCGAGGCCGCCCGGTCCAGGTCCGCCGGCGCGAGCTTGAACGCATCGGCCTCGTCGCCGAACGTGATCACCGGCTCCGCCCTGGCGATGTTCACCAGGTCGGGATAGGTGGTCCAGTAGGGCGCCGCGACGATGACCTCGTCTCCGGGCCCGAAGAGGCAGAACGTCGCGTTGTAGAGAGCCTGCTTGGCCCCGGCCGTGACCACCACCCCCGTCCAGTCGAGATCCCGCCCCGCCCTCTCGGAGAGCCGCGTCGCGATGACTTTGCGAAGGGGTGTGATGCCGGGGGGCGGAGTGTAGCGGGTCTGCCCGTCCCGGATGGCACGAACCGCGGCATCCGCGATAAACTGGGGCGTGTCGAAGTCGGGCTCCCCCGCGCTCAGATTCAGAATGTCACGGCCCTCTTCCTTGAGTCGCTTCGCCAAGGTGCTGACGGCGATCGTGGCGGAGGGCTGGAGGCGCTCGATATTGGCGCTATACCGCATGGTTGGTCTCATCTGGGGGCACTTCGGAGAGCGCAAAATATCTCCACGCCCGTAGTTGGAATCAAGGAAAGGGGTCACCCCTTGGCACCGGCACGCCGCCGGGGACACCTTCCACCATGGACGCAGCACGGACCCTGTTCTTCTTCGACTACCTGGACCCCCTCTCGTACCT
>JAJDNI010000135.1 GCA_022340755.1 Gemmatimonadota bacterium
CCATTCAACTGGTGGAGCGGGGCGTCGTGCACGCACTCATCGACCTGTCGGATGGCCTGGCGGGTGACGCCGGGCACCTGGCCGCCGCGAGCGGGGTCAAGATCGTCCTCGAGGCGGGCCGCATCCCTGTCGCGGAGGCCGCGAGAGCGGCGCTGGGCGACAACGCGCTGGACGCGGCACTCCACGGGGGCGAGGACTACGAGCTGTGCTTCGCCGCCCCGGCCGGAGCCGTCAGGGGTGACGAGCTGTCCATTCCCCTTACGTGCGTGGGGCATGCCGAGGCGGGGACGGGGGTGTGGCTCGACGAAGGCGGCGGCGCACCACGGCTTCTGGAGCGCGGAGGATACAGCCACCTCGTGGGAGGGGCTCCATGATCGGGCTGCTGCGGGTGATCCTGGTGGCGATTCCCCTCACGGTCCTCTACACCACCCACATCCTGTGGGCGGCCTGGCGCAAGAGCCCGACGCTCAAGCGGATCAGCAACGCCTACCCGGGGCGCTGGTCCAGGCATTTGCTGAGGGCCGCGAGGACCCGGGTGGAGCTCGTCGGGGGCGAGGTCATCGATCCGGACCGCGCCCAGCTCCTGGTGGCTAACCACGTGTCCTGGTTCGATGTCCTTGCCCTGGCGGCGTGCATTCCGGGCCCCTCCCGCTTCATAGCCAAGAAGGAGCTCGAGAAGATCCCCATGTTCGGCCCCGCCTGGCAGGCCGCCGGGCACATCTCCATCGACAGAGGCAACCGCGCCAGCGCCCTCGAGTCCCTGGAGCGGGCCCGCCACACCCTGGAGGAGGACCGCCCCACCGTCATCTTCTTTCCGGAGGGCACGCGATCCCCGACGGGGGAGTTGCGCGCGTTCAAGAAAGGCGCGTTCGTCCTAGCCATCCAGACCGGCGTGGAAGTAGTCCCCGCTGCGATCGTCGGAAGTCGCGAGGTCATGGCCAAGGGGTCCTGGCGGATCCACATGGGCCGAACCATCCGCGTTCAACTGGGTGCGCCCATTCCCGTGGGTGAGCTCACCATCGACGACCGGGACGCCCTCACCGGAAGGGCACGGTCGGACGTGATGAGGCTGCTTGAAGGTGCAGAAGGGATGACCGATGAGAACTGAGTTCAAGCAAGAGGAGGCGTAGTGTCTGCCATCGTCGATATCCGTGCCCGGGAGATCCTCGACTCGCGTGGGAACCCCACCGTCGAGGCTGACGTCATTCTCGCCACGGGGGCCCGCGGCCGAGCCGCCGTTCCCTCCGGAGCCTCCACGGGCGCGCACGAGGCCGTGGAGCTTCGTGACGGCGACCGCGATCGGTATTTGGGCAAAGGTGTGCGCAAGGCCGTCGAGAACGTCACCAAGGTCATTGCCCCGGCCTTGCAGGGCTTCGAGGCCCGTGAGCAGATGGATATCGACCGGACGATGATCGATCTGGACGGTACCCCCAACAAGCGCAACCTCGGGGCGAACGCCATCCTGTCGGTGTCCATGGCCGTGGCCCGCGCCGCCGCCGCGGAGAATCAGATGCCGCTGTGGCGCTACCTGGCGGACGAAGGGAAGGCGGATCTGCTCCCGGTGCCGCAGATGAACATCCTCAACGGTGGCTCCCACGCCCCCAACAACGTGGACATCCAGGAGTTCATGGTGATGCCCATGGGCGCCGAGACGTTCTCCGAGGCGCTGCGCATGGGCGCCGAGGTGTTCCACAGCCTCAAGAAGGTCCTGTCGGCGGCGGGGAAGAGCACCGCGGTGGGGGACGAGGGTGGCTTCGCCCCCGACCTGGCCAGCAACGAGGAGGCCGTGGAGGTGATCCTCAAGGCCATCGAGCAGGCTGGGTACCGGCCCGGTGAGGATGTCTCCCTGGCCCTGGATCCGGCGGCGAGCGCTTTCTTCGAGGACGGCGAGTACGTCTTCAAGTGGTCCAACGGCGAGCACCGAGACGCCGCGGGGATGGTGGAGTTCTTCAAGGAGTGGGTGGACAAGTATCCCATTGTCTCGCTTGAGGACGGCCTCGACGAGAACGACTGGCATGGGTTCAAGGCGCTCACGGAGGCCCTGGGCGACCGCATCCAGATCGTGGGCGACGACATCTATGTCACCAACATCGAGCGACTGGATCAGGGGATCCGCGACGGGGCGTCCAACGCCATCCTCATCAAGCTGAACCAGATCGGCACCCTCACCGAGACGCTGGAATGCATGCGCATGGCCACCCAGGCCGGGTGGCGCTGCGTGGTCTCCCACCGCTCCGGTGAGACCGAGGACACGTTCATCGCCGACCTCGTGGTGGCCACAGGTGCCGGGCAGATCAAGACCGGGAGCGCCAGCCGCACGGACCGGATCTCGAAGTACAACCAGCTCCTGCGCATCGAGGAGGAGCTGGGAGATCGCGCACGCTACCTGGGCCGGAGCCTCTTCGCGAAGTGAAGAGGCTGAGGAAGCTGCTGCTCCCGGGAGTGCTTCTCCTGGCTGTGTACTATGCCGTCTTCGGTGGGGAATACTCCTACTTCGAGCTGCGCCGTACCCGTGCGGCCATAGCCAAGGAGTCGGCGGACCTGGCCGTGCTGCGCCACCAGATCGACTCGCTGAAGGCCTGGGCGGACTCGCTGAACGTGGACTCGGCTACCCTGGAGCGCCTGGCCCGGGAGCGCTTCGGGATGATTCGCGACGGAGAGATCCTGTATCGCTTCGCCGAGCCCGACGACAGCACGGACTCCATCGGCGCGGATACGTTGCTCGACCGTTAGTCGAACCACCCCTCGCCGGGCATCGATCCGCCCGGCGAGGGTGCGGAGCCGCGAGGTCAGCGCTCCTTGTCGTCGCCTTTGGGCTGCCGATCGGCGGGGATCAAGGCGCCCGCCCGCTCCCGCGCCGCGGCCTCACGGCTGGCGCCGAGCATCTTGGCCGCGGCGGCCTCCAGGGTGGCAGGGTCGCGGCTCTCGGAGAGGGTCATCTCCGACCCCGACCCCACGGCCAACTCCGCGGCGTGCTTGAGGGCACGCTCCAGCGCGTCCGGATCGGGTGCCTCGCCTGCTTCCTTGCTCATGAAGGGCCGGAAGAGCTCGATGGGGATGGGGAACAGGGTGGTGGAGTTGTTCTCCGAGGCGATCTCGACGACGGTCTGCAGGTAGCGGAGCTGCATGGCCCCGGGGAACTGGGCGATGACCTCGGCCGCGGCCACCAGCTTGGTGGACGCCTGATACTCGCCCTCGGCGGCGATGACCTTGCCCCGCCGCTCGCGTTCGGCCTCGGCCTGGCGGGCCATGGCCCGCTTCATCTCCTGCGGCAGGTCGATGTCCTTGATCTCGACACCCGTGACCTCGATGCCCCAGGGGTCCGTCCCCTGGTCGATGATCTCGCGGACGACTTCGTTGATGCGCTCGCGCTGGGCCAGGAGCTCGTCGAGCTCCGACTGGCCGATGACCGAACGCAGCGTGGTCTGGGCGAGCTGGCTGGTGGCGAAGTAGTAGTCCTCGATCTCCACCACGGCCTTCGTCGGGTCCGAAACGCGGAAATAGACGACCGCGTTCACGCGGACGCTGACGTTGTCCTTGGTGATCGTGTCCTGCGGTGCGATGTCCAGGGCGACGATGCGCAGGTCCATCTTGCGCATGCGTTCGACACCGAACGGGACCAGGAAGATGAGGCCGGGGCCCTTGGCCCGTGTCAGCTTGCCGAGGCGGAACACCACTCCTCGCTCGTACTCGAAGAGCACGCGGAGGCTGGTGAGCAAGCCGAACGCCGCGAGGGCCGCGCCTCCGAACCACAACGCGGTGAAATCCATGAATCCTCCAGATCCTGGCCCGAGGAGGGCCAGAAGCCACGAGAAGCGTTGCTCCGGATACGGGTTTCACCCCGGCCACCTTCACGCCACGGCGGCCTTCCGGATAATTGAGGGTCACCGAAGCGCGTGCATTGCGCAAGCCGGGAGAAACCCGCGCCCGTGTTGACGTGTCGCACATGGGAGCAGCGTGTGCCCGGGCGCTGGCTTCCCGCCCGTTGACATCCCCGGGAGGGCCGGTGAGCTTTTCGGCCCCAGCCGGAGTAGCTCAGTCGGTTAGAGCAGCGGAATCATAATCCGCGTGTCGGGGGTTCGAGTCCCTCCTCCGGCATCAAGTGGCACAAGGCTTTTCGAGATCGCCCCTCCTCCGGGAGGGGCTTCTTCATGGCCATTTGTTGCCGATTTGTTGCATGGAGTGTCGTGGAAGAGCCGCCGGTGGGGCAGGCGGACCGCGGCTCTCGACCATTGGGGATGGTCCGGCCGCCACGGGGCGCGCGAGTGATCGGGGCGCACGGAACGCCGCTGCCCTGGCCGTGATGCACCTCAGGTCGGCGCCCCCCGGCTCGGTCACCCCGATTCCATCGAGCGACGCCCCTCCACGTAGGACGCTACCTGCCGCACCAGCTCAGCCCAGGTCCAAGCGTGCCAGGAGTGGCCCCTCTTGGGGCGGCCGTACGTGAACTCGGCGTCGGACTTCGGCGCGGTCGTCGCCCTGGCGAAATCCTCAAACCTGTACACGGCCAGGTTCAGGTAGAAGTCGTCCATGTCGCCCGCGAAGAAGTGCAGTTTACCGGCGAGTTTGGGTCCGAGCGTCGCCCAGTTGCGCTCGGCATAGTCTCGCAGGTCGTATCCGTGGTCTCGCATGTAGCGCGCCACCTCGTGGTCGATCAACCCTGTGCGCTTGTCCCACAGCGGG
>JAJDNI010000218.1 GCA_022340755.1 Gemmatimonadota bacterium
CGTTCCGAGTCCATCAGCCAGAGCGCGATGAAGCGGTCGGTCCCGATCCCCCGGTGCAGCGGCGAGTCGGTCTCGCCGTACATGTCGCGCGCGTACTCCCCCACGACGATCCCCAACTTGGAGAAGTTCACGTACGCGTTGCGCGACTGAAGGGGGTCGAACGTCCAGAACATCTTCCGGATGCCCCGCTCCAGGAGCACGTCCCGCTGATAGGCCTTCAGTCTCGTGCCGAGGCCGGTGTCCTGGATACCGCGTCGCACCGCGAGCATGTCCGACCAGTGGACCACCTCACCGTCCCTGACCCCGGCGAACCCGAACACAAAGCCGTCCAGCGATCCGTCGGGACCCCACGCCCCCGCTGCGACCCCGCCCAGGATCTGCGCGACCTTGAGGATGGCGGGCGGAACTCGATCCGAGAATCCGTGGCCCCAGGTCTCCTCCTGGAGCGCGACACACGCCTGCAGCTCCTCGATGCCGACGAACGGCCGGATGGTGTGCGGGCCGCTCATGCATCCACCGGCGCCATGAGAAGCAGCGCCAGCAGCGCGCACCGGTCCACCCAGGCGTCCACCACAAGATGCTCGTGCGCGGCGTGGGCGCCGTCGCCCACCGGTCCGAGACCGTCCAGGGTGGCCGTGAACAGGCTGGTCGTGTTCCCGTCGGAGCCACCGCCTACGAGGGTCTCTTCGAGCTCGATCCCCAATGCGTCGGCGGCGACCTGCGCGTGGCCCCAGAGTCGTCGGTTCCGCGGAGTGCGCTCCAGGGGCGGCGTCTGCACGCCTCCGGTGACCTGGATCCTGACACCGGCGGTGTGCGGCGTCAGACCGAGGATGGCTTCCTCCACCCAGCGGCCGTCCGCGGCTGTCGCCACCCGCACGTCCACCTGCGCCCGGGCGTGCGCGGCGACCACGTTGGGCCGGGTGCCCCCTTCGACGACGCCCACGTTCACGGTGATGCCTCGCTCCGGGTCGGTGAGCCCGTGGAGCGCCTGGATCACGTGGCCCAGCTCGTGGATGGCGCTGACCCCGGCCTCGGGAGCGAGGCCCGCGTGCGAGGCCTTCCCGCGGATCTCGATCTCGAATCGCCCGACGCCTTTCCGGGCCGTCTTGAGCTTCCCCTGGGGGCCGTAGGACGGCTCCGGGACATACGCTCGGCAGGCATGGCGAGCCAGCAGCCGCACGAAGCGGTGGGAATCGGGACTCCCGACCTCCTCGTCGGAGTTCACGAAGACCACCGGCGTGGCCGGAGGCGCCAGCTCCAGATCGGAGAGCGTCCGGAGCGCGAAGACCATCTGCGCGAGGCCTCCCTTCATGTCGAAGACCCCCGGCCCGTGCAGGCGCCCGTCCTCCAGCTTGACGGGCATCCCGGCCAGGGTCCCGTGAGGCCACACGGTGTCACAGTGACCCACGAGAAGCTGGGCCGGCCGCCCTCGAGAGCGCTTCGCGGGCCGGGCATACAGGTGGCCTCCGCTCACCCCTCCGCCGACCCGCTTCACCGCGTATTCCAGGGCGGACAGCGCCTCGCGGATGATCTCCTGGACCGGCGCCTGAGATGCCGGATCGTCACTCGGGGACTCGGCCGACGCCAGCCTCGTCACGAAGTCCACCATGCGGTCCCTCATGCCCCGCACGTGCGCCAGGACGGCTCCGGCGTCGACTTCCATCAGATTCCTCCCGAAGGACGGGGCCCACGCGACCCCGACGGTCCCCCCGCGTAGTATCCCGCCCTGCGATAGCTCTCGTCCAGAAGCTCCACCGGATGGACGACGCCGAGGTCGGCTCCGGCCAGCCTCAGACCGGCCCCGATCTGCATCATGCACCCTGGGTTGGGAGTCGCCACCACGTCGGCGGACGCGGCGAGGACCGACCGCACCTTGTCTCCTCCGATGCGCCCGCCCAGATCCGGGTGGGTGAGGCCGTAGATGCCCGCTCCACCGCAGCACTCGCTGGCCCCCTCCACCACGCGCACCTCCAGCTCGGGCACGGCAGCCAGGACCGACAGCGGGGGCTGTTCCAGACGCTGCGCGTGCAGGAGGTGGCAGGGGTGGTCGTACGCCACCACGCCCCGCAGCGGCGCGCCCCGGCGAGGCCCGGATTCCGACAGCAGCTCGGACACGTCCCGGGTCTTGCGGGCCAACGCTGCGGCTCGCTCTGCCATGTCGTCTACCGTGTCATTCGACAGCCACGTGCCGTATTCCTTCATCGCCGCCCCACACCCCGCGGCGTTCACCGCCACTAGGTCCACGGCGGCGGCCTCGAAGCTTGCGACGTTCGCGCGTGCGAGGCGGCGTGCCTCCTCGAGGTCGCCACCGTGTGCGTGCAGCGCGCCGCAGCATTCCTGGCCGCGCACCTCGACGACGTCGTAGCCGTTCGCCTCCAGGACCCGACGGGTCGCGGCGTTGACCCGGGCGTACAGCCCCTCCTGGACGCATCCGGTGAGCAGGCCCACGCGAATACGATCCGTGGAGCGGTGACGGTCGGCCACGACTGGAGTGGCACGGGAGGGAGGCGGAGGTTTCTGGGCCCGGTCAGGGTCCGCTGAAGCGGAGCCCACGGCCCCGGCGTGGGAGGTCGTCCCGTCCTGGCCCTCGGTCCATCGGCGCGACGCGCGCCAGGGCCCGGTGGCCGCAACCATCGCCAAGCCGAGACGCGCGCTTCCCAGCAGTCCGCCGGAGGGAAGCAGCCGCGTGCCGAGGGCGGCCAGCCCCGTGCTTCTCAGCAAGCGCCCTCCCAGGAAGAACAAGCCTCGCCACAACCGCGACGAGAACACCGCCAACATGAGCCGCGTCGACAAAACCGGCGGACGGCTGCGTCCGGCCACGTCGCGGGCGAGCTCCAGGAGCGTTCCGTACTCCACGCCCGAGGGGCAGACGGGTTCACACGCGCGGCACCCGAGGCATCGATCGATGTGCCGGCGGAAGGCTTCCGAGGCCGCGCTCAAGCGTCCGTCCACCACCGCGCGCATGAGATGCAGACGCCCCCGGGGCGAGTCGGCCTCGTCCCCGAGACGGTTGTACGTCGGACACGCGGGCAGGCAGAAGCCACAGTGCACGCATGGCATGAGACGCTCGTGCTGTGCCTCGAGCGCCTGCTCGAGGGCACCTACCGGATGTTGCTCAAGCGCCATGCCGCTCCCTCCGCCGCGCCATGCTCCTCGCGAAGGCCAGGAGCCCCGCCGGTCCCCGTCGCACGCGCCACTCCAGGACCGCCCGGATGAGGCGGATCTGGCCTGCTCCGTAGGGGAACCACCAAGGCTCCCGCCGGCGGCCGCCCCGGTCCACGAGCATCGAGCGGGTGCGGGCCATCTCGTCCAGCCCCTCCAGTCCACGGCGTCTGCCGAAGCCGCTCTCACCCACGCCCCCCATGGGCAGCCCCGCAACGGCATAGTGGCTGAGGACATCGTTGATGGACACTCCGCTGGCGTGCAACCTGCGAGCAACGCGGATGCCACGGGTGGAGTCGCGGGTCCATACGCTGGCAAAGAGGCCATAACGGCTCTCGTTCGCCAGGCCCACGGCCTCGTCGTCGTCGTCGAAAGGAAGGACGGGAAGCAGGGGACCGAAGGACTCCGCGCTGACGACGTCCATGGACGGCTTCACGTGCACCAGCAGCGTCGGCAGGAAGACGCTCGACCCCGGCGCCTGTCGCCCGCCGCCCACCAAGGCACGGGCTCCCCCCGCGACCGCCTGCGTCACGTGCCGCTCGACGACGTCCACCTGCGCCCGCGACACCAGGGGTCCCACGTCGACGTCGACACCAGTCCCCACACGCAGCGACGCCAGCAGCTCGGTGGCTCGCCGCACGAACTCGTCGTACCGGGACCGGGCCACCAGTACCCGCTCGACGGAGAGGCATGTCTGACCGGCGTTGAACAAGGCCCCGAACACGACGCCCGGCACCGCCCGGTCGAGATCCGCGTCGTCCAGGACGATGGCGGGGTCCTTCCCCCCTAGCTCCAGCGTCACCGGGGTCAGGGTCTCCGCCGCGGCCGCCATCACCCTGCGGCCCGTCGCGGTGCTTCCGGTGAAGACGATGCGGTCGACGCCGGAGCGGATGAGCGCTTCGCCGGTCGACCCGTCGCCAGTCACCACGCGTACGAGATCCGACGGAAGGCCCGCTTCGGTACAGAGCTCCCCGATGAGCAGGGCGCTCAAAGGTGTGAGCTCCGACGGCTTGAGCACGACGGCGTTCCCGGCAAAGAGCGCCGCCACGACCGTATCCATGGGAATGATGAACGGGTAGTTCCACGGCGTGATGGCCCCCACGACTCCGTGGGGGACTCGCTCCACCCACGCCTTCTTCCAGGGCATCCATCCCGAGCCCACGCGCCGGGGCCGGAGGTGGCCGGGCCCCTTCTTCGCGTAGAAGCGAAGCAGGTCCACGGACACCACGACTTCGGTGAGGGCTTCCGCGGCAGGTTTCCCCGTTTCGCTGCGCACGACGTCGGCGACGTCGTCCGCCCTGCGGCCCAGCACCCTCACCAGATTCTCCATGCGTCGAGCGCGGTCACGGGGATTCAGCGATGCCCAGGAAGGCTGCGCCGAGCGGGCCGCCGCAACGGCTTCGGAGACGGCGGTGGCGTCAGCTACAGGGAGCGTCGCCAGGAGCGAGCCGTCGGCTGGTCGATGGACCTCGAAGGTCGAGCCGCTCACGTCACACGCTTCCCGGGCCACAGCACCCGCTGGGGGTCGAACCGGTCCGCGAGCCCTCGGGCCAGCGTGGCCACCGGGCCGTCCGGCGACGATCCCGGCACCCGTATGCTGACGCCCACCGGGGCGCGCTCCAGGGCGTAGCCCCCGCCGAGCCTCGCCGCCGCGTGCGCGACTTGTTCCAGCCCCTCCGTGGATGCGCCGGAGACCGCCGCGCGCACCCGACCCGCGATGGGATCCGCCATGATCTGAACGGTGTCCCCCAGCGCCTCCGCCCCGGCGAGCACGTCGCCGATCCGGTTGGGCAACGCCGACACCCGGATCACGATGGGTCCGGTCATGGCGTGGTCTCGCACCGCCGTGAGCAGCGCGAACGCCTCCGCTCCCTCGACGACCCGGAAGCTTCGGCCCACGTGGGCCTGGAGCCGCGTCGAATCCGCCGCTACGGTCTCGGGTGCGCCGTGGATACGCAGGACGAGAAGCGATGGCGGCTTCGGAGTCCGGGACGCGTCCGCACTCGATGCGTCCGCACCGACCTCGGCGCGAAGGCCCGAAACCAGCACCGCCGAGGCGGGAAGCACCGGCGCCGTCGCTACGGCTCGCGCCGCCGTGACCAGCTCATGCGACGTCGCGGCCTCGAGGACGAGCCCCACCTCGTGCGCCGGTCGCGGGAAGAGGCGCACGTTCACGGACACGATCACCCCGAGGGTGCCGCGGCTGCCCACCACCAGCCTCACCAGGTCGAAGCCGGCCACATTCTTCATGACCCGACCACCAAGTCGAAGCAGGCGTCCGTCGCCCGTGACGAGCGTCAGCCCCAGAATGTGGTCGCGAGGGGCACCGTACGACGCGGCCAATGGTCCGCGGACACCCGTGGCGGCCAGGCCGCCCAACGTCCGTGATGGCGCGAAGGGCGGATCGAAGGGAAGCCATTGCCCGTGTGGGCCGGCCACGTCGCCGATCTCTCCGAGCGTGGAGCCCGCCTGCGCCGACAAGGTCAGGTCGGCGGGCTCGTACATCTCCACACCCTTCAGTCCCGTCGTCGAGAGAACGACGAACGGCCCGGTCGGGGCGCTGGCCCCCAGGTCGGCGCCGCTTCCCGACGGGACCACGCCGAAGCCTTCGGCGGAGGCCGCGCGCAGGACTTCGACCACCTCTTCGACGGAACCCGGGGACACCGTCGCCTCCGGAGTCGCTCCCCCAATGGGCGTTCCTCCTTCACGCACCTCGTCCCTGGGCAGCAGGCCTGCCAGGACGTCGGCGGGGCTCAAGACGCTACCCTCCCAGCGCCGCGGTGCGCACATGAGGCCGCCGAGCTGGCGAGGCCGTTCACGCGGACACCTCGGCATCGGGAAGCACCTTTCCCGGATTGAAGAGGCCACGGGGATCGAAGACCGCCTTCACGTCGCGCATGGCATCGATCTCGTCCGGGCCGTAGACGAGCTTCATGTACTTTCGCTTGTCCACGCCTACGCCGTGCTCGCCGGTGATGGTGCCACCCACCTCCACGCACAACGCCATGATCTCCTTCGACGCGGCCTCGACCCGCTCGCGCTCGTCGGTGTTCCGGCGGTCGAACAGGACGTTGGGATGCAGGTTGCCGTCCCCCGCATGAAAGACGTTCCCGATGGTGAGGTCGTAGCGCTTGGCGATCTCGCCGATCCGCTCCAGCACTTCCGGGAGCTTCGTCCGGGGCACGGTAGCGTCCTGCACCAGCAGATCCGGCGCGACGCGCCCCATGGCACCGAAGGCTTTCTTGCGGCCCTGCCACAGCGCGAGCCGCTCGCCGGCGTTGCGCGCACGGCGGACCTCCCGCGCACCGGCGGACAGGCAGCACGCCTCCGCTCGCCGGGCATCGGCATCCAGCCCGGCGTCGGTTCCGTCGAACTCCACCACCAAAGCAGCCCCGGCGTCCGTCGGATAGCCGGCGGCGTATACACTGGCCTCCACGGCGCGGATGGTGTTTTGATCGATGATCTCCATCGCCGCGGGCAGGAGGCCCTCACGGATGATGGCCGTCACCGCGCGAGCGGCATCTGCCACCGAGGCGAAGATGCCGAGCAGAGTGCGTACCGCCTCCGGGAGGGGGAGAAGCCGCACCTCCACCTCCACCGCCATCGCGAAGCACCCCTCCGAGCCCACAACGAGGCCAACCAGATCGTAGCCGGCTTCGGGGTCTGTACCGGCTCCGCCGATCTTTACGAGCTCGCCGTCGGCCAAGGCCAGCGTCAGCCCGCTGATGTAGCGCGTGGTCACGCCGTACTTGAGGCAGTGTGGGCCTCCGGAGTTCTCGGCGACGTTCCCACCGATGGTGCAAGCCGTCTGCGATGACGGGTCCGGCGCATAATAAAGGCCATAGGGGCGCGCCGCGTCGGTCAGGCGCGTATTCTGCACCCCGGGTTGGAGACGCGCGACCCGGTTCTCCGGGTCCAGGGCGAGGATCCGGTTCATCCGGGCGGTTCCCACGATGACCGCACCCTCGGCCGCCAGCGCGCCACCCGAGAGCCCCGTCCCGGCTCCCCGTGGAACCACGGGGACGCCCTCGCCGTGAAGGAGTCGCAGGACGCCGGCCGCCTCTTCGGTGGTGGCCGGAAGGACCACGGCCCTGGGCGGCCACCGGTACGCGCTCAGACCATCGGACTCGTAGACCAGCAGCCGATCGGCTTCCGTGATGACATGGTCGCGCCCCACCAACTCGACGAGTCGGCGTTCGAGCGTCGGAGCTAGAGGTTCGGTCACGGTTGACCTCGTGGAGGTCGGAGGAACACCGAGGATAGAGCCCCGGGGAGGGGCGCGGCAACAGGCCGCTCGCTTCCGTGATCCGGTCCGCCGGACCCGACCGGGCGAGATGCGTGGACGCCGCGTCCTCTACGAGCGCGATTCCCCACGAACGTGATCCAGAAGCGCCTCGAGACTCTTGATGGCTGCGGCTTCCACGGCGGCGGGGAGGGACTTCCCGTAGACCAGCGGCAGCAGCTGTCTCGGCGATGCCCCGGGATCGGCCGCGAGGCCCTCCTCCACCTGGCGGATCCGCCGGACGCGGTGGCTCTCGAAGCGGTCCAGGGCTGCCGTGGCGTCCACAAGGGCGGGACCGTGAGCGGGGTAGATGACATCGACGCCGAGATCCCGCACCCGCCTCAGCGAGTCGAGATAATCCGCCACGCACCCGGGATACTCCGCCACCCACGTGGTATCGCCCCGCCCCAGGAGCAGGTCCCCCGCGAAGAGGGCCCGCCGCCGCGGCCAGTGGAAACACAGGTGGTCGGCGATATGTCCCGGCGTGTGCACGGCAACGAGCTCGCCGAGGTCCGTCTCAACGACGCCTCCGTCCGCCAGCGGCGAGGTGACCGCCGCCACCGTGGCCGGCCCCACGACAGGCGCGCCCAGGGCCGCCGCCACTGCCGGAGCCGCGCCGGCGTGGTCGGCGTGACCGTGGGTCACGACGATCACCACCTCGTCTGCATCCGCCATCCAGGCGACGAGAGCCCGGACGTGGCTTGCCACGTCCGGGCCCGGATCCAGCAGCACGGCGCGCTTGAGCCCCACGCGGTACGTGCGCGTGCCATCGAGTGTGAAGGGGCCGGCGTTGCCGGCGTTCAGGAAGGGCGGATGTGCGTCGCCCTCCACCGTCGTCACGAGGTCAGCGGCGCTCCGACGCCAACTGCTCGGCGAGCTTGTCCGCGATGGCCTGAAGCGCCGCTTCGTCGTCGTCGTTGAAGGCTGCGGCATCCTCGGAGTCGAGGTCGATCTGCCCGAAGATGTCCGAGCCGGCCCGAATGAGCACCACCATCTCGGATTGGACGTCGGGGGAGCAGGCGAGGTAGTTCTCCTCCTTGCTGACGTCCGGAACGTTGAGGTTGGAGCCCTCGGCCACCGCCCGGCCGCACACTCCCGTACCTACCGGGATCTTGGCGTGCTCAATGGGCGAGCCGACGTAGTTGTGCAGCCACAGCTCGTTCGCTTCGGCGTTGAGCAGGTAGACCCCCACCCAGCTGGAGCGCTCGTCGCTCGCAGCGATGTCACGGACTGCGTACCGCAGGAGCGCGTCGGACAGATGGCCCTCGTCGCGCATCACCTGCAGGTCTTTCACGAGCTTTCCCGCATCGACCATGCTTGTCGTGTCCCTCGAAGCTGTACCACCCGCGCCGGCGCGGCCCCGTGCGGACTTACGGCTACCCGTCCCGGGGCGCTTCTCCCCGTGAGAAGTGCACCACGGCTCCCGGTCCGGAGCCTTGAAGGGTAGAAGGGGGCCGGAGGGGCGTCAACGGCTCGCGCTCCGGTCTCAGCGTGGAGTGAAGTCCATGTCGGGGCCCAGCCGACGCACGAACGCCGCCAACAGGCGGGCCGTGTTCGCGAGGTCGGCGAGGCTCACGATCTCGTTCGGGGAGTGCATGTAGCGGTTGGGCACGGAGACCAGCCCCGTGGGGACGCCCGCGCGGGTCATGTAGATGGCGTCGGCGTCGGTTCGCGTGGATCGGGGGGCCGCCTGAATGGTGTGGGGGATGCGTTCCTCCTCGGCCACCCGGGCGAGCATCTCGAAGACCTCGTTGTGCGAGGCGGACCCGCGGCTCAGGACGGGGCCTCCGCCGACGCGATGCTCGCCGAGCTCCTTCTTCTCCTTGTCCAGGTCGGGAACGTCGGTGCTGAACGTCACGTCCACAACCAGGGCCACGTCGGGCTCGAGGGCATGCGCGCTCGTTCTGGCCCCGCCGCCGCTGTAGCCGATTTCCTCCTGCGAGGTGGCCACCGCGACGGCACATGCCGACGCTGGCGCGGCGGAGAGGAGACGGAGCGCCTCGAGCACCACGTAGGCACCCGCCCGATCGTCGATGGCGCGGCTGGCGATGCGGTCGCCCGCCAAGGGCAGCACTCCCTGGGCCAGCACGACCGGATCGCCGATGCGGATCCCGAGAGCTTCGACCTCGTCGCGGTCGGATGCGCCCACGTCCAGCCACAGGTCCTTCGTCTTCGACGCCTTGACCCGGTCCTCGGCGCTCATGAGATGGATTGCCTTCTTGCCGATCACGCCCGGGACATCTCCGGCTCGGCCGAGGATGGTGGCACGCTGGCCCACGAGGACCTGGGGATCCCATCCACCGATCTCATCGATGAAAAGAAAGCCGTTCTGGTCGATCCACGTGACCTGCAGGCCGATCTCGTCGATGTGCCCGGCCAGCATGACTCGCGGCGTCCCGCCGGAGTTCACGGCGGCGAAGGAGTTGCCGGCCACGTCCACGCGAACGTCTTCGGCAAAGGTGGCTGCCTCTTCTCTCCACACGCGTGCGGCTCTGGCCTCGAACCCCGAGGGGCCGGGCGCGTCGAGGAGTCTCTCGAGAAATGGATAGCTGTCGGTAGCCATAAGCCGTTCTGGTGGGGGGACTCGTAAGGCAGCTGAAGGTACTCGTGCCGCGTCGTTCGATCCAACGAGGGGCGAAGGCCTTCGCTCGGAGGTGTCGCGGGAGCTTCGCCGGTAGCGGTCTCCTCCGATCCCGAAGCTCAGGTCTCCGGATCGTCCACCCGGATCTCCTTCGAGGGATCCAGCCCCTCGCCGGGCCTCCCGGGGGTCTCCTCTGACCCTGCGCCTCCCGCGAACATCCCCGGTCCCACCACCACGAAGTTCAGCGCACCCTCGCGGATCCGCCGTTCGAGAGAACGCCGCACGAGGCGTTGGGCGATCCTACGCGTGGGAGGGAACAGGAGCGCGAGACCGGCGAGATCCGTCAGGATTCCCGGCGTCACCAGGAAGGCCCCACCTACCAGCACCGCGATGCCGTCCTGAAGCGCCTGCCCGGGGACCCGTCCGCGAGCCAGCTCCGACTGGAAGGCCCACAGCACACGCAGCCCCTCGGCCCGGGCCAGGGCCGCACCGGCGGCCCCGGTGAGGAGCACGAGCCCCAGCGTGGGCAGAAGGCCCACCACGTGCCCGATCTGGACGAGGATGTACAACTCGACCAGAGGCACGATGACGAAGAGCAACGCCAGTCGGCCGAGGAGATTCATGACCCCACTACCCGTCGCCCGCGACGTTGGTCCTGCCACCCCCCGGCGGAACGGCTGGCGCGGCGGTCGGGCGGGGTCGTCTGACGCGGCGCCGACATGGTGGCCGGCGGGACCCCGACGAGGGCCCCGGGGGTAGCCTCGTCTTCCACGCCGCGCTCAGCGTTCATCAGGCGAATCGTCATGGAGCAGACCTATTTCCGGAAGGGCTTCGGCCTCAAGAAGGCGCTCAAGCCGCTCATCGATGCCGAATACCATTCGGCACTCCTGGAGCGGGTGCGAGCCAGAGGCTACACGGACACGTTCGGGGACGTCACCGTACGTCTGGCCCAGGAGTTCGGATTCTGCTACGGCGTGGATCGTGCCGTGGACTATGCGTACGAGACGGTCCACGAGTTTCCCGCCAAGCGCATTTTTCTGAGCGGGGAGATCATCCACAACCCGCATGTGAACCACCGCATGACGGACATGGGAATCCACTTCATCTACCCCACGGCCAAAGGGCGCTTCGACTTCTCGCACGTCACCGCAGACGACGTGGTCATCATCCCGGCGTTCGGCGTCACCCTGCACGACTTCGACACCTTGAAGAAGACCGGGTGCATCCTCGTCGATACCACGTGCGGGTCGGTGCTCCACGTCTGGAAGCGCGTGGAGAGCTACGCGCGGGACGGGTACACCGCCGTGATCCACGGCAAGTACACGCACGAGGAGTCGCGGGCCACGGCGTCCCAGGTGAACAAGCACGAGGGGGGCACCTACCTCATCGTCCGCGACATGTCCGAGGCCATGCTGGTATGCGACTACATCGCGCGCCGGGCGGGGCACATGACCCGCCAGGGGTTCATCGAGCATTTCCGCGCGAAGAGCAGCGACGGCTTCGACCCGGACCGCGATCTCGCGCGCATCGGTGTCGCCAACCAGACCACCATGCTCGCCAACGAGTCCATCGCCATCGGCATGAAGATCCACGAGGCCATGGTGGAGCGATACAGTGCCGAGTACGCCAAGGCGAACTACCGCTCCTTCGGGACGATCTGCTCTGCGACCCAGGAGCGCCAGGACGCGGTCGCCGAGATGATGAAGGATCCGCCGGATCTCATGCTCGTCATCGGCGGCTACAACTCATCGAACACGAACCATCTCGCCCATTTGTGCCGGCAGCACACGCGCACCTTCCACATACAGGACGCGTCGTGCATCGACGTCGGGACCGGCCGGATCCGTCACAAGCCGGAGCTCAACCCGGAAGCCGCTGAAGTTGAAGAGGAGGAGTGGCTGCCGGAGGGGCCCTTCCAGCTCGGCATCACCGCCGGCGCGTCGACCCCCAACAACAAGATCGGTGAAGCCCTGACACGGGTGCTCCAGATCCGGGGGATCGAGCTCGAGCCGGCCACAGCGGAGTAGCGGACCGCAAAACCGGCCCCTCGCGGGGCCGCGCGCTTCTCGGCAATAGGCCCGCGCAGGTCTGCACTACACTACGACAACCCGTGCTCCTTGATCGCCGTCCCGAATTTCTTCAAGAGGGCTCGCAGGGTCTCCTGCTCTCCTGGGGTGAGGTGGCCCGCTAGGGACTCGATGAACTCACCGTGCCCGGGAAAGACCTCGGCGATGAGCGCGCGCCCTTTCTCGGTGAGCTTCGCCTGGATGACCCGCCTGTCCTCCGGTGATCGATCTCGATAGACGAGATCCTGGGCTTCCAGCCGATCCATCACGTACGTGACGTTGCCGCCCGTGACCAGGAGCTTATCCGCCAGCTCCCCCAGGGACAGCGGGCCGAGGTGATACAGAGCCTCGAGGATCCCGAACTGCGGCGTCGTCAGGCCGTATTCCTGGACCTTGCTCGTCACGGCCCGCGCGTAGGTCGTGTAGCACCGGGCTAGGCTGATCCACAGCCGCAGGGCTCGTTCACGGTCCGCAGACCAGTCACGTGGAGCCGGATCGTGTCCGGCGCCGGCAGCGCGTGCCTCGTCCATCAGATGTGGATCGGCCGGCCCAACGCCGCCAGCGCTCCCTCCGAAACGCCTTCGGAGAGCGTCGGGTGCGGATGGATGGCCTTCTCGAGCTCCTCGACGGTGGACTCGAGGTGGCGGCCCACGACGAATTCCGCGATGAGCTCCGTGGCGCTCGGCCCCACGATGTGCGCACCCAGAATCTCCGAGTACTTCTTGTCCCTAATGATCTTCACGAAGCCGTCGGCATGACCCAGCGCGACCGCCCTGCCGATGGCGACCCATGGGAGCTTCCCGACCTCGATGTCGAAGCCCTTGGCCTTGGCCTGTTCCTCGGTGAGGCCGACGGAAGCGACCTCGGGGTGGCAGTAGGTACAGTTGGGCACGTTCTCATAGTCCACCGTGCCTTCGCCGTGTCCGGCGATGTGCTCCACGCAGGTGATGCCCTCGTGGCTCGCCTTGTGCGCGAGGAGCTGGTGGCCCGCGACATCCCCGATGGCGTAGATGCCTTCCACGTTCGTGCGCATGAGCCCGTCGACCACGATGAAGCCGCGCTCGTCGGTCTTCACTCCGGCAGCCTCGAGGCCCAGCCCCTCGGAGTTCGGCACCCGCCCCACGGCGGACAGCACGTAGTCGACCTTGACCTCGTGGGCCTCACCCTTGGCGTCCTTGAAGGTGACCTGAACGCCGTCGGCCTGGATATCCGCCTTCTCGAAACGGGCGGACGTGTGGATCTCGATGCCCCGTTTCTTGTAGGTGCGCGTCATGAACTTGGAGATCTCGGCGTCCTCGAGGGGGAGGATCCGCTCCAGCGCCTCGACAAGGGTCACCCTGGTCCCGTAGGACGCGTAGACGTCCGCGAACTCCATGCCGATTGCGCCCGCACCCACGATGAGAAGGGAGTCCGGCGCCCTCTCCTGCATGAGCGCACCGGTGGAGGACCAGATCCGATCCTCGTCGATCGTCAGCACCGGGAGGTCACGGGGACGGGACCCCGTCGCCACGATGATGTTGCTGGCTTCGTGGACGGTCTTCGTGCCGTCCGTCGCCTCGACTTCGACCTTGCCCTCCCCCATCAGCCGGCCGAAACCCTGGATGTGCGTGACCTTGTTCTTCTTGAACAAGAACGCGATGCCCTTGTTCATCTGGTCGGCCACCGCCCGGCTGCGTTTCTGGGCGGGGGCAAGGTCGAAGGACACCTCCTTGGCCATGATCCCGTGGCGCTCGCCCTCCTTCATCTCGTTCACCAGCTGAGCGCTGGTAAGGAGGGCCTTGGTGGGGATGCAGCCGATGTTGAGACAGACTCCGCCGAGCTTGTCGGCCTCAACGCACGCCACGCTCATGCCGAGTTGCGCCGCTCGAATGGCGGCCACGTATCCACCGGGGCCGCTGCCGACGACGATGAGATCGAAGCGCTCGCCACTCGCCTTGCCAGCCACGCGCCACCTCGCTCTTTGAAGAAGGGGCATTTAACCCCGAAGAATTCGACAACTTCAAGAGTTGTCGAAGTTAGAGAGGTGTCGAAAGGGGGTAAACCCCGGCTGCACGCCCGGCGTCGCTCCCTTTGCGCGCCATCCGCACTACCCGGAGACTCCTGGGGAAACCCCCGGGCCTCCGATCCGTAGGGTCCCTCGGTTCCCCGGAGGCTTCACGGCGTCGGTGTGTAGCTGGATACATCCGCCACCGTCATATAACCACAACCGATGTACGACCGGCATGACACGATGACCTACGACGACGGCCTCGAGCGCGTGCTGCCCCTGACGCCCACGGTATTCCACGTCCTGGTGGCCCTCGCCGAGGGCCCCCACCACGGATACGCCATAGCGCGCGAGGTGGACGACCTCACCGACGGCCGCATCGTCATGGGCCCGGGCACGCTCTACGGATCCCTGCAGCGCATGCAGGGAGCCGGACTCATCGAGGAGACGGAGAACCCGGGTGAGGATGGGCTGCACGCCGAGCGTCGCCGCTACTACCGGATGACGCCATTGGGGAGCGCGGCGCTCAGGAGCGAGTCGGAGCGACTCCTCCGTGCCGCGAGCGTCGCCCGGGAGCGGCTCGGAGGGTGATGTGACCGGGAGCAGGAACGACGATCCGGGTCTGAGGCGGGACACGGGCGACGCGGCGCACGAGCGCGACGCCGGGCGAGGGAGCCGTCGGGGGGAGCCCGACAGGATCCGTCGCCTCTACAGGCGGCTGCTCTCGCTCTATCCCGCCGCCTTCCGGGAGCGATACGGGGCAGACCTGCTCCAGGTGTTCGACGACCGTCGACGGGAGCCGCAGTTTCGGCGACTCATGGGTGGCATTCGGTTGGTGCTCTTTCTGCTGCGCGACTTCGTCACCTCCATGCCGATGGCCTACGACCAGAAGAACGCACAGACGAGGTGGGAGGGCACGGTGAACAACCTTCTGAGGGACTTCCGGTACGCCGTACGGATGCTGGTGAAGAACCCCATGTTCACGATCGCGGCCGTGATCACTCTTGCGTTGGGCATCGGGCTCAACGCCGCGACGTTCTCCGCGGTCCGCGGCCTGCTCCTCCGTCCCCTGGACGGCGTCCGGGAGCCGGAGCGTCTGGTGCAGCTGTATCGCAAGTGGCCGGGCATGGACTACGGCTCGACCTCCATCCCCCACTATCAGGACCTGCGGGACCGCACCGGGGAGGTCTTCTCGGATGTGGCGGCGTGGAACTTCGTTCCCATGTCGCTCTCCGCCGACGGCCGGAGCGAGCGCCTCATGGGGATGCTCGTGAGCGCCGACTTCTTCCAGACGTACGGCGTCCGACCGGCCCTGGGGAGGTTCTTCACACCCGGTGTGGAGGATCGTGACCCTGGTGCCCACCCCGTAGCCGTGCTGGGCCACGGCTTCTGGCAGTCCCGCTTCGGCGCCGACCCGTCGGTGGTGGGCCGCACGGTCATCCTGAACGGTCAGCCGTTCGAGGTCGTGGGCGTGGCACCGGCCGACTTCCGGGGTCCGATGAGCGTCGTCGACGTTCCCCTGTACGTGCCTCTCATGGAGCAGATGGTCGTCCAACCCGCCTGGGACTTCATTCACTCGCGGGGCAACAACAGCATGACCGTCGTCGCACGTCTCAGAGACCACCAGACGGTGCAGCGGGCCCACCAGGTTCTGGATGCCATCCTGACGCGGCTCCGCGAGGAATACCCGGACGACTACAAGAACCAGATCGGCACCACCCTGGTCCCGCAGATGCAGGCCGGCATCCACCCCGCCTTCCGCACCGCCCAGGTGGGCATGAGCGCGGTCATGATGGTGGTCGTCTCCTTGCTCCTCGTCATCGCCTGCGTGAACGTGGCCAACCTGTTCCTGGCCCGGGCACGCGAGCGCAGGCGGGAGATGGGAATCCGCCTGAGCCTGGGCGCCGGAAGGGGACGCATCGTCCAGCAGCTCCTCATGGAGAGCGTGCTGTTCAGTATCGTCGCGGGGCTGGCCGGACTCGGCCTCGCGCAGGTCGCGGTCCGCTTGCTGAGCACGGTGCGTCCGCCTATGGACGGCCCGTGGTCCTTCGCTGTCGGCATGGACCGGACGGTGCTCCTCTACACCTTCGGGGTGACGCTGGCCACCGTCCTGGTGTTCGGCCTGGTCCCGGCGCTACAGTCTGCACGCTCCGACACCGTAGAGGCAGTGAAGGGAGCGACGGCCGGCCGCACCGGGCGATCCCGTATGAACAAGGGTCTCGTCGTCGTGCAGATGGCCCTGTCCCTGGTCCTTCTCGTCAGCTCGGGGCTCTTCCTGCGCAGCCTTCAGGGAGCGACCCGCATCGATCCCGGCTTCGCGGACCCGGCACACGTCGCCCTGGCGTCCGCAGATCCAGGGCTCCAGGGCTACGACGGTGCCCGGGCGCGCGCGTTCTGGGATCGCACACTGGACGAGGTGCGTGCCCTGCCGGACGTTACCGCGGCCGGGCTGATCAACGACGTTCCCCTCGGTCTGAGCGGCAGCGACCGCGGAGTCACCATCGCCGGATACGAGTTCTCGGAAGGCGAGCAGCGCACCGTCGATTACGCATACGTCACCGAGGGCTACTTCGAGGCCATGGGTGTGCACGTGCTGGAGGGGCGCTCCTTCACCAGGCAGGACGACCAGAACGGAGCGCCGGCCATTATCGTGAACCAGCGCTTCGCCGAGCACTTCTGGCCCGGAGAGTCCGCCCTCGGCAGGACCGTCAACACCGCGGGCAAGGACCGCCAGGTCGTCGGTGTGGTGGAGACCGGGAAGTACCGCAGTCTGGGGGAGCCCCCCACCGACTTCATGTTCTTCCCGGAACGGGAGCTGTTCCAAACCGGGATGACCGTGGTGGCCCGCGTGAAGGGGGATCCCCAGGTGGTCATGCGGCGCGTTCGTGAGATCGTCCGCGCCGAGGATCCCGATCTGCCGGTGTTCGACGTGCGCACCATGGAGGACTTCATGGGAATCGCGCTGATGCCCGCCCGCCTCGGTGGATCGGTGCTCGGGCTGTTCGGTCTCCTGGGCCTCGTGCTGGCGGCGGTGGGCGTGTACGGCGTCATGGCGTACTCGGTATCGCAGCGGAAGCGGGAGCTGGGGATCCGCGTCGCTCTGGGCGCCGACCGCAGCTCGGTCGTCGGTATGGTCCTCGGCGAGGGGCTGCGCCTCACGCTCCTGGGTGCCGTCATCGGGCTGGCGGCGGCGGCCGCCGCCGCCAAGCTGGTGGCGGGACTGCTCTATGGCGTCAGTGCACTGGATCCGGTGGCGTTCGCGGGCGTGCCGCTCCTCTTGCTGGGCGTGGCGGCGCTGGCCGTGTATCTGCCGGCGCGCCGAGCCGCGGGAGTGGATCCCATGCGGGTGCTGAAGACGGAGTAGGCGCGGGGCGGCGCGCGTCGCAGGCACGCGCCCTACGCGGGCGAACGCCTGCCCGGACCGCACGGCCGGCCAGCTTCGACGCCGGCTACCCTCCCTACACGACGATGGCTGTCGGCTCCTCCAGCATCGCCTTCAGCGTCGCCAGGAAACGCGACCCCTGGGCGCCGTCGATGACGCGGTGGTCGCAGCTCATGGTCACGCGCATGCGCGGGCGCACCGTCACCTCTCCATCCACCACCACCGGAGTGTCCTCCGCGCCGCCCACGGCCAGGATCGCCGCCTCCGGCGGATTGATGATGGCGGTGAACTCATGGATGCCGAACATCCCCAGGTTGGAGACGGAGAAGGTCGAGCCCGTGTACTCGTCGGGCATGAGCTTCTTCTCCCGCGCGCGGCCGGCGAGCTCACGCACCTCCCGGGCGATCTGCGAGATGCCCTTCAGGTGCGCGTTCTTGATGACAGGGGTGATGAGTCCGTCTTCCACGGCTACCGCCACGCCCAGGTGCACAGCGTTGAACCGGCGGATATGCCCCCCATGCCATTGGGCGTTGCATTCGGGGTGTTTGCGCAGTGCGGCGGCGACAGCCTTCAGCAGAATGTCGTTGATGGAGACCTTCTCGCCGCTCTGCCCCAGCATGGCGTTGATGCTCCCCCGCGCTGCTACCGCCCGTCCCATGTCCACGTCCACGGTGAGGAAGAAGTGGGGCACGGGGCCGATGGACTCCACCAGGCGCTTGGCGATGGTCTTGCGGAGCTGCGAGACGGGGACGTCCTCGTATTCGCTCTCGTCGGGCGTCCAGCCGACAGGAGCCGGGGCGGTCACCCCGGCCTCCTTCGCCGCCTCGATGTCGCGTTTGACGATGCGTCCTCCGGGACCGGACCCTTGGACGAGCGCCAGGTCCACGCCCAGATCTTCGGCCAGGCGACGCGCCAGCGGAGAGGCTTTCCGCCGACCACCGTCCGTGGAGGACGCGGGCGGGGCCGCCGTCGTCTGTGCACCCCGAGACGCCGGTCGAGCTTGCGCTTCGCCGGCGTTCTCCGATTTCGCGGGCCGCGCAGGCGTCGATGTGGCCGCAGTCTGCGGGCCTTCGGCAGGCGCACCGCCACCCGCGTCGCCCACAGCTGACGAGATGTCTTCGTCGGGTGCGGCGATGACCGCGATTACGTCACCCACCGGGGCGGTGCCGCCTTCCGCGAGAATCACCTTGCGGAGGACCCCGTCGCCACGGGCCACGAGCTCCATGGTGGCTTTGTCGGTTTCGATCTCCGCGAGGATGTCGCCGCTGCTCACGGCGTCGCCTTCACCCTTGTGCCACTTTACGAGCTGGCCCTCTTCCATGGTGGGAGAGAGAGCTTCCATGTGTACTTTGGTGATCATGCGACCACGCGCCTATGTGGCACGTCCGGATTGAGTCGACATTCGGCCGTCAACGGTACAGCACCTTGTTGCAGGCATCCACCACACGGTCCGCGCTTGGCTTCGCCATTATCTCAAGGTTCTTCGCATACGGCATGGGCACGTCCGCCTGCGTGACCCGCACCACCGGCGCGTCCAGGTGGTCGAAGGCCTCCTCCTGGATGGTGGCCACGATCTGGGCGCCCACACCCACGAAGGCCCACCCCTCCTCCACGTAGACCGCACGGTTGGTCTTCTTAACGGTCCGGAGGATAGCGTCCACGTCCAGCGGCCGGATGGACCGCAGGTCCAGTACGTCGGCGTCGATGCCGTCCTTGGCCAGCTTGTTGGCGGCCTGCAGGGCCACGTGGACCATCTTGCCGTGCGTGATGATGGAGACGTCCCCACCCTCGCGCTTCAGCTCCGCCACCCCCAAGGGTATGACGAAGTCGTCGTCGTCGGGGACCTCGCCCTTGAAGTTGTAGAGCAGCTCGCCCTCCATGAAGGCCACGGGATCGTTGTCCCTGATGGCCGCCTTCAGCAGGCCCTTGGCATCCGCGGGTGTGGCCGGGGTGACGAGCTTCACGCCCGGTGCGTGTGCGTAGTAGGTCTCGCACGCCTGGGAGTGCTGCGCTGAAAGCTGGAGCGCGGCGCCGGTGGGGCCTCTGAAGACGATGGGTATGGGGAACTGCCCATCGGACATGTACAGCATCTTCGCGGCGGAGTTGATCACCTGGTCGATGGCCAGGAACGCGAAGTTGAACGTCATGAACTCCACCACGGGGCGGAGCCCGGCCATGGCCGCCCCCACACACAGGCCACCGAACCCCAACTCACTGATGGGTGAGTCCACCACACGCCGGTCGCCGAACTCCGCCAGCAGCCCCTTCGACACCTTGTACGCGCCGTCGTACTGCGCGACCTCCTCGCCCATCAGGAAGACGTCGGGATCCCGCTGCATCTCCTCGCGCAACGCGTCGTTGAGCGCTTCCCGGTAGGTCATCACCGCCATGGCGACTCCCCTCTTCCGTCGAAGCAGAGCCGACCGTTCGGGTTGATCTCCGCCCACACGTGCGCGTACAGGGCCTCCGGGCCCGGCATGGGAGAGGCGTCGGCGAGCTCGAAGGCCTCCTGGGCTGTCTCGCGTGCCTCGGTGTCCATTTCCTCCAGGCCTTTCTGGTCCAGGTGGCCCCCGGCGAACAGGTGGTCTCGGAGAATGGCGATGGGGTCTTCTTCGTGCGTCTCCCGCTCCACCTCCTCCTTGGAGCGGTACGTCCCCGAGACCGGATCGGACATGGAGTGCCCACGGAACCGATAGGTCTCGACGTCCACGAAGCGGGGACCGCCTCCGCCGCGCACCTCGGCCACGAGATCGCGGAAGTGCGCGTAGGTGGCCAGCACGTCCTGCCCGTTCACCCGGCTGGCGGGGATGCCGTAGGGCGAGGACTTCTCCACCATGTCGGTGAGGGACACCCGCCGGAACGCGGTGCCCATGCCATAGCGGTTGTTCTCCACCACGAAGATGGCGGGCAGCTCCCAGATGGCGGCCATGTTCAAAGCCTCGTGGAAGCCGCCCTGGTTCACGGCCGCATCCCCCATGAAGCACACCACCACGTCGTTCTCGTCGTGGTACTTGATCCTGAACGCGATCCCGGTGGCGAGCGGCACCTGGCCGCCGACGATTCCGTGCCCACCCATGAAGCGGACGGACTTGTCGAACATGTGCATGGAGCCGCCCTTGCCGCCGGACACTCCCTCCGCGCGGCCGAAGAGCTCCGCCATGACCGCGTTGGGCGAAACCCCCTTGGCCATGGCCTGGGTGTGATCGCGGTAGGCGGTGATGACGTAGTCGCTGTCCGAGAGAGGCTTGATGCATCCCGCGGCGGCGCCTTCCTGCCCGATGTGCAGGTGACAGAAGCCACCGATCTTGCCGATGGCGTAGGCTTCCTCGGCCTTCTCCTCGAACCGGCGGTATTTGAGCATCTCGCGGAGGAGCTCGAGGGCGAGCTCCGGGCTGACGCCGTGCACGTCGAAGGGACCTCCCTTCGGCGAGCCCGCTTTGCCTCCCTTGCCCTTCCGGGTCCTGGTCTGGGCCATGGGCTACCGCTCTCCCGCGGCTGGTCCGCCCGGGCTGCCCATCTCGAGCTGAACCAGGTCGAGCCGGACTTCGGCCGGGGCGGCGAGATCGGCCTCCATCACCCTGGTGATGGCTCCGGGCCCACCGGCCTCGACTTCGCGGGCCTGCTCCTTGGCGTGGTAGCTGGAGCGTACCAGGGGCC
The DNA here is from genome assembly GCA_022340755.1 of Gemmatimonadota bacterium. GTDB lineage: Bacteria > Gemmatimonadota > Gemmatimonadetes > Longimicrobiales > Gaopeijiaceae > SZUA-318. The sequence goes on from JAJDNI010000218.1 coordinate 21,118, forward strand.
CGGCTTCGACGTGCCTGAAGCCCAACTCGTCCTCACCGACCCGCTTCCACTCGGCAAATTCCGCCGGCGTCACCCACCGAGCCACGGGCACATGCAGGGGGGAGGGGCGCAGATACTGCCCCAGCGTGAGGATATCCACCGACGCCTCCCTGAGATCGGTCATGGCCTGGCGGATCTCGTCGGCCTCCTCACCCATGCCCAGGATGATCCCCGTCTTGGTGAGCATCCCGGGATCCATGCGCTTCACCGCGCCGAGGAAGGAGATGGAACGCCAGTATCGCCCGCCGGGTCGGACGTCCGGATGAAGGCGCTCCACCGTCTCCAGGTTGTGGCCCAGGATCTCGGGCGCCGCGTCCACCACCACGCGCAGGGCGTCCTCGTCCCCCTTGAAGTCCGGGATGAGGACCTCCACCGAGCATCCCGGGACCAGGTCGTGGATCCGGCGTATGGTCTCGGCGTAGATGCCCGCACCCCCGTCCGGGAGCTCGTCTCGGTTCACGCTGGTGATGACCACGTGCTCCAGCGCCAGCTCCGCGACGCTCTGCGCCACGCGCCGCGGCTCGTCCACGTCGAGCTCGGTGGGCATCCCGTGGGCCACACCGCAGTACTTGCACGCACGGGTGCAGACGTCCCCGAGGATCATGAAGGTGGCGGTGCCGGCCTCCCAGCACTCACCCATGTTCGGGCACCCGGCCTCCTCACACACCGTGTGGAGGGACCCGGTGCGCATCATCTTCTTGAGCCGCAAGTAGTTGTGGCCCCCCGGCGAACGGACCTTCAGCCACTCCGGCTTGCGCGATCTGATGTCGACGGTGTCCAGGCCGTCGTGCGCCCGGATCCGGGAGGTACCCTTCGGCTTGACGACCCCCGTGTCCTTCCCATCGGGGGCGTAGCCGCGGGGAGCCTCGGTGGCGGTGTCGCTCACGCCTCTATTCCTCCGACCCCTTCTTCAGTGACCCGCCGGCGGCGACGACGCGCCACCGGGCGAGACACGAATAGACGAAAAGGTCCCCGTCCGGGCGAAGTGCGCGTCACACAAGCGCTTCGCCACGAGGGGAGCCAGAAATCATAGCCCGATTCCGAGGCCGTGTACAAGGTTGGCGACCCCGAATCCCAGGTAGTTCCCGACCGCGTACCCGACCAGTCCGACGATGATCCCGGGAAGAACCAGTCCTGGCCACTCCCGGGCCACCGCCACGGCGAGAGCGGTGGACGGTCCGCCCACGGCCGCTTGAGATGCCACAGAGAGGGTTCCCAGGTCCAGCTTGAGGAGCCGCCCCACGCCGTAGAGGACGAGTCCGTGGGCGCCAATGACGGTCATCGTGTAGTAGAAGACCACCACCCCCACCGCGACGATTTGGCCGACGCGCGACCAGATCCCGATGACCACGAAGAACAGGTGCAGCAGCAGCGTCCCGAGCTGCAGCGCCCCCTCGGCGTGGCTGAACGGCTTGGTGTGGCCGAGGATGAGCGCGTAGGTCGTCAGCCAGAGGATCGAGGGCACCGACGGCACGAGCCGGGCGGTCAGGTCCGCCGCCACGAGAAGACCGAGCCCAACGGCAAGGAGCCTGGCCAGGTCGAGAGCCGACACCGACGCCGCGTCGAAGAACGGGTGGGCGTGCTTCCCGTTCTCGGCGTCCGACCCCATCTCCAAGGCGGAAGCCGGCACGGGAGGAAAGAACCGGACCAGCCAGATGGGAAGGATGAGGTTCGCCGCCATCCAGAGCCCACCGGTGAGGGCGTCGGCCGCCGTCGTGCCCGCCCACACGTCGTCCGGCAGCCCCACGGCCTTGCCCACCGCCACAAAGTTCAGGGATCCCCCGGTGTAGGTGCCGGTGAAGACACCCGCCATGCGCCAGGTGTTCTCACCCAGTTGGTGCGAGAACGCGATGGCCCCCACCAAGGCTCCCAGGATGGTGCCAACGATGGCCAGTCCGAACGCGGCCAGCATGCGCGGCCCCACCTGCTTCAGCGCCCTGAGATCCACGGACAGGAGAAGCCACGCGATAGCGAGGCTCGTGACTGGCCCGGAGATGGCATCGTAGACCGGCGAGGTCGCGGGCACGATCCCCGTGTTGGACAGGATGGCACCGAAAGCCAGCGTGAGGAGCGACGCCCCGATCTTCGAGAAGAAGGGGACGCGGTGATCGAGCCAGAAGGCCAGGGCGGCCATGAACGCGATCAGGGCCGCCAGTGGGAGCGTCGAGGAGATCAAAGCTCGGGGCCCCAGTCGCTGGGTGTTCGGCCCTCCAGAAGCTCCTTCCGCCGGCGGAGTCGGCCCACGATGTGGTTCCGCGCCTCGTGGGGATCGTCGGTGAGATGGATGATGTCCAGGTCCTCCATGGCGATCTTGCCCTCCTCGGCCATCCGGTTGCGTATCCAGTCCACGAGACCGCCCCAGTATTCGGTCCCCATGAGGACCACCGGGAAATGGCGGACCTTGCCCGTCTGGATGAGAGTGAGGGACTCGAAGAGCTCGTCCATGGTGCCGAAGCCGCCGGGGAAGATCACGAAGGCCTGGGCGTACTTCACGAACATGGTCTTGCGGATGAAGAAGTACCGGAAGTCGATGGAGATGTCGACGTAAGGGTTCATCGCCTGCTCGAAGGGGAGCTCGATGTTGCACCCGACGGACTTGGTCCCCGCCTCGCGAGCCCCTTTGTTCGCCGCCTCCATGATGCCCGGCCCGCCCCCGGTGATGACCGCGAAGCCTGCCTCACCGAGGAGGCGCGCGGTGGTCACGCACGATTCGTACATGGGATCGTCGGGCTTCACCCGAGCCGAGCCAAAGATGGAGACCGCGCGTCCCACCTGGGTCATCTCCTCGAACCCCTCGGTGAACTCCCCCATGATGCGGAAGATCCGCCACGCGTCCCGCCCGATGGTCTCCAGCTCCTCCACGCTCGCCAGCAGCCGCTCGTCCTCCGTCTCCCTCTCGTAGGGAAACGGCCGTGCCGGCTCCTGGCTTCCAGGCCCCCTTTGGTTCATGTCGGGCTCCCGCTTGTGGTTGTCGTCATGTGTCGGCGTGCTCCCGCAGCCATCGCCCCGTGCGTACCAGGGCCTCCTCGTGCCGATGCGGCGGGCTCCACCCCAAATCCCTCCGGATGCGTCGGGACGGGTAAGGGTTTTCACCCATGGCCAATCGCGCCACCCGTCCAAGAGGCAGTCCGTCGACCCCCGGTGCCGAGACGCCGAGGGCTCCGAGTACGTCCGCACCCGCGCGAACCAGGCTCCCGGGAACGGCCAACAGCCTGGGGGAACGTCCCATCCCTCGCGCGATTCCCTCCAGGAGCATCCTCTGGGTCAGTGGGTGATCGAAACCCACATCGTACGTCACCGCGCCCCGTTCCGCCTCCAGGGCCAGCCGCATCGCTTCGGCCACGTTGCCTGCGTACACCACGGCGATGGTGTTTCGGCCGTGCCCCAGGAGGGGCGTCACAGGCAGCCGCACCATACGCGCTACCCGTGCGGTCAGGAGTCGGTCCCGCTCGCCGTAGACGCCGGACGGCCGCAACACGGTTACGGGAAGGGCGCGCTCCGACTCCACCTTACGCGCCGCACGCTCCGCCTCGCGCTTCGAGCGAGCATACAGATTCGAAGCCGCGACGGGGGCATCGACAGGAGACGTCTCGTCCGTCTTCGTCGAGACGGTGCCGTACACGGCCACCGAGGACACGTGCACAGCGTGACGGATCCCCGCTTCAGCCGCCGCTTCCAGCACGTTTCTGGTGCCGTCGACGTTCACCGCGCGCACTTCCGCCCACGACCCGCCCTTGTAGACCAGGGCCGCGGCGTGGACGACGTGCGTGCACCCCCGCATGAACGCCGTCAGCCTGGTGGGGGCATTGGTCACGTCGCCCTGAACGAGGCTGCATCCCACTGCGGCGAGAAAATCCGTATTTGACTCCGCCCTGTGGAGCGCCACCACTTCGTGTCCGTAGCCGCGGAGGTGCGCGGCGAGATGGGACCCGAGAAGCCCCGAGCCGCCCGTCAGAAAGACGCGCATTCCTCGCCGGGCATCGTCGGGGCGCGGGTCGACGCGAAGCCGCTCCCCTCTCCGATCACGCTTCTAATGAGTGGCTATGAACGCCTCCGCCTCGGAGCGGTACTCGGGGAGGAGGTTCTTGTGGGCCTCGTACTCGGGCAGGTTCTTGGTGGCCTGAGCGTCGTACACCGCCACGAGGTGCTTGTAGTACGTCAGGGCCTCCGCCGTGTCGCCAGCGGCCACCGCCGCCTGAGCCGCCGCCCCCAGGCCGAGGATGTGATCCGGGTCGGTGGCCAGGATCCTCTTCGCCGTCGCCAGCGCGCCGGCGTGGTCCGTCAGGTTCTCCAGCAGCGACTGGTGGAAGAGCCCGTCCAGGTCCAGAGGCTCCGCAACCTGATATGCTTCCACCGCCATGGGCTGGAATCGCAGGGCATCGGCCGTGTCGCCTGCCGCCAGGTCGTTCATGACGTGGTTGTAGAGCCGGTCCGCCGCATCCCGCGGCGACATGGTTGAGAGATCGATGCTCGACGCACCCATGGCTCCACCGGCGGCGGCTCCACCCGGCGGCATCGCTGCCGGGGTGGCCGCCGACGGATTCTGCGAGCGCACCACCGACCACCCGACCACCAGGATCAGCCCGAAGAGGGCCGCTCCGGCGATCCACCACGGCAGGTTGTTCCCCCCGATGGTCGCCGCCGCCGCGGCTCTGTGACCCGTGGGGGCCGCCGGTGCAACGGACGGAACCGGCCCCGGCCCGGGCGCGGCGGTCCGGGCTCCGGATACCGGCTGCCCGCATCGGTTGCAGAACTTGGCTCCGGCCTCGAGCTTCGCTCCGCACTTGTTGCAGAAGCGACCGCCCAGCGACGCCCCGCAATGCTGGCAGAAGTTACCGCTGGCCGGCTTACCGCACGCCGGGCAGATGCCCGTACCCCCGCCCGCGGGACTCATCGGTGCAGCGAGTTGAAGAGGAGCGGCCAGGTGGCCACCGACTGTCCGCGGTAATTCGGCTGGAAGCCGAACAGCACCACTGACCCCTTGCCTACGCTCGCCTCGACGATCGCCGGCTTGCCGGCGACGTACGAGCCACCCAGCTCCCACCCGGACAGGAGGGGGTCACCGGTGCCGTAGTGGGCGAGGACCTTCACACGATCATCGTTCACGTCGAATGCCTGGCTGCTGCCGGAGAACCACGCGATGCTCTCCGTGTCGACCCCGCGCCCGATGTCGCTGGCGGGGTCTACCCGGAGTCTCAGTATAGAGCCTGGAATGTAAAAATCCTGGTTCGCAAGACCATCCACTGCGTTGGTCACCTGCAGGTCGAAGAGGTCCTTCACGAAATCCACCGCCTGTTCCACCGCCACGATCCGGCCGCCCGCCTCGACGAAGTCGTGGAGCGCCGCTACCCCGGCCTCTCCGAGGCCTCCGGCGTATTCAGGAGGGACCTGTGCAGCCCGGAACCCGCTCCGGATCGACTGCGCGCGCTGGCTCTGGAGCACGATGACGTCGTAGCGGCTCGCCAACCCGCCCTTGCGGACGTCGGCGTCGTGCAGGGTATCGTACGTCATCCCGTACTTGTCGAAGACCCAGCGGGTCCACCCCTCGGTGCTGGGTTCCTGCCAACTCTTGTACATGGCGACCCTGGGGGCGTTCGCACCGCGCAACGCGGCCGGAAGCGTGAACGCGAAATCCGGAACGGGAATCGGATCCGAGAGCGCCGTGGTCACGGGCTCATCCACCGCAACGGCCTCGACGTCCATCAGGTACGGGAGCGTCTGAGCCGTCACGTCGTAGGGCCGCAACGGCGGGCCGCCGGGGTAGGCCCGCAGATCCGGATAGTGCTGAACCTCGAGCATCGCCTGGGCGAACGACGCGTACGGCTGGTGCATGGGCACCACCCAGCTTCCGGCGGGGAACTGGATGCCGTCGGCCGTGAAGGAGGCCGACGCCTTGTGCACCTCCACGTCCGCCAAGGTGAGGATGCGCAGGACGTACTGCACGCCGGTGACGTTGGTCTGATTCGCGGGAATCACCCAGGCCTCGGGCCAGCGGTCCCACTTCTCTACGGCATGCTTCCCGATGTCGTAGAAGTTCGTCAGCCAGTAGGGGCGATTCCGGGCCGCGTTGGTGAGGAGCGCCAGTGCGCCGGTTTCCTGGTAGTTGACGATGTCACCGAGGGTCCAGTGGCCGCCGGGCCAGGGGTCGGGGAAATTCCAGGAGGATTTGGATGCGTCGTACCCCCGTGACGGTCCCAGCTGGTCCGCGGCGATGTCGACGGGCGTGGCGATGCGTACCGACGCCGCCTCACTGAGGATGCGCGCGCCGGCATGATAGTGCATGTAGGCCCGCGCCGGCGTGAATGCATCGTACTGGCCCGACACCACGGCACCTCTGTTGCCCGCTGCCTCTTCCTCAGCAGCCATCCACGTGCCCAGCTGGTTCACCGCACTGGTAATGTGAGGGTCTACGTTCGGCTCCCAGGGGTCGATGTAGGGCGGGAAGAAGATGCGCGCGCTGGTGGCCCCCATCTGATGGATGTCGTGGACGATCTGGGGGTGCCACGCATTCTGCGCCTTCACCGTCAGGACGGTCTCGTCCTGGGTGAACGCATACCAGTCGCGGTTGTTGTCGTGGCCCGTGTAGAACTGGTAGAGCCAGGGCAACGGACCCCCTTCCAGCGGTGTGCCCACGCCCTGCCGATACCAGTCCACCACCCAGTCGAGGCCATCGGGATTCAATGACGGAATGTCGAGGAAGATGACGTTGTCCAGGATCTCCTTGATGCGGGGCTCGTCGGAGGTCGCGAGGCGCCACACGAGGCGAGCCGCCATCTGGCTTCCTCCCACCTCCGTGGCGTGGATGGAGTGGGTGATCATGACCACCGTCCGACCTTGATCGAGAAGGTGTCGGAGCTCCGTGTCGTCCGAGATCTTCCTCGGGTCGGCGAGCTTGCCCTGGATGTCGCGCAGCTCCGAAAGCCGGGCCTGATTGGCGGGGCTCGTGATGATGAGCATCACGAAAGGACGGCCTTTGGTGGTCTTGCCCAGGGTGTCGACTCTGACCCGCTGACTCGTTTCCGCGATTTTCTCGTAGTAGGCAGTGAGCTGGTTCCAGTCGGCGAGCTTGCGGTCCTGGCCGATCTCGAAGCCGAACGCCTGTTGGGGTGTCGGCACCGTCTGGGCGGTGGCCGCCGACGTGAAAAGAACCACGGCCCCAAGGGCTGAGACGACCCTGCGAATCATCGGAACTCCTTACGAGAGACCTTCTTGGATGGAAGCTGGAACGATGGTACCGCGCCGGCCCCGGACCGGCAACGGAGGGTGACCCGCGCGTGAGGCTGTTCTCGCTCCTGGTGGCCGGCTTGATGGTCCCCGCCGCGATCTGCGCCCAACAGGACTCGGTTCCCGCTCCGGCCGATACGTTCGCGGACCCCGCCGTTCGAGCGCTCATGGCGCGGGCGGTCGCCGCCAGAAACAGGGACATCCAGGGCATACGCAGCTACGAAGGACGTCTCCGGGAGCACATCTACGTCGGCCTCACCGCGTTTCGGTTCCGGAGGGAGCGAGGCCTCTTCGAGCAGGAGCGCATCGCCCGGCTGAGATGGAGCGCCGACGGAGAGCGGGCCATCCAGTGGATCGGAGCGCGGCAGGCCATCCCCATCGTAGGCGCCGACACCCGGCGGGACGAGATCGCCGCTCGTGGTCAAGTAGGGAAGGCCGGCGCGTCGGTCAACGCGGACCTGCGTAGGGAGCTGCCCCAAGAGCTCCTGCACGAAGCCGACCTGCCCAACTTCGCTTTCGATCCATCCGGCGACCGCCTGGCCTTCGGCGGCGACTGGGCCCTCCATCCCCTGTCCGACAGCGCCGGGTCCGCATACCGCTTCGCGTCCGGGGATACGCTTCGCATCGGCCTTCCCGGCCAGCAGAGGGACGTCGTCCTCTACGAGGTGAAGGTCGAGCCTCGGCGCGCGGACTTCCACCTAGTTGCGGGGTCGCTCTGGTTCGACTCCGAGACCGCGTCTCTGGTTCGGGCCACGTACAAGCCCGCCAGAGCCTTCGACCTGAGCATCGACGAGCCGCACGACGCGGAAGAGGTACCCGGCTTCCTCAAGCCGGTGCAGGGGGATATCTCGTACATCACGGTCGAGTATAGCCTGCACGAGCTCCGCTACTGGCTTCCCCGTCGCTTCGCCCTGGAGGGCGAGCTTCGCATGGGTCGTGTGCTGAAGATCCCCCTGACGGTCGAGTGGAGCATCGGCGACTACTCCGTCAACGACATCAGCTCGGAGATCCCCGTGACGGGACCGCTGCCGCCGGGCTGGTCTCGCAGCGAGCAGAAGATAAAGGACTCCAGGGGCGTGACGCGGTACGTGACGGTGGTGGTCCCCGATGACCGTTCGGTCCTCACGTCGCCGGAGCTCTCGGAATCGTTCGGTGAGCGGGCCCCCACCGCCTTCACCGACGACGAAGTCGCCCAGCTCAAGGGCGAGCTGCAGGCGCTCATGCCCACGTACCGGCAGTTCCGCCCCCAGTTCGCCTGGGGACTGCAGCGGGGTCTCGTGCGCTACAACCGCGTCGAAGGGTTGAGCGTCGGCGGGGCGGTGACCTTCCCCCTGGACCCCCTGACGACCCTCGATCTGGAAGCCCGCGTCGGCACCGGGAGCCATGAACCCGACATCACCGCCACGCTGCGCCGGGGCTCGGACGACCGGTCCTGGAGCCTCGCCGGCTATCATCGTCTCCAGACGATGGGCGACTGGGGGACGCCGTTCTCGATCACGAGCTCGTTGGGGAACCTGGTTCTGGGCATCGATCGCGCCCAGTACTTCCGCGCAACCGGCGCGTCCGTCGGGTACAGGCGCATGGGTGAGCGCGTGCGATGGGAAGCGCAGGCCTTCCACGAACGCCAGCAGCCGGTGTCCCGGGAGGCGACCTTCTTCCTGCTCCAATCCGCTCGCGACGACACGGTGGACCTGGTCCTGCCCGCTCGGGACGTCTCCGTCACGGGAGCGCGAACCACGGTCTCCTGGTTCTCGGGCATCGACCCTCATGGCCTCATCGCCACGGGCCAACTGGTTGCCGAGGCGGCGGGGGGCGATGTCGCCTACCAGCGTGCCGCCCTTTCCCTGTCGGTGAGCCACCCGCTCTTCTTCGGCCTCGCCGGGGCCCTCGAGGCGGGCGCGGGGGCGCTATGGGGAGACGAACCGATACAAGAGAATTTCTTCCTCGGGGGATCGAGCACACTCCGCGGCTTCGACGCCTACGAGGTGCATGGCGCGTCGTTCTGGCGCGCGCGGGCGGAGCTTGCCACCGGGTTCGCGGGTGCCCGCCTTGGTGTCTTCTCCGACGCGGGGTGGGTGGGGCCGAAGCGGTCCTTTGGCCTCCAGGATCCCATGGTCTCCGTCGGCGTGGGCGCGTCACTCCTGGACGGCCTCTTCCGAATCGACGTCTCCCACGCGGTGCGACGCGGATCCCGGTACAAGCTGAACCTTTACCTGGACGGGCTCTTCTGACGTCCCGCGGTCTTCAAACCGCCCGCGCGTGCCCCTGTGTGCCCCCCTCCCCCGCGCGCGTCCCCCGCGCGGCTTCCCACTCCTCGTTCGCCAGCGTACCCTTCTGGCTGCGGTTCAGGTCAATCTCCGGGAGGACAATGTGAAGCGTTTCATACTGATTGCGTTGAGCGTCACCCTGGCTGCGTGTACAGGTGGTGGCGAGCGCCCTGCGGCCGGACCGGACATCGCACTATCCGGGGACTCCATCCGGGAGTGGATGAAGGTCTTGTCGTCGGACGAGTACATGGGCCGCGGCTCTGGCCAGAAGGGCGGGGACATGGCCTCGCAGTATGTGGCCGATCACTTCAAAGCGATCGGGCTCGAGCCCGTCGATGGCTCGTATTTCCAGTCGGTGCCCATGATCGGGTACACCACGGATCCGTCGTCGGTGAAGCTGTCCTTCTCCGGCAAGGGTGGCACCCTGAACGCGAAGTATCTCGACGACTACGTGCTGAACGCAGGAGACCCGACGGCGACGTCCGCGGGAGGAACGGCGGAGGTGGTCTTCGTCGGATACGGCATCAACGCGCCCGAGGTCAACTGGAACGACTTCGCCGGCGTGGACGTCAAGGGCAAGTACATCCTTATTCTGGTGAACGACCCCCCCGCGCCCGCGGACGAGCCCGACCTTTTCGGGGGGCCGGCGATGACATACTACGGACGCTGGACCTACAAGTGGGAAGAGGCCGCGCGGCAGGGAGCTCTGGGCGCGCTCATCGTTCACGAGACGGAGCCCGCGGGCTATCCGTGGAGCGTGGTGCGGGGTGGTCGGTCGGGTGAGCAGTTCTCGCTGCCTTCGGACCCCAACGGCCCCGCGCCGGCGGGAATGCTCGGGTGGGTCACTCGGGAGACGGCGGTCGACCTGCTCGCCCTCGGCGGTCTGGATTTCGACTCGCTCAAGGCGACAGCCGATAGGCGCGGCTTCGTTGCGACGCCTACCGGGGTCACGGCGACGGGGGGGCTGAAGGCCACGGTGCGGGACGTGGAGACCCGTAACGTCGTAGGGCTCCTCAAGGGCTCCGCGCGGCCCGACGAGATCGTGACCCTCACTTCCCACTACGATCACTTCGGGATTGGCCAGCCCATCGACGGCGACAGCATCTACAACGGGGCCTACGACAACGCGTCCGGCACCGCGATGCTCATGGAGATCGCCGCCGGGTTCGAAGCGCTCCCGCAGAGGCCGGCCCGGTCACTCCTCTTCATCGCCACCGCCGCCGAGGAGCAGGGCCTGCTCGGCTCACAGTGGTACGCGCAATCGCCGCTGTTCCCGTTGGCCAAGACGGCCGGCGAGATCAACATGGACGGCGCCAACCTGTGGGGTGAGACCGACGACGTGACCATCTTCGGCGAAGCACGAAGCGGACTGGGCGAGTTCGCACGGCAGCGCGCCGCGCAGATGGGTCTTACCATCGTCCCCGACCAGTCGCCCGAGAAGGGCTATTTCTTCCGCAGCGACCATTTCCCCTTCGCCAAGGCCGGCGTCCCTGCATTGTATGTAAATCACGGCGTCGCCTATCGCGGCAAGCCGGCGGGGTGGGGCAAGGAGATGCAGGACGACTACACGGCCCATCGGTATCACGCGCCCACCGACGAGTTCTCCGACTCGTTCACCTTCGACGGAGCTGTTCAGGAGGGGCTGCTCATCGCCCGCATCGCCTGGGACATCGCGCAGACTCCCACTTGGCCGAACTGGAACGAGGGACAGGAGTTCAAGGCGGCGCGCGACGCGATGATGAAGGGCCAGTAGCGCGTCATCCGCCAGAGCTCGGCCGTGGGCCGACCCGGGCGCGAACCATCGTGACGAAGGCGGCGGGGCCCGCTCGGGCCCCGCCGCCTTCGTTGGCCCTGCCGGGGAGCAGGCATGCCCCGAGGCCACCTCGCTCCGCGCCGTTGCGGGCCGGCCTGGACCCCGGCGGTCAGAGACCCGTCGGCTGATCCAGAAATTCCCAAGTCAACTGGAACCGCTCCGCGACGTGGGCTGCGAGGGCTCGGACCCCGAAGGTCTCGGTCGCGTAGTGTCCTCCCATGAGCACGTGGACGCCCAGCTCCATGGCGTCGAAGTACGTGTGGTGGGAGCCCTCACCGGTGACGAGCGCGTCCAGGCCCAGGGTGGCCGCTTCCGCCGTATGGGATGCACCGCCACCCGTCACGACCCCGATGCGACCGACCAGCTCCGGGCCGCCCGGGATGACATGCACCGGCGCTCCGCTCAAGACCTCGCTGAGGCGGCCGCGGAGATTCGACACGTCGACGGGGTCCGGGAGCTCTCCCCACCACCCGATCTCCGCACCCCGGTACGCCGCGAAGCGCCCGCGTGGCTCGAGGGCCAGGGCTCGTCCCAGAAGGGCGCAATTGCCGACCTCCGCGTGGCTGTCCAACGGCAGATGGGCGCTGTACACGGCCACACCATGTTCGATGAGGGGCCCAAGCCGTCGAAGGTGCCGTCCCGTCACCGGTGTCAGCCCCTCCCAGAAGAGCCCGTGATGCACCAGGAGCAGGTCGGCTCCCATCTCGATGGCGGCCCGGATCGAGGCCTCCGAGGCGTCCACCGCGGCCACCACGTGGTGCACCTCGTCCGGTCCCGCCACCTGCAGGCCATTGACGGCGTTCGGGTAGTCCGGATGGTCCGGAATGCCGAGATACGTATCGAGGTATTGGAGCAAAGATTCTAATTTCATGTCCTCGCCCCCTGGGCCTGCCGGTGCGTGGAGAACGTGTGGAGAACCGGCCTGAACGTGGATACACCCCCGTTACAGGATGCCGCGTCTCGTCTTGTATCGTGTTGGAGCACAAGCGGTTGCGGTGCACTGCCCCGTGCGCCAGACCGCGTTGGCACGGGTGAGGAAAAGTCGGCGTCGGCTCCGAGTTGGACGAAACCCCGAAGCTCAGCTTGCCGTGCCTGTCGCCTGGGCAACGACTTCGGTAGGCGGGCCGGAGGCCTTTCCCGGAGGCGTGGTAGCCTCGTTCGCGTCAGCGGCATGGACTTCCCCCATCTGCACGGTCCCGTTCAGGATCGCACCCTCCTCGAGCTGCATCCGGCGGACCCGGATGTCTCCTTCGATTCGACAGGTCGCCTGGAGCTCCAGACGCGATTCCGCCACGAGAGCCCCGCGGACGGTACCCGAGATCACCGCATCCTGCGTGGTGATGTCACCCTCGACGAGCCCGTCCCGGCCGACTACGACGGCCTTCCCGGCCGAGACGGAGCCTCTCACGGTGCCTTCGACCCGAACGGTGCCCTCCGTTTGGCAGTCGCCGACCACGGTCATGCCCGGGCCGATGATTGAGATCACCGTCTCGGGAGGTGATCCGTTGCTCGCGCGGTCCCGTGCCATTTCGCTTCTCGCCTCCAGCGCAGCTTCTTGTCGACTCCCCGGTGCACCCCGGGTCCGCCGACGACGAAAGTCAGGGTTGATGTACCAACGTCAGGGGATCCACCGCCTCCCCGTCCTTCAAGATCTCGAAATGCAAGTGCGGTGCCGTAGATTGCCCCGTGGACCCCGAGAGTGCGATGACTTCGTCCTGACGCACCCGTTGGCCCCGGGTCACGAGGGTCAACGAGGCGTGTCCATACAAACTCGTGTAGCCGTCACCGTGGTCGATGACCACGAAGCGACCGTACAGAGGGTCCTCGCCGACGTCCACGACGGTGCCTGCTCCGGCGGCACGAATGTAGGAGTCCGTGGGGACGGCGATATCGATCCCGTTGTGCTGTCCCTGGTCCCCCTCCATGAGCCCCTGGGTGACGAAGCCCCTCTCGGTAAGGGGCCAGCTGTTGGGCGCCGACGCCGTTTCGAGGTCCCGGGACGGGGTCACGCGGCCGTTGCCACTTCCGGAGGCCGTGCCCGGGGGAAGCCAGACGTCCGACGGGGCAGAGGGGGCACCGGTAGCGAACAAAGACCGAAGACGCGCGTACTCCCGCTCGATGCCCTCCATCTTTCGGCTGAGCTCCTGCACGCGTGCCTGGTCGGACTGGAGGGTTTGCACCCGATGTTCAAGGCTGGTGACGCGGGAGGCGCGGGCGGCCAGATACCACCAGCTTCCCGCTACCAGGGTCAGGCCCAGGGCTCCTATCGAAGCGATCCCCGCCAGGATCCTGAGCGTCCGGTAGGAGAGGCGGAAGGTCCGACCCTCCTGTCCTCCGTCAGGGACGAACATGATCGTCAAGGACCGGGACTTGCCGCTTTTGGTCACCCCGCAACCTCCGACACATCCTGCCCGGCGACCAGCTCGAAGACCCGCTCGAAGTCGTCGGTTCCGTGGAAGGTGATCTCGATGACCCCCTTGCCGCCACGCCCGCGTCGGATGCGGACTCTGGTGGAGAGCGCCTCCTGGAGCGTTTCCTCCAGCGCCCGCACCACGGGGTCGACCGGCCGCTCCTTCCGCGCCCCGCGCTTTCCGGACGACGCGTTCCCACAGCGTCGCTCAATTTCTCGCACGGACCAGCCGTCCTTCACCGCATTCCTCGCCAGCTCGGCGGCACGCACCGGATCGGCCACGGAAAGCAGCGCACGCGCGTGGCCCATGGTGAGCTCACCGCTCTCGACCAGCTTCCGTACCGATGGCGGCAAGTTCAGGAGGCGCAGAAAATTCGCAACCGTCGACCGATCCTTGCCCACCGCCCGTGCGATGTCGGCTTGGGTCAAAGAGAATCGCTCGCCGAGGGTCCGATATCCTTCGGCCTCTTCCAGGGGATTCAAGGCCTCGCGCTGCAGGTTCTCGACGAGCGCGAGAACCAGCAGGGTCTCGTCGGACGCGTCGCGGACCACCACGCTTACGTCGTCCCACCCCAACCGGGACACCGCGCGAAAGCGCCGTTCGCCGGCCACCAGCTCGAAACGGTCCGTCCCTCCGGGGGTCGGTCGTACCACCAGGGGCTGCAGAAGCCCGTTTTCGCTGATGGAGGCCGCCAGCTCGTCGAGTTCGGCGTCGGTAAAGGTACGGCGCGGCTGAAGGGGGTTGGGGCTGATCGCCGAGACCTTGACCTTCCGGAGCTCGTCCTCGGCCGTCGCCGGCTCGAGGTACTCGCCCAGGAGGGCCCCAAGGCCCTTGCCCAGCCGATCGCGCTTCATCTGACCGCCCTCGCCGAATTGCCGCCCGAAGGCCCTCGGGTCAGGATCTCCCTCGCCAACTGGAGGTAGGCCTGAGCGCCCTGCGACACCACGTCGTACAGGACGATGGGCTTTCCGAAGCTCGGAGCCTCCGCCAGACGCACGTTCCGGGGGATTGCCGTGCGGTAGACCTTCGCCCCGAAGTACTCACGTGCCTCCGACGCCACCTGTTGGGAGAGGTTGAGGCGTCGGTCGTACATCGTCAGCAACACGCCCTCGATATCCAGGGATGGGTTGAGCCCCCTCTGCACGAGCCGGATCGTGTTCAGCAGCTGGCTCAGCCCTTCCAGGGCATAGAATTCACACTGTATGGGAATCAGGACGGAATCCGCCGCCGTCAGGGTGTTCAGCGTCAAGAGGCCCAGCGACGGAGGGCAATCCACGAGGATGTAGTCGTATCGGTCGCGGAGCCCCTGAAGAGCCCGCCGAAGGATCGTCTCGCGGTGAGGCGCCTGCACCAACTCGATCTCGGCCCCGACCAGGTCCCGCGTGGAGGGGATGAGATCCAGGGTCGGGAAGTGGACGTGGGCCGCGATCGCCTCTTCCGCCGGGCGCTCGCCGAGAAGGACATCATAGACGGTAGGAAGGGCGCTACGTGCCTCCAAGCCCAGCCCGCTCGTGGCGTTCCCCTGGGGGTCGATGTCCACGACAAGCGTCTTCTTCTCGGCAACGGCGAGCGAGGCGCCCAGATTGATGGCGGTGGTGGTCTTGCCGACCCCGCCCTTCTGGTTCGCGATGGCGATGACCCGCGACATGTTCTCCCTGCTCGAACGCCCGGAAGGACCCCTCGAAATCGGGGGGTCGAATATACCGAGCCCCCTGACGAAGGTAAAGCGGACGAGCGCCTTCTGTTGCCTTGACGCGAGCGTCCCTGCTAGGGAGTTTCCGCCGTCAAGGGGGCACGTCCATGGCGGGCGGGGACGCCCCCGGGGACTCTGCGACCGAGGGGGCGGAAATGAGGGGATTCGCGTTGAGGTGGGCCCGGAGCCCGAGGCTACGGACCGTGCTGTTCTTGGCAGCTCTCCTGGCTACGGCTTGCTCGGGGAACAAGAGCACGGAGCCGGACAGCGCCATCGCCCCGTTCGTCGGCGATTGGATCGCCCAGTCCCTGGTGCTGACCTCTCAGGCGAACCCGGACATCTCCGGAGACATCATCCAGCTTGGCGCCACATTCACGTTGAACGTCCAGCCGTCCGGGCAGTACACGGCCATCCTCCTCTACGCAGGGCAGTCGCTTACCGAGATCGGGACCCTGGAGGTAGCAGGGAGCACGGTGACGCTGCACCAGACCTTCCCGGCGGCATCCACCTCCGCGGGCGTCTTTTCGTTCGAAGGGGGTCACCTCATCATCGACGCCAACACCGAGTTCGACTTCAACCAGGACGGGACCGACGAACCCGCCCTCGCTCACTTCGATCTCGTAAAGAAGTAGCGGTCGAGGCCCCCTTGCGCGGGTGTTCCACGTGGAACATGCCGGGAGGCGCCGCATTGCAGTCCCTTCCCTTCCTTCGATGTCCCTGCTAGGCCTTTGGCGATTTTCTTGTTGCGCTCTCTCGCTCCCCCCAGGAAGCGGCGGCGCGCCGTCACACCATCGTTCTTGCAGGGTTGTTCGGATCTTGGCGCTCCCGGCTGGTCCGCTGCAACCGTCCCTATGCCGCCGTCGGCGTCCTCGCGCGGCCTCGAGGGATCGTCAGAACGTCTATGGGTGCTTCCCCGTGGGACGCCGCCGGGATTGTTTCACGTGGAACGTGCAGCATAAGTTATTGTACCACAACGACTTATAGGCTGCTGCCGCGCGGAGCCCTCTGTTCCTCGAGGCCTCCGGCCCTACTCGCTTTCCAGCGCCGCACCTCCAGCAGAAGGTTCTGTTGGTCCGCGGGGGACACGCCCGGGATTCGTCCCGCCTGTGCCAGTGTCTCGGGGCGCACGCGCTCGAGCTTCTCGCGGGCCTCGAAGGAAAGCGTGAGGAAGTCCATGTAGGGCAACTCGTTGTCCAGTCTTACGTTGGCGCTCCTGCGGACACGCTGGGCCCGCTGTCGCTCCCGAGCCACGTACCCCTCGTACTTCAACTCCACCTCCACGGCGGCCAGCACGTCGTCCGACGCCCCGGCGACCGATCCCTCCCCTGCCTTGACCAGGTCCCGCGCCCGGACGTTCGGGCGCCGAAGGAGGTCCACCGCGCGGGTCCGTCCCTCCGGCCGCGGTGAGGATGCGAGCTCCATCGCTTCCTCCACGGCCCTTGGTGGAAGCGTGGTCTCCTGGAACCAGACCATCACGCGCTCCTGCTCGGCCAGCCGACCGGCCAAGGCTTCCTTCTGGCTCTCCGTGAGGACGCCTCGTTCCCTCGCCAGCGGCCCCAGTCGTCCAACCGCGTTGTCCTGGCGCAGCAGAAGCCGAAACTCGGCCCTGGACGTGAAGAGGCGATACGGCTCGTCCACGCCGCGCGTCACCAAGTCGTCGATGAGCACCCCGATATACGCCTGGTCCCGCTCCAGAATGAACGGCCCCTCACCTCGTACCTTCAGCGCGGCATTGATCCCCGCCACCACCCCCTGCCCGGCGGCTTCCTCATACCCCGTCGTCCCGTTCACCTGCCCCGCAAGAAACAACCCGGCCACATCCTTCGTCTCGAGCGTGTGCCGGAGCTGGTGCGGTGGGAAATAGTCGTATTCGATGGCATATCCGGCCTTGGTCATGCGCACGTCTTCCAGGCCGCGCATGCTCCGCAGAAACGCGAGCTGAACGTCCGCCGGCAGCGAGGTCGACAGACCGTTCACGTACAGCTCCGTCGTGTGGAGTCCCTCCGGCTCCAGGAACACCTGGTGGCGGGGTGCGTGGGGGAAGCGCACGATCTTGTCTTCGATGGAGGGGCAATACCGTGGTCCCCGCCCGGAGATCTGCCCCCCGTACAGCGCGCTCCGATCCAGGTTCTCCCGCACGATCCGCTTCAGCTCGTCTCCCGCCCACGCAATCCAACAGGGCCGCTGCTCCGGGATGGACTCCCGCGCATAGGACGCGAACCGGAACGCGCCGTCCTCTCCATCCTGCCGCTGAAGGACCTCGAGGTTCACGGAGCGCCCGTCCACCCGCGGTGGCGTGCCGGTCTTGAAGCGCGCCACCTGCAGGACCGCTTCCAACCCCTGGGCCAGCTCCACCGAGGGAGCTTCTCCCGCACGTCCTGCACCGATCCCCGCCTCACCCCCGACATGGATCCGACCCCGCAAGAACGTGCCCGCCGTGATCACCACCACCCTGGCAGCGATCTCGGCTCCACTTCGCGTGCGCACGCCCACCACCCGTCTTCCCTCCAGGACCACATCCACGACCATCTCCTGGAAGAACTCGAGCGTCGGCAATTCCTCTAGGATTCGCCGCACCGCCACCGGGTACAGTCCCCGATCGCACTGCGCCCGTGGCCCCCAGACCGCGGGCCCCTTGGAACGGTTCAGCATCCGGAACTGGATCCGCGACGCGTCGGTGGCACGCCCCATAACGCCCCCGAGCGCATCCACTTCCCGCGCGACTACTCCCTTCGCCACTCCTCCGATCGCGGGATTGCAGCTCATCTGCCCCAGGCGCGTGAGGTCCGGGGTGATCAGCAGCGTGCCGACTCCGGCGCGTGCAGCCGCGGCC
>JAJDNI010000161.1 GCA_022340755.1 Gemmatimonadota bacterium
GGAGCCATCGGCGCCGACGTAGTAGTCGTACTCCGCCTTCTGGATCCAGACCTGGGCCTCCGGAAAGAGGTCGAGCCCGTCCATGTGGTCCCAGTGGATGTGCGTGAGCACGATGTCGGTGACCTGGTCCGGCGTGATTCCCAGACGCGCCACGGCCTCGGAGGGGAGGGTGTACTCGGAGGGCTTCCACGAGTCGAGGAACTTCTGACGATGGAATCCCGTGTCCACGAGGACCACCCGATTGTCACTGCTCCTGAGCACCCAGACCAGCATGGCAAGATCCGTCGTGCGCGTGCTGTCGGCGCCGACGACGAGATTGCGGACCCGGTAGCCGGGCACGGTGGCGTAGCGGACGGCGTACACCTCGTAGACGGAGTCGGCGGGCGACGGGTGAGCCGTGGAAGCCAACGCCGGAGTCGGGGCGAGCATGCCCACGGTCGCGGCCAGCGCCGCGAGTCGCAGGGGGGCCGCACGGGCGGCAAGCGAGCGCCAGACGGCCCCAACGGCGCCGGGTCGTCGCGACTGCCGCGCGCACGTGGCCATGGTCAGCGGTCCCCCGCTGCCTGAGGTGCCTGGTACCCCGGCCCGAGCAGCACCTTGCCGGGGAGGGCGTCAGTGGCCTTTCCGTCGGCGATGACGGGCACGCCGTTCACCAGCACCCAGTCCATGCCCACCGAGAGCTGGTTGGGCTCCTCGAAGGTCGCCTTGTCCGTGATGCTGTCCGGATCGAAGACCACCACGTCCGCCCAGTTGCCCTCCGCGAGGGTGCCCCTGTCTTTGAGGTGCATTTTACCCGCCGGAAGGGACGTGAACTTGCGGATGGCCTCCTGGAGGGTGAGCAGGTGGTCCTCACGCACGTACTTCCTGAGGATGCGCGGGAAGGTCCCGTAGGCGCGAGGGTGGGGGTGCTCCTGACCGAGGATGCCGTCGGGCGCGGTGCCCTGCGAGTCGTTGTCCACGCTCACCCACGGCTGGGAGAGCGCCAGGGACACGTCCTCCTGGGACATGCCGAAGACCGCACCGAAGGAGTACGCGTCATCGGCCACCAGCAGATCGAGGAGCGCGTCGATGGGGTCCTTGTTCTGCATCTTCGCGATCTCGGCCAGCGTCTTGCCCTGGAGCGGCTTCAGCTCCGGGTTGTGCACGACGCACACCAGGATGCCGTCGGGGCCCGGCACCTCCTGCCACTCGTTGTCCCACGATGTGCTCGGCGTGAGCATGTCCTTGCGGATGCGCGCCCGGGTCGCGGGGTCCTGGAGGCGCTGGACGAGCTTCGCGTCGCCTCCGTCGTGGGCCCACGGCGGCACGAACGCGGAGAGGGAGTTGAACCACGCCGTGTAGGCGTACGTGTCCGCGGTGACGTCCACGCCGGCTGCGCGAGCCGAGTCCACCTTGGCCACGATCTCTCCCATTCGGCCCCAATTGGGCTTGCCGGCGGCCTTGATGTGCCAGATCTCCACGGGGATGTGCGCCTCGGAGCCGATGCGGATGGCTTCGTCCAGCGCCTGCAGCACGGCATCACCCTCGGAGCGCATGTGCGTGGCATACACGCCGCCGTACTTGCCCGCCTCGGTCGCCAGGGCGATGAGCTCGCCGGTGGTCGCGTACGGCGCGGGCGCGTACTGCAGCGACGTGGACACCCCCATGGCCCCTTCCTTCATGGCTTCGTCCACGAGGGCCTTCATGGAGTCGAGCTGCGACGGCGTGGGCCGCACGTCGTCGTCGCCCAGGACCATGCGACGCACCTGTGTGGCGCCCACGTAGGTGCCCAGGTTGATGCCCATCCCCTGACGCTGCAGGCGGGCGAAGTATCCGCTCAGGGTTCGCCAGTCGGGCGTGACGCCCAGGTGGTCGTAGTAGACCTTGTCCGCTTCGATGATGCGGTCGTTCAGGGGCGCGATGGAGCCGCCCTCACCGGTGATCTCCGTCGTGATGCCCTGGAAGATCTTCGACGGAAGGTGAGGGTTCACCAGGATCGTCAGCTCCGACTGACCCAGCATGTCGATGAAGCCCGGCGCCACGACCTTCCCGGTGGCGTCCACCCGGGTGGTAGCCTTCGCGGTGGACAGATCGCCCAGGGCCGCGATGCGGCCGTCCCGTATGCCGACGTCGCCGGGGTAGGGGTCCGATCCCGTGCCGTCGACGAGGGTGCCGTGCTCGATGACGACGTCGTAGGGCGGTGTGCGGTCGCAGCCCGCTACGACCAGGGCTGCGATCAGAAGGGCGGAAACGCGGGCGCGCTTGGTCATGCTCGGCCATCCGGTCTGTTGGAGAGAGAGGCCGGAAAAGTGCGACACCCGTCGTGTCGGGGAAAGAAGCGGGAGGGCGGCCCCGGGGCCGCCCTCCCGCGGTGGAACGTCTGCAGCGGTGCGTCGGGGCGACCGCCGTCGTTGCGCTACCTCCCTCCGCCGGACGGTGCCCGGTCCGGTGGGGTCGGTCGCGCGGGCAGATGCTTCGGATGCTCCTGGATGAGCTTCAGGATCTCCTGCACCCCGCGCTCGAGCTGCGGGTCGCGTCCCTCGATGACGGACTTCGGATCGTTCTGCACTTCGATGTCCGGGTCGACACCGTGGCCTTCGATGATCCACTTGCCGTCCACGCTGATAAAGCCGAACTCCGGCACGTTCACCTGGCCGCCGTCGATGAGCGGGCCGTGGCTGGTGATGCCGGTGACGCCGCCCCAGGAGCGCGTGCCGATGAGGGGGCCGAGGCCCGCTTGCTTGAACATGGCCGGGAAGATGTCGCCGTCGGACGCCGACGTGCCGTTGAGGAGCGTCACCAGGGATCCGTAGAAGACCGGCCCCCGGGGGTAGGTCGACGGGTAGTCGTTGTTCCGGGAGTACCCGCTGGCCAGGAGCTGGCGGCTCAGCCTCTCGATGATCATGGAGGAGACGTTGCCGCCGCCGTTGCCGCGGTCGTCGATGATGAGGCCTTCCTTCCGGACTTGCGGATAGTACCACTTGATGAACTCCGACAGCCCGTCGGCACCCATGTCCGGAAGGTGCAGGTAGCCCACCCGTCCGTGGGTCAGCGAGTCCACCATCTCCCGGTTGTGGTCCACCCACGCCTTGTAGACGAGCTTGGTCTCGCTCCTGATGGGCTGGTAGCTCACCTGCCGCGCTCCGTCCATGGACGGCCGGTTGTTCAGCGTGAGCGTCACCGGATGCGCCGACCTGTAGCGCAGCAGCTCGTAGGGGTTCTCCGGCGCCTTGAGGTCGGTGCCGTCGATGGCCATCACGTAATCACCCACGTGGGCGTCCACCCCGACCTGCGTCAGTGGTGAGCGGTACGTGGCCTCGGCGTTGTCTCCCGCGAAGATCTTGGAGATCCGGTACCGCCCCGATGCCTTGTCCAGCGTGAAGCGCGCGCCGGGGAGAGCCACGTCGGCCCGCTTGGGGATGTCGTAGTCTCCGCCGGAGATGTACGTGTGGGAGTTGCTCAGCTCGCCGATCATTTCGTCGAGGACGTAGTCGAGATCCGAGCGGTGCCCCACGTACTTCAGCAGAGGCTCGTAGCGGGCGCGGATGGCCTTCCAGTCGTACCCGTTCATGTTGGGCACGTAGAAATAGTCCCGGAAGCGGCGCCACACCTCGTCGAAGATCTCGTTCCACTCCTGCTGGGGCACGATGTCGGCCTGGAGCCCCGCGGTGGAGACGCTCTTCGCGGATGATCCGCCACCCGGCTTCGCATCCATGAGCTTCCACTGTCCACCCTGCCGCACGAGCAGCTTGGAGCCGTCCGCCGAGAGCGCGTAGCCGCCCGCGCCTTCCGCGAGGCTCGACGCCTTCCTGTCGGCGAGGTTGAAGATCATGAGGTCGGGCTGCGTGGCGGGGGCGCGTCCGTACACGTAGGGTGTGCCCTTCACGTAGACGAGGTTGCCCTTCACTGCGGAGAGACCCCTGTAGTCGTCGGCGCTCACCGGGACCCGGGCGACGCGTTGCGCCAGCCCATCGAAGTCGATGTTTACCTCCGAAGACGGAGTGTCCGGCTTGGCCGGGGGCGTGGCCTTCGCCGCGCGCTCCGACGACGCCGATGTGGAGTCGATAACCGCCTCATCACTTTCCGGCGGGAAGGGTGCCGAAACGTCCTTCCGCAACGCCAGCGCGAAGATGCCCGTGGTGCGATCCGTGGCGTAGTCCCACTCGTCGCTGCTGATCTGCGGTGCGTACTCACGGTCGCTGAGGAAGAACAGGTACTTCCCGTCGGCGCCGAAGACGGGCTCCCCGGCGTTGAACATCGGGTCGGTAACCGCGTGGAGGGCTCCGTCCTGGACACCGTACACGTAGATGGAGCGGAAGCCGGTGTCGTGGCTCAGGCTGAACGTCAGCCACCGGGAGTCCGGTGACCACGTCTGATCCCCCATGTTGCCGGTGGAGTCCCGTGCCACCTTGGTGAGCTTCTTGTTGGCCACCTCCAGCATCCAGAGCTGGCCGGACTTGTCGGCGAAAGCCAGGCGCTTGCCGTCCGGCGACCATGACGGCGGGAACTTCATCTGGTCACCATTGGTGGTGAGGCGCTCGGGCTCGCCGCTGCCGTCCTGATTGATGAGGTACAGCTCCTCCTCGCCGCTCATGTCCGAGATGAACGCGATCTTGCGTCCGTCGGGAGACCAGCGGGCGCCCTTGTCGTGGGCGTTGGAGCTGTGGGTGAGATTGCGGGTGGGGCCGTGCTCCGCCGGTGCGGTGAAGACGTCGCCGCGGGCCGTGAAGAGGACCCGATGTCCGTCGGGGCTCAGGGCGGCGTCCTCGATGTCGTTGGCCACGGACTTGTGCACCGGCCGGGCCGCCAGCTGATCGTCGGGCACGTAGATGTCGAGCTTGCGATCGGCCTTGGTCTGCGTGTCGAAGACGTGGAGCTCGCCACCCAGCTGATAGACGATGTCGCCCGTTTCGTCGGCGCTGGGCCAGCGCACGTCCCACGTCGTTTCGTGGGTGAGCTGGACCAGGTCGGTGCCGTCTGGTTTCACCGAGTACAGGTTGAGCTTGTTGTCGCGGTCCGAGTCGAAGTAGATGCGGTCCCCGATCCACATGGGGTCGCGGTCGGTACGCACGTTGTTGGTGATGTTCTTCGCGTCGTGCGTGGCGAGATCGAAGACCCAGAGGTCCTCGGCCCAGCCGCCCTGGTACCGCTTCCATGCGCGGAAGTCGCGGAACAGGGGTGAGTAGACCACCTGCTTCCCGTCCGGGGAGAGGTCGCCGGCGCCGGACTGGGGCATGGGGAAGGCCACCGGCAGGCCGCCCTCCACCGGGACCTGGTAGAGTCTGTTGTCGCCCAGGTCCCATCCGTCGCGCAGGGAGCGGAAGACCACCGCCTTGCCGTCGGGAGTCCAGCCGTAGACCTGGTTGTCGTATCCCCAGCGGGGGGGCAGCGGCCCCTCTGCGGGATAGAACGTGAGCTGCTTCGGAACGCCTCCCGTCGCCGGGATCACGTAGACCTGCTCGTCTCCGTCGTACTGGCCGGTGAAGGCGATCCACTTGCCGTCGGGAGAGTACTTGGCGAACTGCTCCAGGCCCGGATGGGCCGTGAGCCGGACCGCCGTGCCTCCTGCCGAAGGCGCCGTCCACAGGTCACCCGCGTACGTGAAGACCACGTGGTCGCCGTGGATGTCGGGAAAGCGGAGGAGCTTGGTCTGCGCCGCAACCGGCGCGGCGAGGGCAAAGACGAGGAGGGTCGCCAGGCGGAGCGTTCTGCCCACCCGTCGGCCAGGGGAATGCGTCATGATCTTCTCCTTCGGGAGCGCACCATGTTCATGAGTCGCATCGCGTCGGGCTGTCCCCGGAGCGTGGGTGCGGCTCGAGATTCAGGCCTTCAACGATCACCGGTCGGAAGGCAGGAGTGAAGGCCACAGGCGTGAACGAAACCCCCCGGGATGATCTCCCGGGGGGTTCGCGAATCGGGTCTGGATGACCGACGGATGGCACGAGCAACCGTATTCAGGATCCAGATGTCACCGTGACGGAGGACAGGTCCAGGCTGTTCTCGACGGTCAGGTGGAGAACGTCACCGGGATCCACCAACAGCGTCGGAGACAGGTAGTCGTCGCCACCCCCGATGGGGAGGACCAGAAGCTGGACCTGGGCTCCCGGAGTCGTCGCGAGGGCAGGCAGTGCCAGCTGTCTCTCACCGGGTCCGGAGACCGTACCCAGAGAGAAAGGATCCCCGTTTCGCACCAGGTAGACGTGAACGTCCAGCCAGTTGTTGTTCTCCACGTTCAGGACGGGCGCCATGTCTCGCGAGCTCACGACCGAGTCCGGCGCCTGCGCCGGAGCCGTTGTCATGGCCCATGCCGAGGTCGGTGTGAAGGCCGCGAAGGCGGCCATCGAGAGGAACGCCCCAAATGTCAGCCGGCTCGAGCCGGCGAAAGTCCGCAAAGTCGTCATCATCGTGCCTCCATCAAGAGGTGCTCTCGGAAGCGATCGTCACCGCAAGGCCGGTCGGCTCTGCGGGGAGGCTTCCGTGGACGGCCGCACCGTTCCGTCCGGGAATCACCTTGAGCATCGGGCGTGCCGCTGGCGCAACGTGTTGTCAAGCATACACTTGTGTCCGAAGCCCGTCTTCGACCGCCGTGCGTGTGGTGGTGGATATCAGCCATTTCTGGTGGGGATGCATCAGGCGAAGCAGGAGGTCTGCGGATGACCCTGCCGCGGGCGGGGCCGTGGCGCTCCGGGGCACCCGTGCGCAGCGCGGGTCGCGGGGTGCCCCCATGCTTCAGCGACCTGCCAGACCCTTCACCGCTTGGTACGCCTGCGGCCGGAGGTCGAGGAGCCACTGGGTGTAGATGTCCCGGGTGAGCGTGCCGTCGCCGTACTCCAGGCAGAGTCGGTAGTCGAGCACCGCCAGCGCCTCCTTGGTCGGCGCGTCCCGCACCACCGTGTCCAGCGTCTTCGAGCCCGGCTTCGAGGTCGCCGTAAGGAGCTGAACCAGGTCCGGGACCGCGGACGCGACCCCCACCCCCTCCTGCGAGTCGAGCCAGGCCGACGGAGGCTTGGTGCACACCACCGGGCTTCCGTCCGGACGGGTGAGCGTGAGGGTGGATCCGGCCTCCGTGCTCGCACCGGCAGTGGCGCACCCGGCGGAGAGAAGGCAGAGGAGCGTGATTGTTCGGCGTGTCCGCATCGAAGTCGTCTCCTGGCGCCCCGGCCCTGGGGGCGAACGCCAAGATGTACCCGGACAGGCTCCCGGATGCTCCGCTCGACAGGGACGCCCGCCCACGCGTCCGGATCACCCCATGCCGTCCGAGCGGCGCGAATGCGTAGCGGACCGGCTCACGCATCCTTAGACTCCGCGATGGCTATGAACCCCCTGATGGACTCCGCGGCGGAGCGTGCGCTCCGCTACCTCTCGGCGATCGACGCCCGACCGGTCGCACCCGACCCGGATGCCGTTGAGCGTCTCCACGAGCTCGATGAAGCCCTTCCCGAGGGCCCCACCGACCCGGAGCAGGTGCTCGCGCTCCTGGACGAGCGCTGTTCCCCCGCGACGACCGCCACGGCGGGATCGCGCTTCTTCGGGTTCGTGATCGGCGGATCGCTTCCCGTGACCCTCGCCGCCAACTGGCTCGCCGCCGCCTGGGACCAGGCCACGGGCCTGTACCGGATCACACCCGCCACGGCGCACCTCGAACAGCTGACCCTCGCCTGGCTGCTGGATCTGCTGGGCCTGCCGCCGGAGTCGGAGGGGGCGTTCGTCACCGGAGCCTCGGTGGCCAACTTGTGCGCGCTGGCCGCGGCCCGTCACGGGGTATACGAACGGGCGGGATGGGACGTGGACGGGGACGGCCTCGTCGGCGCCCCACCCCTGACCGTCATCATAGGCGGCGAGGCGCACCCCTCCGTGGTCAAGGCGCTGGGCCTCCTGGGGCTGGGCCGCCGCGGCGTGCATCGGGTCCCCGTGGACGGGCAGGGGCGCATGCGCGTCGATCTTCTTCCGGAGATGACCGGGCCGACCATCGTGTGCGCCCAGGCGGGGAACGTGAACACCGGGGCCTTCGACGCCGTCGACGAGATCTGCGCCCGTGCCCACGAGGCCGGAGCATGGGTCCACGTGGATGCGGCGTTCGGCCTGTGGGCCATGGCGACACCGGGCCGTGCACACCTGACCCGGGGCCTCGCGGATGCCGACTCGTGGGCCACGGACGCGCACAAATGGCTGAATGTCCCGTATGACTGCGGGATCGCGTTCGTCCGCCACCGCGGCACCCTGCGGGCCGCCATGGCGATCACGGCGGAGTACCTGCCTACCGAGACCGAGTACCGCAATCCCTCCGACTTCACGCCCGAGCTGTCGCGCCGCGCCCGGGGCGTGGAGGTATGGGCCGCCCTGAAGGCCCTCGGCCGCCAGGGGGTCGCCGACCTGGTGGAAGGGACCTGCCGCCACGCGCAGGCCTTCGCCGACGGGCTCTCCGAGGCGGGGTACGAGATCCTGAACGAGGTCGTCCTGAACCAGGTACTGGTGTCGTTCGGTGACCCCGAGACCACCGAGCGGGTGATCGCCGACATTCAGCTGGACGGCACGTGCTGGTGTGGGGGCACGATATGGCAGGGCAGAACCGCCATGCGCATCAGCGTGTCCTCCTGGGCGACCACGGACGAGGATGTGAGGATGAGCCTGGACGCCATCCTGAGGTGTGCCGCGCGTCGTCGGCCGGCGACCTGAGGTCGGTCCGTCATGCACGATCCCCGACAGGCATACCGCGATGCCGAGCGCCATCACACGGAGGCCCGTGACCGGGCGCATCGAGCGTCGCTGACCATCTCGACGCTTCGCTTCGTGACGTTCCTGGCTATCGCGGCGGCGCTGCTCGCGTGGGATGCGCTCGAGGGATCGCCTGCCTCGGCGGCGCTGCTCGCGGCGGCCGCACTGGCCGTGTTCTTCGTCGCACTGGTAGCGCGGCACCGCGCCATCCGTGCCGAGGAACGTCGGCAGGAGATCTACCGGGGCCTGGCGGTGGAGGGACTCCTCAGACTGGATCGCGGCTGGACGGAGCTGGAGAAGGCCCTGCCGGAGGTCGAGTCTCGCCCGTGGGACGCCCCGGAGGGCCACGCCTACGCCGCCGATCTGGACATCTTCGGCGAGGCGTCGTTGGTGAGATTGGCCGGTCCCGTGACCTCGGCGTCGGGCCGGCGGACGCTCCGGGACTGGCTCCTCGGGCCGGCACCGCCCGCTGTGGCGAGGGCGCGACAGGAGGCCATCCGCGAGCTGACTCCCGCGCGGGACTTCCGCGGGGAGCTGGCGGCCCGGGGTCGGATGGCGCCGCCGTCGGAGGGTGAGGCCCTGAACGCGTTTCTCGCCTGGGCGGCGGATGAGCCGTGGCTGCTGGAGCGGCGCTGGACCACCGTCCTGGCCTGGGTCCTCCCCCTCATGACCATCGCGCTGGCGACGCTGGAGATACTCCGCCACGTACCGCCCTTCTGGGCCGTCTCGCTGGCCCTTCAGCTCTGGCTGCTATCGCGGGTGCGGCGTCGCATCGTGGAGGAATTCGGCGTTGTGGAGGAGGGCGCGCCGTCCCTCCAGGCCGCGGGGCCCCAACTCCGGTTGCTGGAGGAGACCACCTGGAGGGGCCCCCTCCTCCGGGAGCTCACCGGCAGGCTTGCCACCGAGGGCGAGCCGGCGCACCGCAGCCTCGCGCGCCTCACGCGCCTCACCGACTTCGTGGCCAGTCGCAGAAACCTGGTCTACGCCACCCTGGTTCCCATTCTGCTCATCGACGTGCATCTGGCGTTCGCCCTCGATCGGTGGCGTGCCCGTTGGGGACGTGACATCGGGTGGTGGCTCGATGCGCTGGGCGAGATGGAGGCGCTGTCGTCTCTCGCAACGCTCGGCTACGACAACCCCGAATGGGTGATGCCGGAGCTCGAGGCGTCGGAGGAAGGTGTCGTTCGTGCACGGGCGTTGGGACACCCGCTGCTTCCTCCCGACACCTGCGTCTGCAACGACGTCGAGGTGGGTCCACCCGGCACGTTCCTGTTCATCACCGGATCGAACATGTCGGGGAAGAGCACGCTCATGAGGGCCGTGGGCTCGAACGTGGTGCTGGCCGCGGCCGGTGGGCCGGTGTGCGCCGGCTCCATGGCGCTGCCTCCCGTGAGGCTCTGGACCAGCATGCGCGTGGACGATTCGGTCACGGACGGGATCTCCCGATTCATGGCGGAGCTTCTGCGGGTGCGCTCGGTGGTGGAAGCCGCGCGGGACCGGCGGCGCGGAGAGCCGCCCGTCCTCTACCTCCTCGACGAGATGCTCCAGGGGACCAATACCGCCGAGCGGCGCGTCGCCGCCCGGGCCGTGCTTCGTCACCTCCTGGAGGAGGGAGCCATCGGTGGAGTGACCTCACACGATCTCACTCTGGCGGACGCCCCGGACCTCGAGCCGGTGAGGCGTGCGTACCATTTCCGGGAGCGCGTGGAAGCCGGCGAGCACGGGACCGAGCTCCACTTCGACTACCTGCTGCGTCCCGGGGTGGCCACCACGCGCAACGCCCTTCGCCTGCTGGAAGCCGTGGGACTGGGACACGTCGACGAAAAGGTGGAGGAGAGCACATGAGAGGAGAGTGGATCACGCTCCAGGTGGACGACGGGACCGAGATGCGGGCGTGGGTGGAGTGGCCAGTCGGCGAGGGTACGCACGCCGGGATCCTCGTCCTTCAGGACGCCTATGGTGTCGGAGAGCATATACGCGATGTTGCCGGCCGGTTCGCCGCCGAAGGGTACACGGCGTTGGCCCCGGAGCTCTTTCACAGGACGGCGCCGGGCTTCGAGGGCACTCCGGACCAGCTCCAGGATGCCATGGACCACATTCGCGCCATGACGGTGGACGGGCAGGCCGCGGACCTCGAGGCCGCCCAAACCTGGCTGGCTGGCCAGCCATCGGTGGACGAGGGACGCACGGCGGCGGTGGGCTTCTGCATGGGCGGGCGTGCGGCATTCCTCGCCAACGCGGTGACGCCGTTGGCGGCTTCGATCTCCTACTACGGTGGCGGCATCGCCGAGGGATTGCTGGACCGGGCTCCGCAGCTGTCGGGACCCCAACTGCTGTTCTGGGCCGGGCAGGACGCGCGCATCCTGCCCGAGCACGTGCGCGCGGTCGAGGACGCCCTACGTGCCGCGGAGAAGCGCTACGCGAGCGTGGTCTTCTCCCAGGCGCAGCACTCGTTCTTCAACGAGCCCATGGGCCGCTACGATCCCGACGCGGCGCGGCAATCGTGGGCGTTGGCGCTGCAATTCCTGCGGAGCTACGTGCTGGAGCGGTAGACCAGGATCGCGGCGCCGTCGCACCTGTGGCGCCGGACGTGCCGCGACGGGCGTGGAAGGGCGACGGGCGCCGGCGGCGGCTAGTACCGCTTGAACGGTCCCGTGACCTCGACCTTGACCGGAATGCCAGCAACGCGTCCCGGGATCCCCTCCCGGGCTCCCGCGTCGCTCAGGTAGACGAGCAGGCAAGGCGTACCGCCGGACTCTCCGACGGCCGTTCCACTCACGCCCGGCTTGCCCAGCACCTTGCGGTTCAGCTCCGACAGGGCCGCCTTCACGTCTCCGCTCACAGTCCCTCTCCGTCCACGGTGACGCCGAAGCGGTCGAGCACGAGATCGATGGGGTTGGCGATGGTGTTCAGGTTGCTGCCCGCGAACAGGAGCCCCACCGGCCGGCGGTCACCCAGGAGCACGCCTTTGGTCACCACGAGGGATCCGGAGTCGCCGGGGTTGCTGAAGGTCCCGTCGGAGATGACGATCTGGTCGACGAAGCGGGCCGTGGTGCCCCGGTACCCCACGTCGATGGTGGCGTGGATCCCTGTCACTCGGCCCACCGTCTGCCCGGTGGTGCGGCCGTACTTCTGTACCGTCATCCCCAGCTCGACCTCGGCGGTGCGTCGGCGGGGCGTACCGTATCCGCCATCGGGAGTCCTGTCGCCGAGATCGTCCACGGTGGTGAGGGCCAGGGCGGCGTCGATGCGGTTCTCGGGGCAGATCAGCTGACACATCTGGATCGGCTCGAACGCCGCGAGCGTGCCCAGCTGGTCGTCGGGATCACGGCCGCCGTCCGCTACACCGGGCTGGAGCAGGTGGTCACCCTCTCGACCCTGGTTCACCGCGGCGAAGACGTGGTTGTTGCTCAGGGCGTACACGTGCTCGCCGTCGGTGACCCGGGCGCCGATGGTGCCGGCGGTGACGGAGGTGTGCCCTGCGCTCACGCCGATGGGGACCGGCCGCGGGAAGCTCCGCTTCGGGTCGACGGGGTCGTCGTCGGCGTAGGCGACGATGGGTCCGGTGACCTCCGACACCACCGGAACGCCGGCGACGGAGGCGGGAAGAGCCGCCACTCCGGCGGCTTTGAGGTACACCTTCACCACCGGCTTGCCCGTGGCGTCCGTGCCCACGGCGGTACCGACCACGCCATCCAGGTCGATCCAACGCGCGGTGACCTGCTCCTGCGCGGCCAACGCCGCCTGAAGGTCCGCGGCTTTGAGGCCGTAGGTGTCCGAGTGGGGCCCGGCGCGCAACAGGACGTCACCCGCCAGCGCCAGCACCAGCCCGATTCGCGAACGGAAGAAGCGCTTGATCCTCGTCATCGTCATTCTCTCCCTACGGCACGAGGGCGCCGGAGGTTCCTCCGAGCCCCGAGCATCCGTGGCGCCCCGTCGACTGCGGGGTCCAACGCCCTCGAGAGCAACGACCCGCCGCTCCCGCTACACGTCCGACGTCCCCGCACCCCGGGACGTGATCGCGTCGTGAATCGTCATCAGCGCCTGGTCCTGGGCGGACAGGTGCTCCAGGATCACCCGCACCTCCTCTTCCGTCTTCTGGTTGACGAGGAAGTCGTTGTGGGCTTCCAGCCGGTCGCGTTCGGCCTGCCGGTTCTGGCTCATCATGATGACGGGTGCCGTGTAGGCCGCCTGAAGGGACAGCATGAGGTTCATCAGGATGAACGGATACGGGTCCCAGTGCCGCACCCAGGCCACCACGTTGAGGACGGTCCACACCGCCAGGATGAGCGATTGGGTGATGACGAATCGCCACGACCCCATGACCCTGGCCACGCCGTCGGCAGCTCGCTGTCCGAAGGTCGTGCCTGCGTCCAAAAGCTTGTTGACGTTCTGCACCGGAGGGTGATCGTGCCGGAAGGGCGAGGGGAAGTGCAGCTTGGCCATGGAGGAGGCTCCTGGTAGGGGCGCTTGAAAGCACCGGGGCCCGCGCCCGACCGTGTGACGCGAGCCTGTGCGAACGGCATCCGGACCTGCCGGCCCACCCTAACGTATAGCCTGCGGCGCTTTCAGGCCGCTACCGTCCCGCGATTCGCCGTCCCGAGGATCCCTTTCCCGCACCAGGATGCACGCGGGTCCAGGCGGCGATGACCGCGCAGGGTGGGCGCGTGGGGCTGGGCCTCAGGTAGATGCCGGGGATCTCCGCTGCGCCGCGGTAGATCTCCACCGCCTCCAGGTCCGACGCCGCCGGGAGATCGAGGGCGTTGTCCGATGCGTGGTAGTAGACGCCGTCCACGAAGACATCGGGCAGGCACGGGCGCCCCCGCACTTCCAGCGTGTAGGACCGGTCCCGGGACACGTTCACTCTGACCCCCGGAGTCTCCCGCAGGAACTCGGTGATGCGGGCCCGGGGGCGCTTCTCCAGCTGATCCCGGGTGACGAAGTTTCCAACGCCGACGTTCATCCTCCGCACGAGCCCGTCCAGGTCGAAGCGCTGGTTCTTGGGCCGGACCAGGACATTCAGTCCTTCCAGCTCGACAGCCTTCTGTGACAGCTCGATCTCCGCGTCTTGCGTGAAGTCCCCGGCCACGCGCACGGGCGCCTTGCGCGGGGCGTACCCCATCGCTTTCACGTCGAGCATGTAGACGCCGAAGGGTTGGCTTCCGAAGGAGAAGTAGCCGCGGTCGTTCGTGGCCGTCGCCTGGTTACGCTCGACGAGCCGGACCGTCACTCCCGCCAGAGGGTCGCGCGTCTGCGCGTCCACGACGCGGCCCACCAGAATGCCGGGCTCGGTGGTGGTGGAGAGCGGCAACAGGACATGCTGTACGTAGAGCTGTCCGGGTTCGACCTCGAGCGTCGTGGGACCTCTGGTCACGCGGAGGTGCGCGGTCAGGGACGCCGTCACGCCGCCCGGCACCTCGCAGAAGGCGAAAAAGCCGCCGCCGTCGGTTGTGGCCGTATGGGACGTGGGCTTGCGATCCCCGGTCCTATGCCAGCTCAGCTTGACCTGGGCGCCGGGGAGGACGACCCCGGAGATGGAATCCAGGACGATGCCCGCGACCACGGCTTCGGCCTTCGGATCGGGCAGCGACCCACACGTCTCGGTGATGGCCCTGCTGACGACCTGGGCCTGAGCCCGCGCGGGATCAGCCGTTGCCGCCTGCGCCACGCCGGTGGAGGGGTACAGGAGTCCCGCCAGTGCGAGCATTCCCACCAGCCGAAGATGTCGCCCACCGGGGGCACGATCCGATGCTCTGTACGTGGCCTTCATGTCCTGGAATACGATGCTCTCGCTCCGACGATTACGCGTCGATGTCCCCGAGGGTTCCTCCGCACGTGCGTCCCCCGGTGGCGCTCCCGACCGACACTGTCACTGCAGCCTCCAGATGTTCAGGACGCCCGAAGTCGCGTGGGCGTTGGCGTTGCCCTCCGGGAGGGCGATCCGGCCGTCGATGACGATCGGGCTGCTCCAGTGACCTCGCCCGCAGACCAGCACCGCGAGCTGCCGGCCGCTCTCGGGCTCGTAGACGCGGAGGTCGCCGCCAGGATCGAACACGTAGAGGAGGCCACCTGCGACCACCGGGCTCGTGCCACCATGGCGGTTGGCCCATCGGCTGCGGAGCCGGCCATCCTCGACCGTCCAGGCCGCGGTGCCTCCGTTGTCGGCGGCGAACATCCAGGTCCTGCCGGCACTGTGAAAGACCGCGGGCGCCGTGAAGAGATCCGTACCGGACGGTGTGGAGACCACCTGGACCTCACCACCTTTGTGTGGCTCCGGGCCGCGCATGTCGGACCATTCGAGCAGCCGGATCTTCCCGTCCTTGCCTCCCTGCGCCACCAGCCCATCGCGCAGAAGCACGGGGGAGGTGGATCCCAGATCGGCGTCCCGCCGGTTGAGCTGGTCCGTGTTCGTGGGCGTGTAGTTGCCCACCACGCTGGTGGCATCGGGGTTCAGCTCCAAGACGGCGTCGCCCCAGTTCGTACCCCCGTCCCACGGAGCGTTGCCGGTGGCGACGAAGATGTTGCCGCTGGCGGAGTCCACCACCGCGCCGCCCCGTCCCCAGATGGCGGAGTCGCTGGCGCCGCACGAGCTGGGCTCGATGAGCTCGAGTCGGTCGCTGCACAGGGAGTTCCAGACGTGCATCAGCTGCCCGGTGGACGCGTCGAGGATGGCTACGTGCCCCTGATAGGGCGGTGTGTCGCCGATGTAGCCGCCGGTGGTGGCGATGACGCGGCCCCGGAAGAGGTTCAGGGGCGACGCGATCTTCTCCCGGCGGGGGAGGCGGGTGATCGCCGTGCTCCACACGACGCTGCCGTCGGCGACGGCGAGCTTGCGCACGACGCCGTCCGGCGAGGCCGCGTAGAGGTGCCGGCGATCCGGGTCCGCCACGGGCGTCGCTGTCGTGATGCGGTACGAGCCCGCGAACGCGTCGTAATCCGGCGGCGTGAAGCGCCAGAGGATGGAGCCATCGTCGGCGTCGATGGCCAGCGTCTTTCCGTAGGTCGTCGTGACGAAAAAGACGTCGTGCGTCTCTCCTCCAACCTCGACGCCCTTCAGGTAGATAGCCGACGCATCCACCGTGCCGTCCAGCTCCACCTGCTGGCGGTGCAACGTGCCAACGCTGGCGGCCGTGATGCCCGTGTACGCCGTGGAGGCGCTCGAGCGCCCGACATCCCAGCCGAATCGAGTCCAGTCGTAGAGGGTGTCGGCCGCCTGCGGTGGCCGAGTCGGGATCGAGTAGGCGTCCGCGCGTCCAGGACCGGCCGCGATGAGGAACAGGGCGGCGGCCCCAAGGAAGGTCAACCGACGGGCGTCTCGATTGCGAGTGGCAGAGGTCGGCGGTGGGGTGTGCCGGTCTCCACCGATGCCACAAGGCTTCCTCACACTTGCCGCACGCTCCTCCCGCCCTCGGGACAGTCGGCGCCCGCCGTAGGGCAGATCCGACGGGTGCCAGCATCCACCGTAAGGGGATTCCGCCCCGGCGAGCAACCCCGCCCTCTCGGTGGGCGACCGGGATATCGACGCATCCCCTCCTGCCGGCGAGGCACGTTCTGGACGACGAGCCGTGGTCTTGGGCCCCCCTGTCGGGTAGATCGTGAGACTTTTCACGTTTACCTTACAACGCTGTCTCCGGGAGACATCCGGTGACGAGACGGCGCCCGAGCACCGCCTCCCGTATGAACTGCCCGCGGCGACGGGGCGGCCCCTGCCCTCCCCTCCCGTCGTCCGTCGGCCTGGCCAGAAGGCACGACGATATGATCACGACACTCGTGTGCTGCACGCTTCTGGGCACGGCGCCCCTCGCGCCCACGGCCCATCACGACACCCTCGCCTCACCGCCGCAACAGGCACCGGCCAACTCCACAAAGGCCGATACGACGCGCGTCTACGACCTCATGGCGGTCACCGTGACCGCAACCCGTACGGCGATCCCGCTGCGGGTCAATCCCGGCGCCACCAGCGTGGTGGGTCAGCGCAACCTGGACGACATGGCGCGCACCGTCGCCGTGGACGAGGCCATGCGCCTGGTTCCCGGCGTGAAGGTGGACAATCAGGCCGACGGCGAGCGCGTTCACATGTCCATCCGCGGCCAGGGGATCCTCAGCGAGAGGGGGCTCAGAGGCATCAAGGTGCTTCTGGACGGCATCCCGCTGAATGATCCGAGCGGCTTCGCGTCCGACCTCTACGACGTGGACTGGTCCGACGTGAGCAAGGTGGAGGTGCTGCGCGGTCCCGGTGCGTCCCTCTACGGAGGAGGATCCACCGCCGGCGTGCTCAACATCGTGACGATGGAGCCACCGGCCGAAGGGGGAGCGCCCACCTCGACCGCCGAGGCTCACATGGGGTCCAACGGCTTCTGGAAGACCGCCGCGCGGGGAACCGGACGCTCGGGTGACGTGGGCTACGGAGTCTCGCTGAGCCGCACCTACGGCGACGGCTATCGGGAGCACACCGCGTTCAACGCCACCAATGCGCGCGCCAAGGCGGAGTGGTCGGTCAATGACCGGCTGCGCCTCGAGCCCATCGTCTCGTGGACGTCGTTCTTCAACCAGAACGCGGAAGGCCTCAACCTGACCTGGCTCGCGGAGAACCGGCGACAGGCCAACCCGGACGCGAATACCTTCAACGAGTTGCAGCGCACCCGTCGCTTCACCGGCGGCATGGTCGGGCGCTACGAGCTGAGCCCGTCCACCAGCCTGGACTTCAACGGCTACATCAGGGACACACGCTATCTCGAGCCGGTACCGTCCTCTGTGCAGCACCGCAGCCTGGCCGCGCCGGGAGGCACCGTGCAGCTCTCCAGCCGACTCGGCAGCGGCACGGTCACCCATACGTTGGGTGGCGGTGCGGACGTTGAGTGGCAGCGCATCGCCGAGTTCCGTGTGCCCAACCTCGGCTTGGCCAAGGAGGGCACCACGCTCCTGTCGGACCAGACCATCCACCAGAGTGGGCTGGGTGTCTTTCTCTTCGACCGCGTGGAGCTGGGGCGGAGCTGGACGGCTCTGCTGAACGTGCGCTACGACCGCATCACCAACCGACTGGACGACCAGTTGCAGGCCGGCGGCGTCGACCTGTCCGGGAACGCCGACTTCGACCGGGCCACGGCCCGTGTCGGACTCTCGTGGAGCCCGAGCCAGGAGTGGAGCGTGTACGGGAACTGGGGCCAGGGCTTCCTACCGCCGGCCACCGAGGAGCTGGCCAACAACCCCGCGGCCCAGGGCGGCTTCAACGAGTCCCTGGAGCCGGCCCTGTCGCACGGCGAGGAGGTCGGCGTGCGGGGAATCCGGGGCCACCGGTTCCTCTACGACGTCGCCCTCTTCCACCTGGAGACCAGCGGTGACTTCGACCGGTACCGGGTCCCGTCGCGTCCCCTCGAGACGTTCTATCGCAACGGGGGCAACAGCCGCCGCTTCGGCGCGGAGGTCTATGCCAACGTGAACCTGCTGGATCCTGTCTGGCTGCAGGTGGCCTACACGTGGTCTCACTTCCTCTACAAGAAGTCCACGAGCGTCTACGGGGACATCGAGGGCAACTGGCTTCCCAACAGCCCCCAGCATCAGCTCCTCACCGACTTGGCGTGGCACCCTGTTCCCGAGCTCACCCTCGGGGTGGGAAGCGACACGTACAGCAAGTGGTACGTGGATGCGAGCAGCGCCACCTCCGTGGACGGCTACACGCTCTGGAACGCGCGCGCCGCCTGGAGCTTCGACCTGTCCGGCATGACCGGTGAGCTGAGCGTCCAGGGCCGCAACCTGACCGCGACGAAGTACATCGCCTTCACGGAGCCGGACCCGGACGGCAACTCGTACCAACCCGGGCCAGAGCGGGAGCTCTTCGTCGGCTTGCGGTTGACGCGGCGATAGAGGATCCTCATCCCGGACGCTGCGGGCCGCGGGAGGCGCGGCCCGCGGCTGTCGTGAGCTGCGCGATCCAAACAACCAGTGTGGTGTTTCAGAAATCCGCGAACAGGCGAGGTATCTCTGGCGCACCACGCTAGCCCGGTGCAGCACCGACGACCCTCCTCCGTGGACTCTTGGTGCAGAAGGGAGCAGGGATGGGAAAGCGGATGGGGTGGGCCGCCGCGGCCGCAGCGGCGGCGGCAGTCCTGAACCTGGCCTCCGCCGCCCCCGCGAGGGCCCAGGATTCGACGGTGGTCCGTCTCCGGGTCGGCGCGGTCTTCGATGCCCATTCCGATCTGCTGGCCTCTCCCCTCCACCAGCACGGTATCGGCGTGGATGCCGGGCTGTCGTTGGTGCACGACGGATTCCATGCGACGCTCACGGGGAGCGGGAACCGCTCCCGCTCACGCTTCGGAACCGAGAGCGCGGCCTTCGAGGACGTGTGGACGGCGTCCATGGACGTGGGGTGGTGGCGTCGCATCGCTACGCTCGGCGCGCGCACGGACGTTCGGCTCGGCGCGGCCCTCGGCGGCTTCGCCTTCGTGCGTCGTCACCAGTACAGCCCGGGATACCGGGAATACTTCGCCGACATGGCCTTTCCGCTTTCCGTGAGCGCCGGGCTGGGCCGCGCCCTCGGGACGGGCGGTGGCCGCCTCGACGAGCGAGTGGACGTGGGCTTGATGACCCTCATGCTGCGTAGCCCCTTCGCGGGCACGAAGCAGCTCCCTCCGGCGACGTGGGCGGCTCCGTGGGACGCGCAGGTCATCCGCCATCGGCTACGTCTGACGACGGAGGCTTCGCCCCACGTGCACCTCTTCGTCACCCACGGCCTCATGATCCTCGCCACGAATCGGGAGCGGCCGTTGCGGGTCGTCCGCCAGGAAGTGTCGTTGGGCATCGCGCTGATCCGCGGCGGAGGAGGGTCGTGAGGAGCGGGAAGCCGGCGACGTGGGGGCGCCGCACCCGGAGAAGGGGAGCGGTCCCCGCCGCACCGATGGCCTTCCTCGGGATGGCCCTCGTGTGCGCTTCCGCGGGATGCGCCGACCTCCTCCTTTCTCCGGAGCCGGAAGACTCTCCTCCCGAGGTGGCGCATGCCCTCTGGACCGAGGTCGATCAGTACTATTCGTACTTCGACGTGAACGGCGTCGATTGGGACTCCATCGGAAGCGAGTACCTGCCCAGGGTGACGCCGTCGACGCCGAACAACGAGCTCTTCAACGTGCTCAGCGTGATGCTGAGCAAGCTCCGCGACGGTCACGCCACCCTGGACTCTCCGTCGAGGCACTACGAATACGACGGATGGTATTCGGATTACCCGCGGAACTATGAACCGGCGTTCGTCGGCACGTACCTGACCCAGCCGAGGGGCAGTGCCGCCGGGGGCGCCGTGATCTGGGGCCGGCTCGGTGCGGGACTGGGCTACCTGAGAATCTCCACGTTCCGGCAATCCGGCATCGGCGAAGGCGTCGATGCGGCCCTCGCGTCGCTCGGGGCGTCCATGAGGGGCCTCGTTCTGGACGTCAGGAGCAACGGCGGTGGCTCCGACAGGGAGAGCGAGGCCGCCGCCGGACGATTCACCGCGGAGCGGGTCATGTACCGGATCGTCCGGTACAAGAGCGGGCCGGCCCACGACGCGTTCGGGCCGAAGCAGGAAGGGTGGCTGGAGCCGGCCGGCAGCCAACGGTATCTCGGCCCAGTGGCGGTTCTCACCAACCGCGGAGTGTACTCGGCGGCCGAGGACTTCTTGTTGGCCATGCGGGTGCTGCCGCGGGTCACGACGGTGGGAGACACCACCGGGGGCGGCTCGGGCAACCCGATGCCGAGGGAGCTGCCCAACGGTTGGGTTGTCCACGTCCCCCGTTGGCGGATATGGGCGGCCGACGGGACGTTCTTCGAGGGCGTCGGTCTGGCCCCGGACTCCACGGTGCAGATGACCGACGCCGATCGGATGAAGGGCCGGGACACGATCCTGGAGCGCGCGATCCGGATCGTCCTGGCCGAAGCCAACTCCGGGAGCTGAGGGTACGGAGCGGCGTGGGCGCGTCCCACGCCCCTCCGCGTCTTACGGCTTCTTCTCCCTCAGGGCAGGGTCAGGTGATACGCCTTCAAGGCGTTCTCCCGCAGCACCATGCGCGCGATCTCACGGGCTCGGGCAGGCGTGATCTCGCCGTCGCGCACCATGCCGTCCAGGGCCACCGCGAGGGCTCGTCGCGCGTCACGTGACGCGACCCACGCGACCTGCTCCCAGCCCTCGGCCGCGCCTCCGTCGAAGGCGTCGGTTCCGAAGAGGACCTTCTCCGGCCACTCGCCCAGCCACAGGCGAAGGGCCTCCACCAGGGCGCGGGGCTCGGCCAGGAGGTCCATCATCGAAATGTCCGCGTACACGTTGGGCTTTCCCAGGAGCGTGAGGGTCTCACGCACCCGGGGCCACCCCCCGTGGGTGATGACGAAGTTGGTGCCCCTCAGCTCCGGGTCGTCGAAGGCGCTCTCCAAAAGAAGCGGCGAGCTTCCCCGCTCGGAGTAGTAGCTGCCGAAACCCTCCGTGACGTGGATCTGGGCGGTGAGGCCGAGGGCCCCGGCGTCCCTGGCGATGACCCTGAAGAGATGGTTCTCCAGGGTGGTGTACTCTTCGTGGGTGGGAGTGCCGCCGGAGGCGTACCGAGCGTAGATGGCGGCGGCTGCGCGGGGATCCGCCGGGGCGAAGTCCAGAGACCGCAGGTACGCCGCCTCGAACTTGATGCCTGCCGCGCCGGCCTCCTTCTGCTTCTTCAGCGTGGGGCCCACCACGTCGCGCTCGTACGCGTCGAGCGTGGCCGGGATGCGCGACAGTCCCAACTCACCCAGATAGCGCGCGAGCAGCCTCGCCTCCAGGGGATACAGGGCCTGCGTGTCCGGCGTTCGCTCGGCCTCGGCGCTGGTGTCCAGCGGGTACATGAGCGCGTCGGCGAAAGGAATCCACGCGAAGCGCTGCGGGGGCAGGCCGGGGCCCATGGCGATGCGGTTCGCCAGCATCAGGCGGATGTGGGCCCGGTCCAGCGCCCAGGAGGGAAACCCCGCCCCATGCTGCGCCATGACCGCGCTCCGCGCGGAGTCCAGCGCGGCGGCGTACACGCTTCCCGTGTCCGTCGTCTCCAGATGGTACAGCGCTTTCTGAGCGGACCGGAAGGAGGCATTGTCCGGCCGGAGCCCCACGGGAAGGTCGAAGGGCGGGAGCCCATCCAGCGGGAGCGCGTCGAAGTCCGTATCGGCGGGCTGACCCGAGGCCACCCAGGCCAGCGGGTGGGCGTGGGCGTCCACCGCCGCGACGGTGTCGACGTAGGCGGTGAGCTGTGGATCCGGTCCCTGCTCCTTACCGCAGGACCACAGGGAAAGGATGAACGTCGCCGACAGGAAGGTGGTCACGAGCGCCGGGAGGGTCCCAATTCGTGGCGGGCTGATGGTGGACATGATCATTGCTCCGCTCCGTGTGCTCAGTCGCCGCTTCCGCCACCCTGGCCATCGGGCTCCCGACGCAGCTCGAAGCCCCCGATGCGCACCAGCGCCACTTTGCCGTCCGGGCTCAGCACGAAGGTTCCCACCATCGACCCCCGCCAGCGCGCGTCGAAGCGCAGGCGGAAGGTGTCGTAGCTCCAGTGCTCCAGGGTCCCCGGGCGGCCCGGTCCCAGGTTCGCCCTGAGCCCATCGGGCCTCTCGGTGACCACGAGCTCACCGAAGAGCGGATCCGAGTACCGCCCCGCATACGAAGCCAGAGGTAGTGAGGGCGACGTGCCCTTCACCCGCTCCTCCTCGGCCCTCGCCTGCCTCGCGTCACCCTGCGCGGCCAAGGAGTCGTAGACGGCCCTCAGGTCGGTGCTCCAGTCCCGCTGCGGCCCCCCGATAAAGCGGTCGAACACCGCGTACATCAGCGCGTGGCGGACCTCGACGTGGTCCCGGTTCGCCAGGACGTAGACACCCAGGTTCCGGTCACGGATGAGGCCGGCGATGGCCACCATGCCGTCGATGCTCCCGGTGTGGAAGTCCACCTTCTCACCCCGGTAGTCCTCCTGGAACCATCCGAGACCGTAGGTGGTCCAGTGGGGGTGGATGAGCGCGGTCGAGGCCGGGTAGTAGTCTGCCAGCGGCACCATCGTCTCAGGCTTGAAGAGCTCATTCACGGTGGAGGCCTTCAGGAGCCGGGTGCCGTCCTCGGTGACGCCCCCGGCCAGGAGGAAGCGTTCCCACTTGGACATGTCCCAGACGCTGGACCAGACCGAGCCCGCCGCCGCCACGGGGTCCACCGAGGCGTTCTCGATCCTCACGGTCTTGCCGTCCACGCGGTCGTGCGGCCGTGCCACGTCGGGTTGTCCCTCAGTCTCAGCCAGCGACGCCAGCGTCTCGTTCATGCCGATGGGCCGCCAGATACGCGTGCGCACGAAGTCCGCCCAGGGCATGCCGCTCACCTGCGCGACCACCATGCCGGCGGTGGCGTACATGAGGTTCTGGTAGATGAAGGACGAGCGCATGGAGTACGCCGGCTTCACCAGGCGGAGCTTCTCCACGATCTGTCGGGTGGTCGCATGGCGCTGGTACCAGAGGAAGTCGGCGTTGCCCAGACCGGCCCGGTGCGTGAGGAGGTCCCGGATGGTGATCTCCCGGGTGACCCACGGGTCCTGGAGCTGGAACCAGGGCAGGTACTTCGTCACCGGGTCGTCCCAGGAGAGTTTCCCCTCGTCCACGAGCATGCCCAGCGCCGCGGCGGTCATGGCCTTGGTGGTGGAGCCGATCGCGAAGCGTGTGTGCTCGTCCACGGCGCCGCCCGCGTCCACGGCCCGCACCCCGTACCCCTTCGTGAAGAGCAGCTCGCCGTCCTTCACCACGGCGACGGCGAGGCCCGTGGCGCCCCAGTCGGTGACGGCCTTCTGCACGTAGCCGTCGAAGCCCTGGAGTGGATCGGACTGGGCGTGCAGCGGCGCGGCGGACGCGACAATGAGGGCGGCCAGGGTGCCGAGGAGCGTCTCCAGGCGACCGTCGTGCGGCCTTCTCGTTGGAGCGATTCGGGGGGTGAGCATGGCTCGTCTTCCTCCGGTTCGAGGCGGGGACGAGAAGCTGGCGCGGGGCGGGAAACGGGGCAAGGACGGCATCATGGCGGGAATGCGGCAAACGCGTGGGGTCGTGCCCGTCAAATAAGAATTGATCGATTGTGATGACAACCTTGCGCCGACAATCGTCGGTCAGTACGGTGAGAGCACAGTAAAACACTAGGGCTCACTCATGGTGGGCCCTCCGGTCTCGCGAGCTTCCTGTTCGCCCCCGCGGTAGACCTGCCCCCTCCGTGGCTCCCTGGCCGATCTGGGCCCTTCAGCGGTAGCGGCTCGATCTATTCCGCGAGCCGTTTCGGTGAGCCCGCCGAATGAGGCGGCGGTGTCCGTGTCCACAGTTCCCGAACCGTGCCAGGGACCCCCGCCCGATTCAGTCGAACCTCTCAGGAGGAGGTAGTCATGAAGCGTCTCGCTACGAAAGGAGTCCTGCTTCTGATC
The DNA here is from genome assembly GCA_022340755.1 of Gemmatimonadota bacterium. GTDB lineage: Bacteria > Gemmatimonadota > Gemmatimonadetes > Longimicrobiales > Gaopeijiaceae > SZUA-318. The sequence continues at coordinate 24,111 of JAJDNI010000161.1, forward strand.
GCGCTGGTGGTCCTCCCCGGTCTGCTGGGTGCACAGCAGCAGATGCGGAGGGTCACCGGGCACGTGACACTGCAGGGAGCAGGCATTGCATCAGGCGTTCAAGTCAGCGTGAAAGGCACGACTTTGGGCGCCCTCACCGATGATCAGGGCAACTTCACACTTCAGGTGCCCGAGAGCGTCACCACCCTCGTCTTCACGTACATCGGCTACAGGACGATGGAGGTGCCCATCCAGGACCACGTCGAGGTGACGCTCCAACAGGAAGCCATCGGCCTCGAAGGGGTCGTGGTGACCGCCATGGGGATCCAGCGGGAGCAGCGTACGATCCCGTTCTCGGCCCAGGCGGTCACGGGCGAGGACCTGAACGCGGTGCCGACGACGAACCTCGTGTCGGCGCTGCAGGGCAACATCGCGGGCGTCCACGTGACGAACTCGGCCAGCCCGTTCGGCACGGCGCGCATCGTGGTCCGCGGCGCGAGCTCGATCCTCGGCCAGAACCAGCCGCTCATCATCCTGGACGGCATTCCCATCGACAACTCGTCCGTGGCACTGAACGGCTACGGTGGCGGGGCAATGGGCGGCTACAACATCGGCAACGCGGCGGCGGACATCAACCCGGACAACATCCAGTCGGTGACCGTCCTGAAGGGGCCGAACGCGGCCGCCCTCTACGGCTCGCGCGCGGCGAACGGGGCCATCGTCATCGAAACGAAGAAAGGCAGCAGCGCGGCAGGCGGGACCGGTTATGGATTGACGGCCACGTTCGGCTCCAGCTTCGAAACGCCGCTGATGCTGCCGGCCTACCAGAACCAGTACGGCCAGGGCTTCTACGGCGATTTCAAGTTCGTCGACGGCAACGGCGGCGGCGTCAACGACTTCGCCGACGAGAGCTGGGGCCCGAAGCTTGACGGCCGGCTCATCGATCAGTTCTTCGGCCTGCAGCAGCCGTGGGTGGCGCACCCGAACAACGTGCGCGACTTCTGGGACACGGGGATGTTGAACACGATGAACGTGGCCATCTCGCGCAACGCCTCCCAGAGCAACGTCCGCCTGTCCGTCGGGCGCCAGGACGAGCAGGGGATGTACCCGAACAACCGCAATATCCGCACGGACGTGACGCTGGCCGGCGGCGCGCAGATCTCGACCAAGATCAGCACGGAAGCGTCGCTCGACTACATCAACGACGCCATGGCCCAGCAGCCGAAGCAGTCGTACGACGAGGCCGACCCGATGCAGAACTTCATCTGGTTCGGTCGCCAGGTCGACATCAAGCGGCTGAAGAAGACTCTGGTGCGTGACCCCAACGACCCGATGACGAACACGATCATCGACGGGAACTCGTGGATCCGCACGGACGCGCCCATCCCTTACAGCTGGAACTACAGCTACCACGACAATCCGTACTGGATGGCGAGCCGGAAGACGACGGACTTCAGGCGGAACCGCCTCATCGGCCACGCCTCCGCCACCTACACCTTCAACCAGTGGCTGAGCGTTACCGGCCGTGTGGGCCGCGACTGGTACCAGAACAACTTCCGCGCCAACTACCCGGTGAATACGGTGGATGACCGCCTCGGCCGCTTCGACGACCAGGCCCAGACGCGCAGCCAGACCACCGCGGACGTGCTGTTCACGGCCAATCGCCCGCTGGTGGAGAATCTGAATCTGACGGTCAACGCCGGCGCCGTGTACGGCAAGAGCGAGTACGAGTCGAACAGCAACACGGTCACCCAGCTGGTGATTCCCGGGATCTACACGATCGGGAACTCGGCGGGCCAGCCCACCACCAATATCTATACGTCGGAGAAGCGGACGAACTCCGTCTACGGCTCGGCCAGCTTCAACTGGAAGAACTGGTTCAACGTCGACGTGACCGGCCGCAACGACTGGTCGTCCACGCTGCCGAAGGGGAACCACTCCTACTTCTATCCCTCCGTCGGAGCGGCGTTCATCTTCTCCGACGCGCTCGGCATGCAGAGCGACGTTCTCTCCTACGGCAAGCTGCGTGCGAGCTGGACGCGCGTCGGTAACGACACCGATCCCTACCAGCTCGCGGCCGTCTATGGCTCGGGCACGCCGTGGGGCGGGCAGCCGACGTTCACCGTGGACAACCAGGTGCCGAACGCGGACTTGAAGCCGGAGCAGACGACCGGCATCGAGGTCGGCGCCGACCTCGGGTTCTTCAACAACCGACTGGTTGTGAACGCCACGTACTACGAGAAGAAGACCAAGGACCAGATCCTGCCGGTTTCGGTCTCGCAAGCCAGCGGATTCAGCTCGGCCTGGGTCAACTCCGGCGAGGTCCGCAACCGCGGCGTCGAGCTGGAAGTCAGCGGTACGCCGATCCGCACGGACAACTTCAACTGGAGCTTGATCGCGAACTGGTCCAAGAACACGAACAAGGTGCTCTCGCTGTACAGCGGCGTGGACCGGATCGTGGTCGGCTCCTACTGGAACGCCGACATCACGGCCGACGTGGGCGAGGCGTACGGCAACATCGTGGGGTTCATGTGGGCGCGCGACGACCAGGGCCGCATCATGGTCGGCGACGACGGGCTGCCCGTCCGCGAACCCACGCGGGTCGTGATGGGCAACTACAACCCGGATTGGAACGGCGGTCTGACCAACAAGCTGACCTACAAAGACTTCGCCCTCTCCTTCACGTTCGACGGCCAGTGGGGTGGAGACGTGTACTCGGTGACGAAGTGGTTCGGCAGCTACGCGGGCGTGCTGAAGCGGACGCTCGCGGGCCGCGAGATCGACTGGGATCAGCCGGGCTACGTCGTCCCCAACGCGGTCTACGAGAGCACCGGTGCGGCGGACACGACCCACGTGCTGGCGCAGGACTACTGGCACAACGTTTTCTACGCCCAGGAGGAAGGTCTGGTCGACGCCAGCTACCTCAAGCTGCGCGATGCGCGACTGGCCTACAACCTGCCTCCCAGCTTCGTGAATCGCATGGGCTTCTCCTCGGCCACGTTCTCGTTGGTGGGCCACAACCTGTTCCTGTGGAGCAAGAACGACATCATCGACCCGGAGACCGCCTTCGACGCCGGAAACCGTCAGGGGGTCGAGAACGCGCAGTTGCCCACGGCACGCAGTATCGGTTTCACGTTGGCCATCCGGCCGTAGCTACCCGCGAGATAGGAGCAACCATGAGACATGGAATCCTGAAAGGCGTGGTCGTCGCGGCTATGTGCGCCGGTATCGCGGCGTGCGGCGACATCACGTCGATCAACACGAATCCCAATGGGCCGACGGACGTACCACCGCCGTCGATTCTCTCCGGGGTCATCCAGGCCACGGTAAACGCCGCGGACGGAAGCGGCACGAACGTCCGGTACGGTGGGCTCTGGGTGCAGTACTACTCGGAGATCCAGTACCGCGACGAGGACAGGTACATTGTGCGTCCAGGTGTGACCGGAAACTGGGGCCTCTACAACGGCGCGCTCGAGGACGCGCAGACGATGATCGACAAGGGCGTGAATGAGGACACGCCAAACTGGGCTGCGGTGGGGCGCATCATGAAGGCGTACATGTACGATCTCATGACGGATGCGATGGGCGACCTCCCGTACACCGAGGCGCTGAAGGGAAGCGAGAACCTGCAGCCGAAGTACGACTCGCAGCAGTCGATCTATACGGCCAATTTCGCCGACCTGAAGCAGGCGTCCGACGAGATCCAGCCCTCGGGGCTGGGCTTCGACACGGGCGACCTGTTGTACAGCGGGGACATGAGCGCGTGGCGTAAGTTCGCCAACTCCATGCGGCTGCGGCTCGCGATGCACCTGGCCAACGTGGATCCGGGCACGGCACAGAGCGAGGCGGCGGCGGCCGTCAGCGCGGGCGTCTTCACGAGCAACGCGGACAACGCGACGCTGATGTACCTGTCGGCGTCGCCGAACCAGAATCCGATCTACACGAACGCGATCAGCCGCGACGACTACGGCATGAGCAAGACGTTCGTGGACTCGCTGCTCAGCCTGAGCGACCCGCGGCTACCGATCTTTGCGGATCCGAACACCGCCACCGGAGCGTACGCGGGCCTGCCGAACGGCCTCAACGACGGTGAAGGTCCGGACCTGTCGACCATCTCCCGGATCGGCGCGAAGTGGCGCATGACTCCGGCCGCGCCGCTGGCGCTGCAGACCTACTCGGAGGTGCTGTTCCTCGAGGCGGAAGCCGCCCAGCGCGGATGGATCTCGGGCGACCCCGCGGCTCTGTATGCGGCGGGGATCACCGCGTCGATGGAGCAGTACGGGATCTCCGCGGCGGACATCGCCACGTATCTGGCGCAGCCGCGCGTGCAATACAGCGCGGCGACCGGCCTCACGCAGATCCAGTATCAGCTGTGGATCTCGTTGTACATGCAGGGGATGGAAGGGTGGACCGTGTGGCGGCGCACCCAGGTGCCGCACCTGGTGCCGGGGCCCCGCGTGGTCATCAGCGTCATCCCGGAGCGTTTGCCCTACGCGGACAACGAGGACGTGCTGAACAAGGTGAACCTGGAGGCCGCCGTGGCGGCACAGGGGCTTGGTGCCTACACCGCTCTCGACAAGCCGCTCTGGTTCACCGGTCGGCAGTAGG
>JAJDNI010000165.1 GCA_022340755.1 Gemmatimonadota bacterium
TCCGCGCGTTCCTGAGACGGGTTCCGGTTATCATCCATCGGGATCGCGCCTTCCTCCGGTTCATCCTCGCGAGCAACCTGAGCAGCTTCAGCCTCATGCTGCTCCCGTTCTACATGATCTTCGCCCGGGATGAGCTCCACGTCGGCTCGGTCTGGGTGGGGCGCTACCTCATGCTCCAGATCGGAGGGGCGATCGTCTCCAACCTGATCTGGGGCTTCCTCAGCGGCCGAAGAGGGTCGGGCTCGGTCGTTCGGACGTGCATCGTGCTGGGCGGGGTGATCCCCCTTCTGGCCCTGGCCCTCCGAGCCCTGGGACCCGCGGCGTTCGGGCTCGTCTTCGTGTTGGTGGGATTCGTCATGAGTGGGCGCAGCGTGGGCTTCGAGCCCTATCTCCTGGACCTGGCCCCCGAAGACCAGCGGACCGTCTACGTAGGCATCAATGGGACCCTCAACTTCTCGCGGGTCGTGCTCCCCATCCTCGGAGGAGCCGTCATGGATCTCTTCGGCTTCGACGTCGCGTTCGTTCTCACGGCGGGAGCCATGGGCGTGTCTCTCCTCCTCTTGGGGAGCACTCCGGAGCCTCCGCATGAGGAGGTGGAGCGGGTCCCATGAGGTCTGGCGCTGTGGGGAGTCGATTCTCGCCGCGGCGCCGGACCGTCTCGAAGGAGGAATCAGAGCATGAACGCCGATAGAGCTGTCCCGAAGATCCCCGGACCCGCCGAGCGGGCCGTCTACACGACACGGGAGAGCCCGCCCGGCTCACGCGCCAAGCTCCTGGACGTAATCGCCAAGGCCGCCTACGACAACAACCGGGCGTACGAAGGGTGCAGCCGATGTGTGCTCTGGGCGCTCCAGACCCACATGCGTCGCCCCGACGACGGGGCACTTCGGGCGAGCACGGCCATGGCGGGAGGCGTGGCGCGCATGGGAGAGACCTGTGGCGCGCTCCTGGGCGGCATCATGTTCGCCGGCCAGGTCCTGGCCCGCGAGGATCTGAGCGACTTCGACGCATACGTCGCCACGATGGAAGTCGCGGCCGAGATCTTCGACCGATTCAACCGGGAGTTCGGCACCACGCGCTGTCACGACATCCAGGAGGAGCGGCTGGGACGCAGCTTCGACTTCTTCAAGGAAGAGGATCGGGAAGCGTGGTATCGGAGGGGTGGGCTCGAGGTCTGTCCGCTCGTGTGCGCCGAGGCCGCGCGCCTCACGGCCGAGGTCCTCTTGCCCGAAGAGTCCGGTGCGGAGGTTGACGCCCACAGGGCTCTTTGATATTGTGCATATGCACATTATTGCGGAAGGAGCGAGCGGTGCCGAGACGGCGAAAACAGCGTATCTGCAGGGAGTTCGACGGCGATACCGTGTTCAAGCCTCGGAGCATCCCCATGCGGGAGCTCGAGACCGTCGCCCTTCGCCTGGACGAGTTCGAGGCGATGCGTCTCTGCGATCTCGACGGGCACGACCAGGAGGCGGCCGGACAGCGCATGGGCGTGTCCAGAGGGACGGTGCAGCGGTTGTTGCAGTCCGGGCGCGCCAAGCTTCTGCGGGCTCTGGTGGACTCTTCCGCATTGGTCATCGAAAAAGGAGCGGATCATGAGATTGTGCATCCCCACGATCAATGAGCGTGGGCTCACGGCGCGCCTCTCACCGCATTTCGGAAGTGCTCCGTATCACACGGTGATCGAGAGCGATACGGGGGAGGCGTCCGTGATCGTCAACGAGCACGCCCGTCATGAGCACGGTCGGTGCGAGCCGGCCAAGGGGCTGGAGGGCCGCGGGGTGGGAGCTGTGGTGTGTCGGGGCCTCGGCCGTCGCGCCCTGGCCGCATTGAACGGGGCCGGGATCGAGGTCCTGGTGACGGAAGGTTGGACCGTGGCCGAAGCGCTGGACGACTTCCGCGAAGGAAGGCTGGCCTCCATGTCATGGGAAGCCGCGTGTGAAGGGGTTGGACACGGGCATGTAGACGGCCATGGTCATGGACACCACCATGGATACGGACGAGGTTGAGATGCCGGACAGGGGATCGACGCCTTCCGTCCCGCCGAGCAGGTAAGCGGACTTGCCATGAACGCCGTGCGCTCTCGCTACCGTGTCCGTTACTACGACGCGTTCTCGCGCGTCTACGACCGGTTCGTCGCGGCCCATTCGAGTGACCGCGAGGGACGGCTGAGGGACGTTCTCGCCGAACGCACCGCGCTCCGCCCCGGTGACCGGGTCCTCGACCTCTGTACCGGGACGGGCGCCACGCTTCCCGCGCTGGCCCGTCGCACCGGTGAGACTGGCCTGGTGGTAGGGATCGACTTCTCGGGTGGAATGCTCGCCCAGGCGAGGCGGAAGATTGCGGGCAAGGGTGCAGTCGCCCTGGTCAGGGCGGACGCGGAGCGGCTTCCATTCCGCGACGGCTCGTTTCACGCCGCAACCTGCTCCCACGCCTTCTACGAGCTGAAGGGCGAAAGTGCCGAGCTGGCGCTGGAGGAAGTCGGGCGTGTGCTCATGCCCGACGGCCGATTCCTGATGATGGAGCATGAGGTGCCGCGAAAGCGACTCGTCCGCCTCCTTTTCTACGTTCGCCTCCTGTCTATGGGCCTCGGGAAGGCACTCGAGATCCTGGGCAGCGAGGAGGAGCTCTTCCGGCGTCACTTCGCGACGGTGGAGCGCATCGAGACGGAGACGGGTCAATCGAAGATCATCCTGGGGAGGACCCGGGCGCAGCCCGTCCCCCAGAAAGGACGTAATCATGAAGCACGACGGTAGAGCCAACTGGAAGATCGACACCGAGTGTATCCACGCCGGCCCGGAGCCGGACCCGGCATTCGGCTCGGTGGCGCCTCCCATCTATCAGACATCCACCTTCGTCTTCTCCACACCGGAGGAGGGAGCGGAGCGCTTCGCCGGACGGGACCCGGGCTACATCTACACGCGGATGGGCAACCCGACCATCGCCATGCTGGAGGCCAACGTGGCGGCTCTGGAGGAGGGGTCGTGCGCGCTCGCGACCGCCTCGGGAATGGCCGCGGTCTCCACGGTCTTCTTCTCGCTGCTCTCCGCCGGGGATCACGTCGTCTGCAGCGCCTCCGTCTATGGTCCGTCCCGGGTCGTTCTCGAGCGCGACTTCTCCCGCTTCGGCATCGGCTCGACGATGGTGGACACCAGTGACCCCGACGCGCTCCGGGGCGCGATCACCGACCGCACCCGGGTGGTCTTCATCGAGACGCCGGCCAACCCGACGCTCGCCGTGACCGACATCGCCCGCGCCGCCGACATCGCCCACGAAGCGGGGGCATTGCTGGTGGTGGACAACACGTTCATGAGTCCCGTTCTGCAGAAGCCCTTCCGCTTCGGCGCGGACATCGTCCTCCACTCGGTCACGAAGTTCCTGAACGGACACTCGGACGTCGTGGGCGGGGTCCTCGTCTTCCGGGACGAGGCTCTGATGAAGAAGGTCCGGTCGGTGCTCCACTACCTGGGTGGCACGATGGATCCCCACCAGGCGTGGCTGGTCCTTCGGGGCGTCCGAACGCTGGCCATGCGTGTGCGCCAAGCTCAGCAGAACGCACAGGCCCTGGCCGAGCTCCTGGTCGCCCACCCCGCCGTGGAGCGCGTGCGATATCC